>JAEZDS010000085.1 GCA_023433205.1 Bacteroidota bacterium
GATCTTTGCTGCGCTCTTCAAACTCAACGCGGCTATTCTCTAAAAGCTCACTTTTCAGCGTTATAGCAGCCTTTGCTTCCTTCATGCGTTTTTCAGCAAGCTGGATCTCAAGGTTCTGGAATTCTATTTCTTTTGTGATGGCATCGTATTCGCGGTTGTTGCGAACCTTGCTCTGCTGCGCTTCGTATTTTTTAATGTTCGACTGAAAATCTTTAATAGCCTGCTTCTTTTCGTTCAGCTGGTTTTCAAGTTCAGCCACCTCTTCGGTAACATTGGTGAGGCGCGTTTCAAGTCCGGCAACAGTATCTTCCAGATCACTTACCTCAAGTGGTAATTCTCCGCGTACAGTCTGCAAACGATCTATTTTGCTGTCGATGAGCTGCAGCTGGTAAAGGCTCTTTAACTTACCTTCAATGGAAGCATCTATTTTTTCTTTGATTTTTGCCATGTTGTTGATTAGAAATAATGTACCGGGTTGGTGTTTATTTTCGATAAATGGACTGCAAAGGTACTAAATTTTTTCCTTAGTAAATCATAAAAAATCTCGGGGCTGAACTGTTCTGATTCAAAGTGACCGGTATCAACCAGCAAGAGCCGTCCTTCCACATCGAAAAATTCATGATATTTGAAATCAGATGTTATGTAGGCATCTGCCCCTGCGGCGATGGCATTTTGCAGTAAAAAACGCCCGCTGCCTCCGCAAACAGCCACCCGCTGTATCTTCCGGCCTCTAAGGGCACTGTGTTTCAAAACACCTGCTTTAAAGGTGTTTTTTACATGCATAAGAAATTCGTTTTCCTCAATGGCTTCGGCGAATTCCCCTGTCATGCCGCTTCCTATGGCCGGATGGGCGTTGTCGAGCTGATATACATCGTAGGCCACCTCTTCGTAGGGATGCGTCTTAAGCAGGGCCCTGATCACTGCCTTTTCTCTGCCATGGTCAATGATCACCTCGGTACGGATCTCCTGCTCCCGGCTTAATTCTCCGGGTTTTCCCAGGAACGGGTTGGTGCCTTGCGCCCCCCTGAAACTGCCTTCGCCCTGCAGACTGAAACTGCAGCTATCGTAATTACCGATGTTTCCCGCGCCTGCAGTAAATAGCGCCTGCAGCACCTCCCGGTGATGACTGGGAGGTACAAAAGTGACCAGTTTTTTTAGGATCCCCTTTTTTGGAAGCAGAATTTTAGTGTTTTGCAGACCCAGTTTTTCGCAGATCAGTGCATTTACTCCCTGACTAATGTTATCTAAATTGGTATGACATGCGTAAATCGCGAGATCGTTTTTAATTGCACTGATAAGCGTTCTTTCAACATAGGATGATGGCGTTATTTTTTTGATCGCTGAAAACAGAATAGGGTGATGCGCAATAATGAGGTTGCAGCCCTTTCTAAGGGCTTCCTCAACCACTTCCTCAGTACAGTCGAGGCACAAAATGGCGCCAGAAGCCTCTACAGAGGCATCGCCGGTGATTAGTCCTGAGTTGTCGTAAGATTCCTGATAGGGCAGTGGGGCAAGCTTTTCAAGCTCGGCGATCACCTCTGAAATTTTCATTTTTTAATAAAAAAAAATCCCCCGTTACCGGAGGATTCAGTATTAATCTATCCTTGATTTGTGGATCTCAATATCGGCCTGCTCCTTTATGGCGTTGAACACCTCGTAGTCTGTACGGGTACTGATCATTTCACTGAGCTCCCGGCGCAAAATAGTTAATTCCGCACCTTCTCTCTTGTGGATGTCGTTCACCACTACCATAAAAACGCCCTCCTGGCCCGCTACCGGCTGGCTACTTTTGCCTTTCAGCGTTCCGGTGATGGTTCCCGCCATAATCTGGTCGTTGCCCACACCATTTATGGCCCCGGCCTCCACTTCAAAATTAGTTTGAGTAGTCACCCTTTCCCCGGTTTTTGCTGCCACCGCTTTAAGGTCTTTACCGGCAGTATTGAACTGCTCGATGAGCATTTTAGATTTCTTTTCCTTAAGCGCACCTGCCATTACCTCATCACGAACCTCATCAAGTTCCAGTGTTCCCTTTGGTCGCACGGAGCTCAGCTTTGCCACAACGTGTTTTCCGGGAAGGGTAAAAACTGAGATGTCTCCTTTTTCAGCGGTGAATGCCCATTTGGAGATCTCTTTGGCACCATCTAATCCCGGCAGCTGGTAATCACCTTCTTTAACGTTTTCAGCAAGACGTTTGGTTAATTTCTGTTCCTCCACTGCTTTGTCGAATTGCGCAGCGCTGTTGTTCTCTCCTGCAAACTGAGTGGCACGTGCAAATACAGACTGGTTTGTTTCGTCGCTGGGAACAATAGGCCTGAATATCTGCGCAACACGGTAACTTGTGTGTCGGCTCTTACTTACATCAAGCACTTCAATGATGTGATAGCCAAACTCGGTCTCCACTACTGAAATATTGCCTTTCTGTCCTCTCAGACCGGCATTTTTAAAAGCATCTACAAAACCGGTCCTCTCATTGAACCAGCCGTAATCTCCTCCGTTGGTTTTGCTGCCCATGTCATCGCTCACATTTACAACCAGGCTGTCGAAAGAAACTTTTTTCTGTTTGATAAGGGTGAGCAGGCTGTCTGCCATCCTTTTTGCATCGGCCTGACTGCGTTTGGGTTGTTGTGTCTGAGGATCATTCACGCCTACCAGCACGTGGCGCACCCTTGCACTGTCAGCAACATTATTTACAGACTGAAGTTTGTAGATCTTGTAGTATGCCCCTTCGTTGTATGGCCCGTACACTGTGCCGGGAGCAGCATTAAAGATGCTGGAATCACGCACTATCATTGTTTTGCGGGTAAAGTCTTCAATGGCAATTCGTCCGTTCTCGCTTTCCATTGCCATCAGTGAGCTGTCTTCAGATGCTGAAAGGCCTTTAAATTCCTTAGCTATCCTGTTTGCATCTTTTTCAATTTCCGCAATGTCCTCAGCACTGGGCGTTACATTAAAAGCAACGTATTCTATTTTTCTGCTGCTTTCAGGATTTCTGTATTTATACTTGTGTTCTTTGTAATACTTTTCAATCTCGCTCTCGCTGAGTTTCGCTGCACTGTCGCTAACCGCGTCGTATCTTTTATAAACAAATTCAATATCGAAAACGTTATTGCGTTTGGCCGCAAGCTGTTCTGCTTCTGCTTTTGTAACATACAGTCCGTTTTGTAAAAGAGCCCTGAACTTCTGGTAATAAAGGCTGGTTTTTACCATTTCTTCCATCTGACGCACTGCCATTTCTGATTCCCCGGTTACATTTTGTACGGCCTGGCGCCATTTGTTGAGGTCGAGCGAACCATCAGGAGTAGAGAACTGCTCATTGATTCTACCGGTATTTGGGTCGGTAAGGTTCTGGATCACCGTTTCGTCGGGCTGCATAACAACCTTCTCATAAAGTTCGTCTTCGCTGATGGTTATACCGGCTTTTCTGAACTGGGGCACTATGGCATACTCCAGCACATACTGCTGAATGATATTGTCAGCTGCCTGCATACGAAGCTGTTCATCAACCTCAGCTCCCTGATTGCGCTGACGGTATTGATTCATGCGGTTCTCAAGGGTCATTATAAAATCATTGCGGTCGATTTTTTTGCCATTCACATACCCGATGGTAGTATATTCATCGCCGCCGAAGATCGAGGCACCCGAGCCTAGAAGGCTTTCAAGGATAAAAATAACCAGGGCCAAACCCACGATTCCTACCAGAAGGCCTGTCCTTCTCCTGATCTTTTCCAGTACGCTGATGTTCTCTGACTTAGAGGTCTTTTGTTTGTTCATGTTGAATTATGCAGATTTTTTAGGAACCGCAAAGATAAACTTTTAAGCGAAACGGCGAAATCCTTTGTGCGGAGCCAAAGCAAGCTTTCCAAAATTATTAACAACATGCCTCCCGGTAAGCCGCTTCTCATTACTTTTAAGCTGGCACTTTTATGTTTTTTGGTTGGCCAAACCTTATTTGAATTCTTACTGCGATGTTCCTCATTTTTGATACCGAAACCACCGGGCTGCCCCGCGACTATAACGCTCCGCTCAGCGACTCTGACAACTGGCCACGTATGGTTCAGCTCGCCTGGCAGCTGCACGACCGCAGTGGTAAATTACTGGCGCACAACTGTGTTACCATAAAACCCCGGGGTTACACAATTCCATTCAATGCTGCGCAGATCCACGGCATCAGCACCGAAAGAGCAATGGCTGAAGGTATTGACCTGGCAGAATCTCTTGCGCTGTTCACCGAAGCTGTGGCCAAAGCCCACTTTATATGCGGCCATAACATAGGTTTTGATATTAATATTGTGAGAGCAGAGTTTCTGCGTTGCCAGCTTGGCGATTGTTTTCAGGGCAAAAAGATCCTTGATACCAAATGCGATTTCACCACTTCCTTTTGCGCTATCCCCGGTGGAAAAGGAGGCAAATTCAAATGGCCGACACTTACCGAACTGTATCAGAAACTTTTTAATAGCACTTTTGCAGAGGCACACAACGCGGCTTTCGATGTTCAGGCTACCAGCAAGGTGTTTTTTGAAACACTTAAAAGAGGCATCATCCCGCTTGAGGGCTTTGCAGCAGCAGAGCTTTCATCAATAGTTTATGAAGATGTTGACCTTTCGGAACTGCTGGCAGCAGAAGTAGCGCGCAAAAAGACTGACACCGTTGCCGGCACGGCCAAAACAGCAGGCAGCGTGGTGCTCAAACCTGAAACAGCGGTTGATTTCACCCACCTGCATACTCATTCGCAGTATTCTGTGCTGCAGTCTATCACCGATGTGGGCGAACTGGTCAAAAAAGCCGCTTCCTGCAATATGCCTGCCGTGGCATTAACTGACCATGGGAATATGTATGCCGCCTTTCGTTTCTGGCAGTCGGTTGACAAGCACAACAAAGCGCTTCGTGCTATTAACGAGGCAATTGATAAAGGCGAAAAGAGCGGTAAAAAAAAGAAGGAGCTGAAGTGTATAATTGGTTGCGAACTTTATGTTACCCGCGACCGCTTCGATCGCAGCAGGCAGGAGAATGGTTTCTCCATTCCCTTTCTTGCAAAGAATAAAAAAGGGTACGAGAACCTTTCAAAACTAAGTTCGTTCGGCTTTGTTGAGGGCTTTTATTATGTACCACGTATCGACAAAGAGCTTTTGCTTAAATATAAAAATGATCTTATTGTCACCACGGGATCATTGCAGGGTGAAGTGCCTTATCTTATCCTGAATGTAGGAGAAACACAGGCTGAAGAAGCCTTTGTGTGGTACAAAGAGCAGTTTGGTGAGGATTTTTACATTGAGCTCAACAGACACGGATTGCCGGAAGAAGATCACGTAAACAGGGTGCTGCTTGGATTTGCCGCCAAATACGGTGTAAAATATTTCGCCGCCAACAACAACTATTACCTCGATAAGAAGTCTTCTGAATCGCACGATGTTTTGTTATGTGTGAAGGATGGCGTGCTAAAGGAAACACCGGTAGGAAGGGGGCGGGGATTCAGGTTCGGTATGCCGAACGATGAGTTCTATTTTAAGACCACTGAGGAAATGGTGGCATTATTTTCTGATCTGCCCGAGGCACTTGCCTGTACAGCGGAAATAGTGGATAAGATCGATGCCTTTAAACTTGGGAGAGATGTGTTGCTTCCCAAATTTAAAATTCCCGTTGAATTTGAGGACGCGAGAGATAAAGATCCCAACGATGAAGGAAGGGGTAACAGGGGCGAGAACGCCTACCTGCGACACCTGACTTTTGAGGGTGCGAAAAAACGTTATCCTGATCTTACCCCTGAAATTACTGAGCGACTCGATTTTGAGCTGGCCACCATGGAGCGCATGGGCTTTCCCGGATACTTTTTGATTGTATCTGATTTTACTACCAAAGCGCGCGAAATGGGTGTAAGCGTGGGGCCGGGACGCGGGTCAGCAGCCGGCAGCGCAGTGGCCTACTGTCTGGGTATTACGAATGTTGATCCCATAAAGTACGATTTACTCTTTGAGAGGTTCCTTAACCCCGATCGTATCAGCATGCCCGATATTGATATTGATTTTGACGATGAGGGTCGCGATAAAGTGATCAACTATGTTATTGAAAAGTACGGGCAAAACCAGGTGGCGCAGATCATTACCTATGGAACAATGGGCGGGAAAAGCGCTATCCGCGACGCAGCACGTGTTCTGAATTTGCCATTGTCTGATGCTGACAGGCTTGCAAAATCTTTTCCTGAAAGCCTTGATGCGGCTTTGCGTTCGCTGCTCAAGCCCGGCGGAATTGATGAAAAATATCTTGAAAAGGTAAAAGACCGCCGCGAAGTTGTTGAGCAGTCGTATAATTTCAGAAAACTGGCAGAACAGGATACCCCCGAATCGCAGGTGCTGAAGCAGGCTTATGAACTGGAAGGCTGCGTGCGCAATACCGGGGTGCATGCCTGTGGTGTGATCATAACGCCCGATGAACTCACAAAATTTGTGCCGGTTACGCGCGCCAAAGACAGCACCATGCTGCTCACACAGTTTGATAACTCTGTAGCCGAAAGTGCGGGCCTGCTGAAAATGGATTTCCTCGGCCTGCGAACGCTTACCATCATAAAAGACGCACTGGCCTTTATTAAACTGAACAAAGGCATAAGCATTGACATAGATACCATTGACCTTAACGATCAGATAACGCTTGAACTGTTTCAGCGCGGTGAAACAAATGGCATTTTTCAGTTTGAAAGCCCTGGAATGCAGAAACATCTGAAAGACCTGAAACCCGATAGTTTTACTGACCTGATCGCGATGAACGCGCTGTATCGTCCGGGTCCTTTGGCGTACATCCCAAATTACATTGCCCGTAAGCACGGCCGTGAAAAAATTGTGTATGATCTGGAAGGTATGGATGAGTTCCTTCAGGAAACCTATGGAATTACCGTATATCAGGAACAGGTTATGCGGCTCAGTCAGAAACTGGCCAATTTCACGAAGGGCGACGCCGATACCCTGAGGAAAGCGATGGGTAAAAAACAAAAGGACGTGCTTGATAAAATGAAGAGCAAGTACCTTGAGGGATGTAAAAAAAACGGACATGATCCTGTTGTTGCAGAAAAGGTGTGGAAAGACTGGGAGGCTTTTGCCAGTTACGCTTTTAATAAATCGCACAGTACCTGCTACGCTTACCTGGCAGTGCAAACTGCTTTTCTGAAAGCGCATTATCCCAGTGAGTTTATGGCCTCGGTGCTTAATCACAGCGGCAACATTGAGAAGATCACCTTCTTTATGGAAGAATGTAAACGGATGGGCATTAAGGTGCTTGGTCCCGATGTGAACGAAGGTTTCGGAAAGTTCAGCGTAATGCCAAACGGCAACATCCGGTTCGGCATGGCAAGTATCAAGGGAGTGGGTGAGAACGTAGTGAGCGCCATTGTTGAAGAAAGAAAATCTGCCGGGGCATTTGTTTCAGTATTTGATCTTGCATGCAGGCTCGACACCAAAGCCATCAATAAAAAATCAATTGAAGGACTTGCCCTGGCTGGTGCATTTGATAATTTTCCGGAGGTACACCGGGCCATGTTTTTTGTGCCTGACACTGACGGTACAACGTTAACCGAAAGAATGATCCGATATGGCAATCAGCGCAACCTTGGGAATGACACTTCACAGGCCAGCCTTTTCGGCGGCGATGAAGCCATTGAAATCACTGAGCCGCAATTGCCCAGGGTTGAGCCCTGGAATGCCCTGGAACAACTTAGCAGAGAAAAGGAAGTTGTCGGATTTTTTATCAGCGGACATCCACTCGACCCATACAAGCTTATCATTTCTCATCGCTGCAACGCAAACTGTGCTCAGCTAAAGGCAGGGCTGGAGCCATTCAAGAACCGTGAGGTTAATTTTGGCGGCATTATCACCGGTTTTGAGAATCGCACCAGTAAAACCGGGAACGCCTTTGGGAAACTTATCATTGAAGATTATCACAGCAGCGTAGAGCTGATGTTGTTTGGAAAGGACTTTGTGGAGTACAACAAGTTTATGGTGCAGGGGCTTTTTGTTTTCGTAAAAGCGCGGGTGCAGGAACGTTATAATCAGCCTGGAAGTCTTGAAATAAAGCTCAGCAAGATCGAGCTTCTTGATGAAGTAAAAAAGAATGCCTTTAATACACTTAAGGTTAAGGTAAATCTTCAGAAACTTGATGAGGCAATGGTTGAAAAGATAGAAACAGTGATGAACCGTTTTGAGGGAAAAAGTACGCTTGAGTTTCATGTTGAAGACGTGGAATTTAAACAGCAGGTGAAGCTCTTTTCCAAAAAAAACAAAGTGGCCATCGATGATGAACTGCTCGCCGAGCTCGACAAGCTGCCTGATCTTGAATACGATCTGAGCTGAGCAGGAGGCCTGATGATTTAGGGCCCGCAGTTGCCTGTATTTACAATACTTTAAGGGCTGATACCCGCGATAATTGTTGTAAGTTTGTTCTGCAAAAATGCAGGACCGGGGAATATATACTGAGAATGGCCAAAAAATGAACTGCGAGCTTGCGTTAGACGCTGCCAATCTCAATATTTATCTTCACGGTAAAGAACAGCAACTTATTGTTTGGCGGCTAAGCAGCATTAGTTCCTGTAAATGGCATAACAATGCTTTGCAAGTAGTTTACGGAGAATCAGGGCGAATGGCAGTGGAATGTGAAGGAGCTATCGCCAGATTGATTTATGAGCGTTGGCTGAAGCGGGATGCAGTTGATGAAGAGGCCCCAGGCAGACGGTACCGGAAAACATTACTTGTAGCCGCGTTGGGTGGAACAGTTATCCTTATTGTGGCGCTGCTTTATTTCGTGCTGCTTCCCTGGGCAGGTGAAAAAGCTGCTGCGCTGATCCCACCCGAAATTGAAATAGAGCTAGGTCGCAGCATTTCTTCCAAACTCTCTGAAAAAAATCCTTCGCAGTGGGCCGCAGACTCTCTTATCAATGTGTTTGCCCGGAAACTGGATCTCGGGACCGCTTATCCATTGAGGTTTCATGTGCTGCAATCCGAAGAGATCAATGCTTTTGCCTTGCCGGGAGGAAATGTTTTTGTTTACTCTGGGATACTCTGCAAAATGCATTCGTATGAACAGCTTGTTGCGTTGCTGGGGCATGAGGTGTCGCACGTTGAGCACAGACATTCTCTGAAAAGTATCTGCCGTTCTGCCGCCTCGGGCTTGCTGATTGCCGCAATTTTTGGTGATATCTCCGGTATCAGCGCAGGGATTGCTGCACAGGCCGATGAATTCAGGAAATTGCAGTACTCACGTGACCTTGAAACAGAGGCCGATATGGAAGCTTTGCGCATCATGCGCCGTAACAACGTCAACCAGAAAGGTATGCTGGATCTGCTTACTCTCTTAAAAGATGAAAAAGTTAAAACACCCCGTCTGATGAAGTACCTGAGTTCGCACCCTGATACAGATGAAAGAATAAGTTCCGCTGCGGCAGACAAGATTTTTGTTACCGGAGGTGCAGATCATGAGGAATTACGGGCCATTTTTGAAGAGCTGGTTGCGTCGCTTTAAAAATTTTCCCCGGCCAGATCCTGTATTTCTTTGTCTATTTTTTTGAGGAGAGGGTCAAATTCTGCTTTAACCGCCCGCTGGTTAAGAACATAAACAAAAATACCAATACCAACAACCACGCATACTGAAAAGGTAAGCCGCAAATAATCAACGGGAAATCCGCTTAAAAAGAGAAGTGCCAGAATGGTGGGAGGTAGAACATACCAGTAAAGCACATTTTTTAGTAGATCTCTTTCTGCGGCTACGTAACTTCTGTACTTTTTCAGGTATTCCTTTATGGGTAATGAATTTTCGGTTACCCGCTTCTTTTTTACGTTCCGCAGTGTGTAAACCACCGTCAGGCACCATACGGCAGTCAATACCATGGCAATTTTCGAGACAGTAAAAGGAATAAGCCAGGCTGTGGTCAACATCACCGGGATCATTAATAGCGCCACCATGATCTCTCTCCGGTCACGAGCCAATAGCCCATTCTCTAATCTTTGGGTTTCAGACTGAAGGTCGAACAGCAGGCGGGTTTTGTCGAGTCTGATCAGTTCTGATGCGCTGGCGTCTTTCCAGAGCCTGGTTATTTCATTTTCTATCATTTTCTTTGGTTGTTATACATTTGAATAATTTCTGTTTTATTCAG
>JAEZDS010000097.1 GCA_023433205.1 Bacteroidota bacterium
GGGTAAGATAACCTAACCCAACATCAAGAAGATATTGCAGCCTGCTTTTAATCTCGATGAGCAAACGTTTTGCAACCTTCTCATCATGCGCGTCAAGTTTAAGCGTTTCAAAAAATGGCAGCAACTTATCAACCGGTGATAACACCAGATCATTGATACACCTGCCTCCCACCTTCACATAATTCGCATCCTTACGCAACCGTGTTCCTTCACAATCCGGACAAACAGTTTTCCCCCTGTAGCGAGCCAGCATTACCCGGTACTGGATCTTGTAAGTCTCCCTTTCAAGCATCCTGAAAAAATCGTTCAGGCCTTCAAAATGTTTATTGCCTGTCCAAAGTAACTCGTAATCAGATTTTTTTAATTCGGCAATTGGTTTGTGAACAGGAAAATCAAACTTATGGGCGTTCTTTAATAACTGGTTTTTGTAATAGCCCATCTTTTCACCGTTCCAGCAGGCAACCGCACCATCGTAAACCGACAGACTTTTGTTGGGGATCACCAGATTCGGATCAATGCCTATTACGCTGCCAAATCCCTCACAGGTTTTGCAGGCGCCCACCGGATTATTAAAAGTGAAAAAGTTAATGCCGGGCTCCTCAAAGGACATACCGTCAAGGACAAATAAATTGCTGAAGTGGTATTTGTCAAAACCATTGTTGTTCTCAACCCATAAAATACACTCTCCGTCTCCCTCGTAAAAGGAAGTCTGCACGCTATCAGCTACGCGATTTTGAAAATCCTCATCTCCGGGTTGTGTCACCAAACGGTCAATCAGTAAATAAACCTCCGACTTCCTTTTAAGTATTGCGGGCTCAATTTCTGTTATTCGTTTAATCTCCCCATCTACTATTGCCCGCGAAAAACCCTGCTGCATCAGCAGCTCAAGTTGTTTTGCATAATTGCGGTCTTTTTTCTCCTTCACCTTCGAGATCACCAGCACTCTGCTATCGGGCGGCAGTGTATTCACAAAATCAACCACATCACTAACCGTCTCCCTCTTAACCTGCCGGCCACTTACCGGACTGTACGTTTTGCCGATCCTTGCAAAAAGCAGTTTAAAATAATCGTAGATCTCTGTAATAGTCCCAACAGTACTTCTTGGGTTTCTTGAAATAACCTTTTGTTCTATTGCTATGGCAGGAGAAATACCTTTGATATAATCTACCTGCGGCTTTTCAAGTTTTCCGAGGAATTGCCGGGCATAGGCCGAAAGACTTTCAACATAACGCCGCTGTCCCTCCGCATACAATGTGTCGAATGCGAGAGAACTTTTCCCCGAACCCGAGAGGCCGGTTATCACAACCATGCGGTTGCGGGGAATGGCCACATCCACATTCTTGAGGTTGTGCATTCTGGCGCCTTTAATAATGATAAACTCCTTTGCGTTGAGTCTGCTGATGTCTTCGCGCTTCATTATTCTTTTGCCTGCTGAAACAGGCACCAACTTTTTATTCCGACCTGGCTTCTTTTCCCTGCTGGATGTTTTTGATCTTGAATTGTTCAATAGTACAGTTTTACTCAGTTCCTTTACTTAAAATTTTCAACAAATGCTGTCGGGTGCTGTCGTCAGACCAGTCCATGTACCCCACTTCCTTCTTTAATACCTCACCTTTTGAATTAAGTAAATAGGTGGTAGGAATGGAGTTGATCCCAATTCCCGAAAAACCACCTTCCAGTTTATAGAAATTAAATTCATATTGCCCCTGCTCTCGCAGATGACTTATTTTTTGTAATGACTCATCACTGATCACCACCACCTTTGCCACTGGCAGCACCTCGTGCTGAACTTTTTTTAATTCACGCAGCTCCTTCATGCAGGGTCCGCACCACGACGCTGCAAAACTGAGTACCAATGCTTTGCCTTCGCTTTCAAGTTTCACGGCCTTACCTTCTAGATCGGTAAGCTCCAGTTTCCCGATAAACAACTCAGGCGCCACACGGTACCTGTTGTACAGATAAAAAGCAAGCAGCAATACCACGAGAGCTATACTCACATTCACCCACTTACCCTGCATAGAAATTAAAAGATGAAAGTTAATTGATTTGTTGGTGCGGCGGTTTGCCGTTTTAAAAATACGAATAGATTTAGGCTCTTTAGTGTTCCTCTTTCGTTACATATTCAAAATAGTGTTAAGGATTGTTATCTCACTGCTGGTGGTTACAGTGGGGCTGGTGGTTATTTACAGGTACTGGAAAGTACCTTACACACCATTGATGATCATTCGCTGCTTTGAGCAGAAATCAGCCGGGGAAAAAATGGTACTAAAGCACGATTGGGTTGATTTAGAACACATTTCAGAGAAATTACAGCTGGCTGTTATCTGCAGTGAAGACCAAAATTTTTTAAAGCACAGTGGATTTGACTGGAAAGCCATTGAAAAAGCAATGGAGTATAACAGTGATCACAAACAGCTGAGAGGCGGCAGCACCATTTCGCAGCAGACGGCAAAAAACGTATTTTTGTGGCCCGGCAGAAGCTACATAAGAAAAGCTTTTGAGGTTTATTTTACAGCGCTCATCGAATTGCTTTGGAGCAAGGAGCGGATAATGGAAGTGTACCTCAACAGTATTGAAA
>JAEZDS010000146.1 GCA_023433205.1 Bacteroidota bacterium
GTCTCTAATGTAATCCCAGCGCTTACTACCCAGCCCTTTTGACCACAATACTTCTCCTCCTGCAGTGAATTTTGCGACAAAAATATCGCTTTTCACTCCTGCAGTGTCATGATTCCAGCTCTTATGGCCACCAAAACTGATTGAAGACTCACTAAAGTCTCCAACACAGATCACATTACCCTCCCGATCCTCAATCAAATGTTGCCCCGATGCTCTTCCTGTGGTTTCCTTTGCCCATAACCATTTTTGCTGAGCATTGAGTGGAGTAAAATACGTAATCAGCACAGCTATCTTCCAAATCATCCAAGGGCTGATATCAATATGCAAATTTCCAATGCACTTAAACCAAATGCTATTTCGATCTTTATTCTGTAAAAAGGAGGAGAGTGTTTGGGTGAACATTTTCTTAAGTTTTATATTGGAATTACAGTACAGACCTTGTCAATTCCAGAGATGTAAATTCTGTTTAAACTTACTATTAGCAAAAACACTGCCAGCATTAAAGTACCCAACTCTGTTAAAGTAGTTGTCAAGTTGCTTGCTCCTTTTATGATGTACGAATACACTATGATGAATTCAAACCTTCATTAAATGATTTTAACATTTTGAGTCTGTATCATATCATAATTCCATTAAAGATCCGAATAACTTTGCAAAGTAATGCTGCAGAAGAAGAGTATAATCAGACGAGCTGCCTTCTTATTTGCGTTTTTCCTCGTTGGAATTCAGTCTGTAGCTCAAGTGGACAGTTCAGCAAATTCTCTGAAAGTAACAGGCTACGCGGAAGTGTATTACGCTTATGATCTCAGTCAGCCGGCAACCCACCTTCGCCCGGCGTTTTTGTATTCCTACAACCGGCACAACGAAGTCAATCTAAATCTTGGTTTTATCAAATTCGATTACAGACAGGGAAATGTGCGTGCAAAGCTCGCGCTGATGGCTGGAACCTATGCGCAATATAATCTGGCCTCAGAGCATCCGCTTTTTCAGCACATTTTTGAAGCAACGGTCGGAACAAGAATTTCAAAACAACATAATCTCTGGGTGGACGCCGGAATAATGCCCTCTCACATCGGGTTTGAAAGCGCTGTTGGAAAAACATGCTGGACATTAAGCAGAAGTATCCTCGCAGATAATTCCCCCTATTATCTGTCGGGCATACGAATAGGTTATACCGGTAAAACAGAAAAACTATACCTGGCGGGCCTCATCGTTAATGGCTGGCAACGCATCAAAAGAATACCATACAATCAAACCCCGGCTTTCGGAACTCAGCTAAATTATAAGCCCACGGGCAATTTAACTCTGAACTGGAGCACCTTCGCCGGCAATGAATTTCCTGATACACTCAAAAAATGGCGTTACTTTAATAATTTTTACGGCATCTTTAACTTAACTGAAAAATTCGGCCTGATAACCGGGTTTGACATAGGACTACAGCAACGATCAAAACACAGCAACGAATATAATGTCTGGTACACTCCCATTGTGATTGCGCGAATCTCTCCTTACAAAAAAGTGGATGTTGCAGTGAGAGCTGAATATTTTAATGACCCGGAGCAGGTTGTTATCCAGACCTTCTCAGCCGGTGGTTTTCAGACTATGGGTTATTCTGTGAATTTCGACTATACCATTCGGGATAATTGCCTGTGGCGTATCGAAGGCCGGATATTTAACAGTCACGACAGCATCTTCCTGCAAAATACGCAACCAGCACATAAAAATTATGCTTTCTACAGTTCATTTGGGGTTACTTTCTGAATTTATTGCACTTTTGGAGCCTGCAACCCTTTTCAGGCGGAACAGATTTACGTTCAGAGCGCTTTTTTTTGACCATAAGATCGAGTTAACATGGTCATCTTTACTGTTTTTGGAATAAGGCTTAACCTGCATGACATCAAACACATTCGGAATAAAAGGACTAAGCGATGAGCAGGTAATAGCTGCGCGGGAGAAGTTTGGGCGCAACGAACTGCAGTACAAAAAAGAAAACACCTTTCTCACTCTCTTACAACGTACCGTCAAAGAGCCAATGGTGATCTTGTTGCTGACCGCCGCTTCCATATATTTTATTAGTGGCAAAACCGGCGATGGCATTTTTCTTGCGGGCGCAATTGTTTTTCAGGTGTCTATTTCATTGTATCAGTTCTCAAGGAGCAGGAACGCCCTTGAAAAGCTCAAAGAAATTACACAACCAGCCTGTAAGGTAGTTCGCGAAAATAAACTGCAGGAAATAAAAAGTGAAGAGCTGGTAGTAGGCGACGTTCTGCTGGTGGAAGAAGGCTCATCTGTGGCAGCCGATGGAACTATCATACACTCCAATGACTTTTCAGTGAACGAGTCGGTTCTCACTGGCGAATCAATGCCTGCAATAAAGCACAAGACAAGTAAAGATAATTGTATCTACAGGGGCACCACTGTAGCAACTGGCCTTGCCTTTGCAACAATCAGCGCTGTTGGTAACGAAACCAGGCTAGGAAAAATCGGAATAAGCCTGGCAAACATCTCTGAAGAAAAAACCCCCCTGGAGATACAGATCTCAGGTTTTGTGAAGAAGATGGCAACCGCTGGCATAGTGGTTTTTTTGATTGTGTGGGCGATCAACTTCTGGCGATCAAAAAGTTTTCTGAACAGCTTGCTGCATTCCCTTACGCTGGCAATGAGTATTCTGCCTGAAGAGATCCCGGTAGCCTTTACCACCTTTATGGCCCTTGGCTCGTGGCGCTTAATGAAAATGGGGATAGTGGTAAAACAGATGAAAACCGTTGAAACATTAGGCAGTGCCACTGTGATCTGCACCGACAAAACAGGTACCATAACAGAAAACCGCATGGCCCTTGCAAAACTATTTCTTCTTTCGTCAAACAGCATCTTTAGCCCCGGCGATCAGCTGCAGGAAAATGAGAAGCAGCTCCTCAGCTTTGCAATGTGGGCAAGTGAGCCTGCTCCTTTTGATCCAATGGAAATTGCATTACACCAGGCATATAAAGATTATGGCGGAGTTGATGAGCGCCAAAACTACAAACTGGTACATGAATACCCCCTGGGAGGTAAACCCCCAATGATGACACATGTGTTTGAAAGTACAGCAGGCGCTCGGGTGATCGCCGCCAAAGGCGCTCCTGAAGCATTAATAAAAGTATCGGATCTTACAGAGGAAGAAAAGATAAGGATAAATACCGCAGTGCAGGCGCTGGCAAACGAGGGGTTCAGAATACTGGGAGTGGGCTTTTCAGAATTTGAAGGAACAGAATACCCTGCTGCACAGCAGGAGCTGCCATTCAAATTTACCGGACTTGTAGCCTTTTATGATCCGCCAAAAAAAAACATCAGAAAAGTATTTGAAGATTTTTACGCGGCCGGTATCGCTGTTAAGATCATTACAGGTGATAATGCCGCAACAACCAGGGCTATTGCGAAACAAGTGGGTTTCAGCGGTTATAACGATACAATTAACGGCGAAGAGCTGATGAAGCTGAACGATGAAGAGTTGCGGGCCAGGGTTTTACGCACTGCCATCTTTACTCGCATGTTTCCGGAGGCCAAACTAAAAATAATCAATGCCCTGAAAGCCGAAGATCAGATAGTGGCAATGACCGGCGACGGCGTGAACGACGGGCCGGCACTAAAAGCATCTCATATAGGGATAGCGATGGGAAAACGGGGAACAGAGATCGCCAGGCAGGCCGCTTCACTCATCCTGCTTGAAGATGATCTTTCAGAGATGGTTCGCGCAGTGGCAATGGGCAGAAAGATCTACGCCAATCTTAAGAAAGCTATTCAATACATCATCTCTATTCACATCCCTATCATTCTTACAGTCTTTCTGCCACTGGCACTTGGCTGGATCTATCCAAATATTTTCTCCCCAATTCACATCATATTCCTGGAAATCATTATGGGTCCAACCTGCTCAATAATATACGAGAACGAACCGCTCGAAAAAAACACAATGCTGCAAAAGCCCAAGACCTTCAGCAGAACATTCTTCAGCTGGAACGAACTTTCCACCAGCATTATTCAGGGTCTGGTGATAACCGCGGGCGTGCTGTTTGTATATAGGTACGCAGTAGCTCAAACTCATAGTGAGGCACTAACCAGAACCATGTGTTTCACCGTTCTTATAACTGCCAACATTTTTCTCACCCTGGTAAACCGCTCATTTTACTACTCCGTATTTACCACCCTTAAATACCGCAACAATCTGGTACCGCTGATCATATTATTAACGACAGTGCTTATGGTGTTAATCCTTTACGTTGAGCCCGTTACACATTTTTTTAAGTTTCAAAGGCTGCATTACGCGCAGGTGCTTATTTGTGCGGCAACCGGCATTGTTTCAGTTTTGTGGTTTGAGATCGTAAAGATGATTAAAAGGCGTTCTGGCAACCAGCTTTTTGCCTGATTTCTTATCTTTGTATGTCTGAAAAAACTGATTGTCATAGTTCTTCTGCTGCAGATCACAAGCAGCAACGCTTTTGCAGCAGAACTGGTGAGGGTGGCATCTTAATTGCTTGTTTTTAACGCGCACTTTTTTAATCTGCTTCCTGAAAAGCAGATTAACTCAGTTCGATATTTAACTCTCACAACTGCAATGAAAAACAGCTACAATAAGTTCGCATTTATGATGACCATCTCCTTTGTGGTGATGTACAGCGTGATGTTTCTTAATGTGTTTGAGTTCGATCATGTTTATCTTAGCCTCACTCGCTTGTACATGACACTTCTTATGATCTCGCCTATGGCATTGTACATGATCCTGATGATGCCTTCGATGTACCAGAACAAACGCGCAAACGTGGCCATAAGTATAGGCGCAATACTTGTATTTTTCACTGCGCTTTTTTTACTACGCACACAGACCCCGGTAGAAGACAAACAGTTTATGAAGGCCATGATCCCGCACCATTCTTCAGCAATTCTTACCAGCAGAAACGCGAATATCAGTGACCCGGAACTAAAGAAGCTGGCAGAAGAGATCATTCTCGCACAGCAGAAAGAGATCGCTCAGATGAAGAGTATTCTTGACCGACTGGAAAAGCAGAAGTAAAAAATGTTCTAAAGTTTACTCGCCCTGTTCCGCTTCCTTCACCTCAACCCCCCGCCAGAAAGCAACGTAATTTTTGATAGGTTCAGCTATTGATTTTGGTTCAGGGTAGTACCAGGCCGATCCCTCGCCGGTTTTTCCATCAACTACCACGTCGTAATAAGCGGCTTCTCCTTTCCAGGGACAGATACTTTTTTCGTCACTCTTTTTGAAGAACTCTTTTTTAATGGCTGAAGGAGGGAAATAATGGTTTTTTTCGACAACGATGGTTTTATCGCTTTTGGCGATCAGGCTGCCGTTAAAAAAGGCTTCCATCATGCGCCCGTCAGGTTCTGATTTGATCTTGATTTCCATATTTTTTCCAATTGAAAGTATTTGAGATCTTACGTTCAGGTAAGCTCTTTCTTAAGTTCAAGCAAAAGAAGTACCAGTGGTTTCCTGCGCGTTTTTAGAAGCTCCTGAGCTGTATCAATCATTATATTGGGAAAATCCCTTAAGATTGAGCATCTTTGATGATCACACACACAATGCAAAAGATCCAGCCAAAGTTCATTGATCCTGACAAAGACAAGACACGTTTTTTCTCTGTGCTTCGCCGCAGAGTGGATGATCATTTTAAAGAAAAGGGCATTTCAAAACATTACAACACTGAAATGGTACTTAAAACCGTGGTTTTGATTGTTGTTTACCTGCTGCCCTTTGTTTGTTTACTGGTTCTGAACCTTACGGTGGCGGCACAGATGGTGCTCTGGTTTATAATGGGACTGGGACTTGCGGGCATTGGCATGAGTGTGATGCACGATGCCAATCACGGGGCCTACTCTGGCAGCAGCCGCGTTAATTATTGGCTGGGTCACACCTTAAATATGCTTGGGGGCGCTGTATTCAACTGGAAACTTCAGCACAACATCCTCCATCATACTTACACCAATATTGTTCACCACGATGAAGATGTGGAAGATAAACTGGTGCTACGTTTTTCTCCTCATACCAAAGTTAAGTGGTACCACAAACTGCAGGTGTTTTACGCCTTTCTTTTCTACGGCATTTTAACGCTTTACTGGGTGCTTTTAAAGGACTTTGTGCAGTTTGTGAGGTTTACCAAAGACGGCGTGAATAAAAATACGCGAAAACAGAACGCGCTGGCACTTGCAAAAATAATACTGTTCAAGGCGGCATATTATTTCGCGTTTTTTGGCGTGCCTCTTGCAATCCTGAAGATGCCGGCCCTCCCCTGGATCACCGGTTTCCTGCTCATGCATTTTGTAGCCGGCCTGATCCTCACCATTACCTTCCAGCTTGCTCACACGGTTGAAGGCACCACACATCCCCTGCCCGATGAAAAACACACCATCAAAAACAACTGGGCTATTCACCAGCTCAACACCACTGTAAATTTCGCGCGTGGCAATAAATTGGTATCATGGTATGTGGGCGGACTTAATTACCAGGTTGAACACCACCTTTTTCCAACCATCTGTCATGTACACTACCCGGCTGTTTCAGAGATCGTAAAAAGCACCTGCGAAGAATTTGGCATACCGTATCTCGAGAACAAAACGCTTGGTGATGCTGTTGCCTCGCATGTAAGAACGTTGCGAAGATTCGGAAAGCTGCCTGATATCAATGAAGCGCTGGCCTGATCAACGCCCGCTCTCCCTCCGTTTACGCTCCCTCTCCAGTCTTTCTCTGGTCTTCTCGTCGCGGTAAAGAAATTCTTTGCGCATACGCTCAGCAACCACCATCACATCATTTTTAAAAAATACGCAGCAGGCCTGCACCTGAACCGGCTCAGTTTCACTGTCCATGCGCACTTCCGCGTTCTTTCTGTGAATTGGACACCTCATGTCTTTTACAGCCTGCATGATCAGCTTTTCAAGATTTTTATTTGGTCGTTTTAACGTCATTGCTGCTGTCAAAGATGACAATTTTTTTACGCGTATCTGCATGAACCATGTTTAATTGCAGCAGGGCGCAAATTGCGGTGTGAAAATTGTGGTGTGAAAATGCCCCGTCAGTAAAATCCCCACCCCTGCGATGCGCCCGGGGCCGTTTGTTTGTTCTTCAATGTGTATTTTTACCGCTGCAATCTATGAAAATAGCAACTTATAATGTGAACGGTGTAAATGGCAGGTTACCTGTGCTGCTGCGCTGGCTCGAAGAAAAAAAACCAGATGTGGTTTGCCTCCAGGAGTTAAAATCGCCTGATGAAAAAATTCCCAGAGCGGCCATTGAGGCTGCCGGATACCGAGGGGTATTTCACGGACAAAAAAGCTGGAATGGCGTTGCAGTGCTTTCCAACAAATATGAGGTAAAGGAGATGGCCCGTGAACTGCCCGGCGACAGCGAAGATGTACAAAGCCGTTACATTGAATGTATGGTGAATGATATTATTATTGCCTGCCTTTATCTGCCGAACGGAAATCCGGTTCCAGGACCTAAATTCGACTACAAGTTAAAATGGTTTGACCGTTTGCACCGCAGATCTGAAGAATTGCTGAAAAAAAACAGGCCGGTGATCATGACCGGCGACTTTAATGTAATGCCAACAGAACTTGATGTTTATAAACCGGAGCGCTGGCATGATGACGCATTGTTCAGACCGGAGATAAGAGCTGCTTTTAAAGACCTTGTTGACCAGGGCTGGACCGACGCCATTCGTGCGCTTTACCCCAACGAAGTGATTTACACGTTCTTTGATTATTTCCGCCAGGCCTATCAGCGGAACGCAGGATTAAGGATAGACCATTTCTTACTCAGTCCTTCAATTAAAAACAGTTTAAAAGCTGCCGGTGTTGACCACGATGTTCGGGGCTGGGAGAAAACCAGCGATCATTGTCCGGTGTGGATAGAAATCGATTAGAGCTGTGGTTTAAGCGGCAAGGGGAACCAGGACAGTGCGGTGGTTTAATCGGCAAAGGGCGATGTTGTCTCTGTGGTTTTTTTTACTGCTACTGCCTACTGCTTTACACAGAGGAACACATAGTGGATCCGGGCACAGAGGAACACATAGAAGAACAATTGCCTTACTGCCGTATTTCTCCGTGTACCTCTGTGTATTCTCTGTCTCTGTGGTTTTTTTTACTGCTACTGCCTACTGCTTTACACAGAGGAACACATAGTGGAACCGGGCGCCGAGTAGGCAAAGGGGAGTTTCACCCCTAAGCCTCTCACAGAACCGTACGTGATAGTCTCCCATCATACGGCTCGTGTCATTGAAAGTTAAGTTTAGCAGTATCCAGTAGCCCAGTGATAGAAAAGAGCAGGATTCTCCTTTCTTATCGCTTTTAATTTTGATGCAGCTGCCCGTAAGCCGAGGTGGTGTTTCTTTCTTAGTAGTGTGATTAGTCTTCTGTCAATGTGTACGAGTGTTTCACGTAGTCGCCTTTTGCTCAACATCCCAAAGTAATTGATCCAGCCTCTAAGTCTGGGGTTTAGTGTTTTCGCAATCACGGTAAGTGGTAGTTGCGTCATACGCAATGTTTTCTCTTGCCGGATTTCGTCCCTGATCTTTTTCTGACTGGATTGGCTGATTTCTGCCGTAAACGCCATGAAAGTTTTCGAGTTCAGTTTGCTTTTTCTTGGCCTGGGCTGATAGCTGAAACCAAGAAACTCGAACTTTACATTCTCATGTCGTTCCTTTCGTCTGTAATCTTTGCAATAAGCAATGCGTGTCTTTTCTTCTTTGATGGCCAGTTTCACTTCCTTAAGTCTGTCTTTGATAGCTACAAGGGCTTTCTCTGCCTGTGTTTTGGTTCGACAGTGGATGACGATGTCATCTGCGTATCTCACAAAACTCAGATGCGGAAAGTTCTTGCTGAGCCAAACATCCAGTGTGAAGTGCAGGTACAGATTGGCGAGTAGCGGACTGATAACTCCACCCTGTGGAGTTCCCTTACCATTTTTTGCCTCTGCTGTTCCATCTGATTTTACCATCGGTGCTTCGAGCCACCTTTTGACATACATACTTACCCACTTTTCTTCCATCACGTGGTCAACCGCTTTAAGCATCAGCTCATGGTCTATTTCATCAAAGAACTTGCTAATGTCCATGTCCAACACCCAATCATAGCGGTAGCAGTTTTCTTTTACCTGCTGTAATGCTTGATGTGCGTTTTTCATTGGACGGTAGCCATATGAGTTCTCATGGAAGATATGTTCTACCTTCCGTTCCATGTGCCTTTTCACTACCTGCTGTGCTATACGGTCACGTAGTGTAGGTATGCCTAATTTTCTGGTTTTCCCATCTTTCTTGGGTATTTCCACCTCTCTCACCCCTTGGGGGTGGTAGCTGCCTGATGCCATACGGTTCCAGATCACGTAGAGATTCTTTTCGACGTTCTTATCGAACTCCGTCCAGCTCTCGTTATCAATCCCCGTCGCCTTTCCGCCTTTTCTGATTTTTAGATAGGCGTCAAGCACATCTTTAAACTCTACTGGTACTGTCTTCTTAATGTGTACTTTCATTTGAATCATCCCCCTTGCGAGGTTGTTTAAATTAGTTTCACTCAATGACCAGAGTCCTTCGCTCCTTCCGTGTTTCTACGGCTTTCATCGCTACTATGACTCTGTCCGACTTCTGCGGCCTGGAGGTATTTCCTCCAACTTCCTCCCGCAGAGATCCCACGTTCTGTATTGAAGCCTGTTTCAGGCTCATGTCACCTGTATAACGGCGGGCGTATAACCAGTAACCAGTAACCCGTTATACTCTTCCATCCACCCTCTGTACGGTGGTGTTTTGCCCAGCGACTTTTGTGATTTCGTTATTTTAGAAGTGATTCATTTGCATTCATCTTCCTGAAACTTACCTGACTGTGAAACAGCCTTTTCCCCATCCGTTCACCACAGTCATTTCACAACTCATGCAGCGTGAGGCGGTTTGGCCATCCCTTCTGGAAGGCATAGCCGATGGTTCGAAACAGGTTAGCACTCCTGCTTTTCCATCATCTTCAATACAGCATGATAAAGAACGTCGATCTCTATCTTCGTGGCACAAACAGAGGAACACATAGTGGAACCGGCCACTGAGGAACACATAGAAGAACAATTGCCTTACTGCCGTATTTCTCCGTGTACCTCTGTGTATTCTCTGTGTATTCTCTGTGGTTTTTTTACTGCTCCTTGACAAACTGCCACTGCTTACTGCCAACTGCTTACTGCCAACCGCTACTGCAGACTACCAACTGCTCGCTGCCTACTGCCATAAAAAAACCCCCAGCCATAAGGCCAGGGGCTTTTTCACAAAACTTGAAAATTTATTCCTTTACTATTTTGATCATTTTAACTGCATCGTTTGTGCGAACCTGCACGTTATAGATCCCGTTCGACAGCTCGCTGATATTAACCTCAGTGTTGTCGGCGCCCTTCACAGATGCCACTATCCTTCCGGTTACATCGCTCACAACAACAGTGGTTTCACCGTGGGTTTTAACCACAAAAACACCGGTGTTGGGGTTGGGGAAAACAGTTATTCCCTCTGCTCCGCTGTACTCGGTAAGGCTGGTGCAATCAAGAACGGTAACTGAAACAAACTGTGTGCCTTTACACCCGTTAGCATCGGTACCGGTAACGGTATAGCTGGTTGAAGAGTTGGGAGTAACAGCAGCAGGATTAGACTGGTTATAGCTGTTTGCCGATACCCACTGGTACGAATCTGCACCGGTTCCGGTTAGCAGGGCCTGCTGACCAGGGCAAATCTCTGTTGGTTCAACAGAAGCATTAACTACAGGGGCATCAAATACAGTGATCTGCTGAACCGCCATACCCTGGCAGTTGAATGAGTTGGTTCCAAAAACGCTATATGAGGTGGTAGCTGCAGGAGAAACCGTAGTGATGTTTGTCATGGCATTGTTACTCCAGGTGTACATATCGGCACCAAAAGCAGTAAGAACGGCGCTTCCGCCAGGACAAACTCCGGTTTTATTGGCAAAGATACCAACCTGCGGGGTAGGATTAACCTGCACATAATGTTGAGCCGTAGCAGAACAACCGGTAAGTGTATTTGTGCCGGTTACAGTGTACAGGGTGCTGTTAAAAGGCTTGTCATTAAGACTGGCACCGGTTGCGCCGGTATTCCAGCTGTACATATCAGCACCGGTAGCCGCTATGTTCACATCAGCACCGGCGCAGATGGTCTGGCTTGGTGTTAGGGAAACAGCAGGGGTATTAAGATCACATGGAATAATTACCTCCAGGTCATCCCAGCTAAGCCACTGGGCACTGCTGCTTGTACCTCCTGTACCTCGTACTTCAATGTAATAAATACCCGAAGTTGGCACTGTAAAAGTATTTGAGAGCGCTTTATAAACCGGACTGATTGCAGGACCATTTGTGCTGGCAATGGTAAACTGTCCGGTAGAATTCTGGTTTGGCCCGGCCAGCAACGAAAGGTCTGTCCAGTTATTATAACCGTAATATTCTGTCTGGTACCAAACCGAAGCGCTATAAGTAACATTTGCCTCAAGCTGAATACCATTTGAATAGAAACGTTTTACACCAGATGGAGAATAGTAAAAAGAGGCAAAGCTATTTCCATTGCGTGGATTACGCCCGCCGGTATTGGATGTCTTATAGGTAAGGGCTTCTGTACCCAGGTTATCAGCATCCCAGCTGCAATTAGGCAATTTATTCTGGGCGGTGATGCCTTCAAAACCTTCATGATAAGGAACTGAATTTGTGGTAACGCCCTGAACCATTACCAGACCGGGAGCACTGGTGATACTCTGGCTGCTAGCTGTGCAGGTAATGATAGTCTGGTACCAGGTATTGCCGGTTAAGTTTGGAGTGCTGAACGAGCTATTGGTAGCATTAGGAACAGAAGTAAAGGGCCCAACTGAAGATGTTGTAGAAGCCTGCCACTGGTAGGTTATATCTCCCACTGTGTAAGTTGTGCCAAGTGACAGGTAAGCAGATTCATTAGGACAGATACCGGCCGTTGGTGAAATCACACTGTTTGCTGCAGGAGTGCCTGAACATGGTGTTGGCGAAATAAGATTAACAATGTAATCTTCCGTTTCTCCATAGTAGAAATTCTGATCACAGGCAGTTTGGTTTGTATTAGGTATTGTCACCCAGTAATCGCAACGAAGACGCATACGAACCTGCCCTGCTGAAGAGCCGAAAGGTATAGTAAACGTTCCTGAATGACTTGTTGCAGGCGCAGAATTACCGACCTGCTCGTTGCTGGTAAAAAAACCATCATTGTTCAGATCTATCCAGATTGCGAGGCCCTGATCGTAACTCCACTGGCCACCTACAGTGGCTGCCCAGGTATAACTGTTACCAATGATCAGATTCCAGGTTGGATTGTTATAAAACACATAATTATTATTTGCGCAACCTGCATTGTTTGCCGCGATCCCATTCAGCACATAAGAGTCAATTTGATCTCCTACTCCACAACCATACTGGTGCAGGTTAGAGGTTTGTGTAATAGCACAGCCAGTTTGTGCCTGAAGCTGAGTGCCTACAGCGAGTACACCTACTGCCAGCAATTTTAAATTTGTGTAAAGTTTTTTCATGTTTAGTAAGGTTTTGTAAAGTGCAATTTAGAAATAAGTTTTACATGTTTAACAATTTTAACAGCAAAAACGCAACTTTTTATTACCCGATATAAAAAAGCCGTTTCCCGGGAGCGGGAAACGGCTTCAAAACCAAACAGGATAAAAATTAATTTTTAACCACCCTTATCAGCTGGCTTTTTTCACCGGTACTGATACGGAGGTAATAGATGCCATTTGCTAATCCTGAAATATCTACTTTTTCCCGGACAGAATTGCTGTTAGCCTGGTAAACAGTGCGACCTACCACATCACTGATGGTAATATCAGCCTTGCCGGCCTCTGAACGCTGCAAAGTATAGATGCCGGTACCTGGATTAGGAAATAGCTTAAGGCCAGCTATTTGTCCTGACTCTGAAAGTCCGGTGCAGGCTTCAACATCTAGCATCAGCAAAGCTTCGCCCTTGCAGCCGTTGGCATCGGTTCCTATGAGGCTGTAACTTGTTGACGACTGAGGAAAAACCACTGCGGGATTGGTCTGAATATAGGTTGAGGACGTGAGCCATTGGTAGCTTTGCGCGCCATAACCGGTTAAGATCACCTGATCGCCAGCGCAGATCATCCCTGTGTTGTTAACAGAAGCGGTAACCGCCGGCTGTGGATGAACATTGATTTGAACCGAAGCGGTTGCTGAACAGCCTTCTGCGCTGGTGCCCATAACTGAATAGGCGGCACTTCCCTGGGGTATAACGCTAATATAATTCCCGCTGCCAGAGCCACTCCAGTTATAAGATATGGCCGTTCCTACCGCCGTTAAGCCTACGGGCTGGCCGGGGCATACATTTGGCTTGTCGGCTACTATCGCCACAAAAGGCGTGGTATTTACCGTAATGTAGTGGCTGCCGGTAACTTCGCAGCCGGTGAGACTGCTGGTTCCGGTTACGGTATACAGGGTACTTAGGGAAGGCTGTACTGTTACGGAAGAGCCGGTTGCCCCGTTGCTCCACAGATAGTTGTCAACCCCGGAAGCAAATAATGTTGCAGGCTGTCCAGAGCAGATAGTGGATGAACCTGCCGTAACGTTCATCTGTGGCTGGTTAAGATCACAAGGTATTATGATCTCAAGATCATCCCACGATAAGTAAGGCGCGTAATTGTTAGTATTAACCGTTGTACGCACAGCCACGTAGTAAACGCCGGTGGCAGCAACAGTAAATGTGTTGCTGAGTGACTTGTAGGAACTTGAAATAGCCGGGCCAGGGGTTGAGGCAATGGTCATTTGCCCTGTAGCATTCTGGTTGGGACCAATAAGCAGTGAAAGATCTTCCCAGTTGTCATCTCCATAAAGGTTGGTGATGTACCATACCGATGCGCTGTAGGTTACACCGGCGTGCAGGTATATACCATTGGTATAAAAAGAATTGGTATTGCCGGGCCAGTAATAAAATGAAGCAAAATTATTTCCGGTACGCGGCTGCCGGTTGTCCCAGCCTGACATGGTGTAGGTAAATGCTTCCGAACCTAAATTGTCTGCCGCCCACGAACAGTTTGGAAGTTCATTTAATTTGGTGATCCCCTCAAAACTTTCAACATAAGGAATAGAATCAACCACCACACCCTGCACTTCAACCAGAGTTGGTGCCGCCGCTGTGGTTAAATTGCTGTTGGTGCAGGTAATAACCGCCTGGTACCAGGTATTGGTTGTTAGAGGTGCCGTAATATAAGTCATAGGGTTAGCACTCACATTGGTCCAGGGACCCACTGAAGAGGTTGTTGAACTCTGCCACTGGTAAGTAATTCCACCCACTGAGTACGTTGTACTTAAACCAAGTTCAGTACTGGTACCAGGACAAATACTTTTTCCGGGGCCTACCACGCTGTTGACTGCCGGAGTACCTGTGCATGGAGGAGGAGCCAGCAGGTAAACATCGTAGTCTTCGGTCTCACCATAATAGAAATTGTAATTAGGCGGACCGTTATCTTCGCAGGCAGTCTGGTTAGTATTGCCGATGTTGGTATAATAGTCGCAACGCACACGCATCCGGTGGCCGGCACCTGCAACTCCTGAAAAAGGCACCATAAAACTTCCGCTGTGGTTAAGCTGATAAGGAGAATTTGCCACCTGCTCATTACTGGTAAAAAAGCCGTCGTTGTTAAGGTCTATCCAGATGGCAAGTCCCTGGTCATATCCCCCATTACCTACTGTTGCGGCCCAGGTATAAGTCTGGCCAATCTGTAAAGTCCATGCCGGGGCGGAAAAATGCGTGTAATAACCATTAGAGGCACAACCTGTACTGTTGGAGGTGCCATCCAGTTCAAAATAGTCGATCTGATCACCCCAGCCACAGCCGTAACCGTGCAGATTAGTTGTTGCAGTGAGCGGACAGCCCGTCTGGGCATGAGCCACGGGCACTGCCATTCCCGCCGAGAACAGCACTGCCGCTAAAAATTTGTACTTACTTTTCATGTTTCTTTTTTAGAATGAATAGCCAAGTTAGAGAAATTTATAACTCAAATTCCGGATTTTTTTGACTAAAACACTAAATTATGACTAACGGTCTGCTTTCGTTACAAATATTTAAGCGGTTTAAGAGTTAATTATTAAACACCTTGTTAAGCACCCTGCAGCGGGCAAACTCTTCAATCTATAATAAAAAAAGGCTGTTCCAAAAAAGGAACAGCCTTTTGCTGATTAGAATTTAATAAATTACTCTTTAATGATCCTGATCATGTTCACAGCATCCTGTGACTGAACTTTCACATAATAAACACCGTTCGCAAAAGCGCTGATGTTGAGCTCAACGGTTGAAGCTGAAGTTTTTTCACTTGCAACAACCCGTCCGGTAACATCAACCACCTCGATGTTTTTGAGAGAACCGTTATTGGTCTCAATGCTGAACTCACCGTTGTTGGGGTTCGGATAAACCTTCAGACCGCCGGTTGAAGAATAATCTTCAAGACCGGTACAATCCATCACAGCGATGGTGGCGAAATAAGAACCTTCACAACCATTGGCATCAGTACCGATTACGGTAAACTGAGTGGAAGAGTTGATCTGGATCAAAGCAGGATTGCTTGTGTAGAAAGCACCCGGAGAAATGAACTGGTAGCTTACTCCACCCGTAGCTACTACCGGTGTTTCGTCTTCAGGACAAACCTCTGCAGGGTGCGTAGCGCTGATGGTTGGCGCGGTATGTACACTCACCTCAACCACAGCCTGGCTTTGACAATTGTATTGATTAGTGCCAATTACAGTGTAGGTCTCAGTATTGGCCGGGCTTACTGATACCAGCGCGCCTGACTGGTTGCTTGACCAGATGTAGCTGGTAGCACCAAAAGCCTGCAGGTTTGAACTCTTTCCGGGACAAACCACAGCAGGATTCGCAAAAGCATTGATCTGCGGAGAAGGATTAACCAGTACTATCTGCGAACCGGTAGTCTGACAGTTAGAAAGTGTGCTGGTACCGGTCACATAATAAGTCGTCATACCCGGAGAGACAGGAGTAACACTAATGTTATCACCTGTGTCGCCGGTGCTCCATGAATAGGTATCAGCGCCTGAAGCTGTTAAGTTAACAGGCTGCCCGGCACAAACCGTGCTCTGGTTGCTGGCTACATTCATAGTGGGCGAGTTCAGGCTGCAGGGGATCTCAATAGCAAGATCATCGAACGAAAGGTAGTAACCACAGCAGCTTCCGTTGCTGGTGCCTTCAACCTCTACATAATAGAGGCCACTGCTGGCAACTGTAAAGGTGTTTGATAGCGACTTGTAAACGTTACTGATTGCAGGCCCATTTGTGCTTGCCACTAACTGCTGCCCTGTTGAATTCTGATTTGGCCCAACGCGGATAGAAAGATCTGTCCAATTGGTATAACCGTAATATTCGGTTGTGTACCACACAGAGGCGCTGTAAGTAACTCCTGCATCAAGCCAGATGCCGTTAGTGAAAAAGCTGTGACTGCCTGAAGGCGTATAATACATCGATGCGAACTTGTTGCCTGAACGTGGCATCCTTCCCTGATCATTGGCACTTGTATAGGTGAAAGCGCCTCCACCTAATGTTGGAGCCAGCCACGAACAGTTTGGTAACTGATTTTGTTTTGAGATACCCTCAAAGTTCTCAAAATATGGCACTGTGTTTGTTGTGGTGCCTGCTACATCAACAAAGCCCACCGGACTCACCATCTGGCTGCTGTTGGTACAGGTAACCACTGCCTGAAACCAGGTAGGAGTTGTTATGTTCGGAGCAGTGTGCATAGGTGTGGTAGCGCCAGACACAGGAGTAAAAGGTCCTACTGAAGAGGTAGTTGAAGATGACCATTGGTAAGTGATACCCAGGTCACTCGAGAAGTTCGATAGAATAAAATCAGCCGATTCTCCGGGGCAGATAGCATAAGTTGGAGATACCACTGAGCCTGGGTTGGGCGTACCTGTACATGGTACGCTTAAAAACTCCAGGGCGCCAATGTCGGGTGTGGTGCCACTGCGGGGCTTCAGCTCGTTATCAAGAAAAACACCTACAGGAATACCCTGGTTGTTGAGAGTGGTATTGGTTGGGTGCAGGTCAGTTGCAGAAGTATATTGTGGATCTATAGAAAAACCATTAGGATCGGGACCCATTGCCTGCCAGGCAGCAAGGTTTGTGGCATTGCCGGTATAATAGCCAATATAATTATTGCCTGAACCGGTACCAGGTACAATGTTGTTACCGTCAATAACAATATCAGAAGTGACGCCTCCAGTGTAGATACCGTAGCGAGTGCCTGAGCCAGGTTTGCGCATGGTGATGATGTTGTTCATGATTCGGGTGGTACCATAGCTTGAGTTTGAATAGGCATAAATGCTGTACAGAGTTCCTGTATGATTGCCACCTGCCCAATCCCAGTCAAAGGTATTATGCAGAAAATCCCAGGCACCATAATAAGCATAGGGATAAAAACTGCCATTGTGTTTGATGTCAGTAAGAATGTTGTTTCTGAAAACATTTTTACCAACACCCTGCTGAGCCTGATAATACATGTACATATATATAGTGCCTGTGGCTCCCGGCTGAGAATCAAACAATTTTTCGATCCTGTTGCCGTCGATCATACAGTTGTTATTATACGCTGCATACATCAGGTACATGGTCGTTGAATTGGTCCTGTTCACCCTGTCAATGGTGCAGTTTTTCATAGTGAAATCCTGATTGTAATAAAAATAAGGACCATAATAGTACCAGTCGGTGATACGGCTGTTCATAATGGTGTTGTGGTGCGTATACGGCGCACTGGTTAAACCATAAGATACGTAACTGTAATATCCACAGGTTAAAGTACAGCTGTTTACAGTGTTGTAGTTACCACTTGCTGAACCACCTGCAGTAGCACTGGTCATGTTTGAGCTGATAGAGAAGGGACATTGTCCGCTGCTCTGCTGGTTCTGGTTACAGGTAAACTGGCAGTTGTAAAACGTATTATAGTCTGCACCGCCGGAAAGTTTACAAACAAGCGCATAAGTAGATCCTGTTCCACGTACATCAAGATCATTTACCGTAAAATGGTCAGTCCCGTTCAAACCAAGTGTCCAGGGTGCACCAGAACTTGTGGCCTGAAAAGTAAGCACATTGTTGTTTCCGTTAATAATAACCTTGTTACTTTGGCTCACCCCTGAAACCTGGTTAAAAGTTACCTGCTCATTGTAAGGGCATGTACCCGAAACAACATTAACAGTAACAGCACCGCTCACCCCCACCGAATTGATGTCAGAAGCAAAGGCGCTGAATGTCTGATAATTAGTTCCACCGGTGGCCTGGCCGCTGTTAATGGTGTAAACCCCGCTCAGCTGGGCATTCATGGTGCCGCCGAACATGCCAAGGAGCAACCCGGCCCCCAGCATTCTGATTTTTTTGTAGTTTTTTTTCATGTTTAGAAGATTTATGATTTGCAATTTATACAATTCACCATGCACTTTTACATTTTTTTTAAGATTGCCTTAAAAATTAATCACTGACGGCATTAAAAAGACTGAAAATCAAGACCCTAAAAACAATTTTGGCCACCAGCCTGTCATATTGATATTTCACAGCTGTCCAAAACAAATTGATTTAGACATGGCTCATGTGATTTCATGAGGCTT
>JAEZDS010000182.1 GCA_023433205.1 Bacteroidota bacterium
ATCAAGGGCATGCTGGCTGGTATAGGTATTATTCTTATCATCAAACAGGTTCCGCACCTGGTTGGTTACGACAAAGATTATGAGGGCGACCTTGATTTTTCACGGGCAAACGGGCAAAACAGCCTAACCGACCTGCAAAACATGTTCAACGATTTTTCGCCTGGTGCCGCGATAATCGGGATAGTTTCACTCATTATAGTTTTTCTGGGAGAACGTTCCTGGTACAGAAACCACAAGGTGTTCTCTTTTATTCCTTCTGCTTTGATAGCCGTTATAGTTGGATCTGTTCTCACCGTCATTTTCCGTGACTACTCCGGACTTGTTGTAACAGCTGAACACCTGGTGCGCCTGCCTGTGATTAATGATTTTGGAGATGTTCTGGTTGCGCTCACTACGCCCGATTTTTCGCATTGGAACAATCCAAAGTTCTGGGAAATTGCAGTAACCATTGCCATTGTTGCCAGCCTTGAATCACTGTTAAGTGTGGAGGCAGCTGACAAGCTCGATCCTAAAAAAAGAGATTCAAATTCAAGCAAAGAACTGGTGGCCCAGGGAATCGGAAACATGACCTGCGGACTGCTTGGCGCCTTGCCTGTAACAGCCGTAATTGTGAGGAGTTCGGCAAATATTAATGCAGGAGCCACTTCAAAGCTCAGCGCAATTTTTCATGCGGTACTCCTGCTCCTTTCCATATTATTTATACCAAACCTCCTTATGTTGATCCCTAATGCCGCCCTTGCAGGCATTCTGATCTTTACCGGTTACAAACTCACCAAACTGGAGTTGTTTACCCAGCATTATCGCCGCGGCCTTGATCAGTTTCTGCCTTTTGTGGTAACTATTGTGGTGATGCTGCTCACCGATCTGCTTAAAGGTGTGGGAGCCGGAATTATTGTTGCCGTGTTCTTTATCCTCAGGTCTAACGTACGGGCGTCCTTTGAAGTTATTGAGGAAGAGGTAGACAACCGCAGGATCAGTATGATCAAACTTCCCCAGCACCTTACTTTTTTCAACAAAGGCTATCTGCTAAAACACCTCAAAAACATTAAGCCCGGCACTACCGTAATAATCGATGGTACCATTCTAAAAACGATGAACTCAGACGTGCGCGATGTGCTTGTTGATTTTGTGGATACAGCCCCCGAACGTAACCTGGAACTTCAATTCGTAAAATTTGAACTCGTATAAATAAAAGATGAGCAATTCAAACGAAATGGAGAAATCCTACCAGCGTCTTTTAGACGGCAACAGACATTTTTCTCTTTCAAAAAAAATTGACGACCCCGAGTTTTTCAAAAAACTCTCTCTGGGGCAGAAACCAGCATATCTGTGGATCGGCTGCAGCGACAGCCGCGTGCCCGCCAATGAGGTAACCGGCACCGAAAGCGGAGAGATCTTCGTACACAGGAACATTGCCAACATGATAGTGCATACCGACATGAACATGCTGTCGGTACTTGAGTATGCCGTTGTACACTTAGGTGTTCAACATGTTATAGTATGCGGACATTATGGCTGCGGAGGTATCAGGGCGGCCATGAGCAATAACAATCACGGACTGGTTGATTTCTGGCTGGGAAACATAAAAGACGTGTACCTTAAACATGAAAAAGAGCTGGACGCCATAGCGGATGAAGACAGCAGGGCCGACCGTCTTACCGAACTAAATGTGATAGAACAGGTGCGAAATCTCGCCAAAACCACCATAGTGCAGGAAGCCTGGAAGACCAGACCGCTGCACCTGCACGGTTGGGTTTACGGCATAAATAGCGGAGTGATCACTGATCTCAGTGTAATTCATGATAATACTGAGGATATTGATGCCATTTACAGGTATAAACTTTGAAGAAGGTCTTGTAAAATACTTTGAGAAAGGTTTTTACATTCATCCTGTTTTGTGTGGTGGCCGGGGCAACGGCCCAGTCACAAACAACTGAAACTCCTCCTGCCAATAAAAAGAGATTACTTGGGTTCAGAAGCCTGAGCGATACCATCAGCGAAGAAAAAAGCGGCATTTTTGTATTGCCTCTTATTTATTACACGCCCGATACACGCTGGGCATTCGGTGCGGCAGGTGTGTACTACTTTAAGATCGCCGCGGCAAACACAAACGAGAAAGACACCAGGATGTCAAACGTGCAGTTCCTTGCCGATTACACGCAGAACAGACAGCTGGATGTTTGGGGCCTGTGGAATATTTTTACCCGAAACGAGAACTATCTGCTTAAAGGTGAAGCGCGGTACCGTAATTTCCCCGACCGGTTTTACGGTATTGGCAACAATACCAGAAAAGAAGATTCCGAACTCTATTCGTACAGCCTGCTGAGTCTTAAAAATCTGGTGATGAAACAGCTGCGCCCCGCCTTTTTTGCAGGATTTGATTACCATATTGAAAAGGAATACAATTTTTCATATAGCGACAATGGACTACTGCAGAGTGGTGCAGTAACGGGATACAACGGAGCTATTGGCTCGGCTCTTGGTCTGGTAGCTGTTTACGACAACCGCGACAACGTAATTAATACCTACAGGGGCAGGCTCATAGAAGCTTCGTCGTACTTTTTTTCGCCTGTGCTGGGCAGTACCTTCGCATTCACCTATTTTAATCTGTCTTACCACGATTTCTACAGGATAAGACACAAACACATTTTTGCAATCCAAACCAGGCTTAGGTTAGGAACCGGCAGTATTCCCTTTCTCGATATGTCAACTGCCGGCAACGACGACATGCTGCGCGGTTATGCAAAAAACAGGTTTCGCGATCACAACTTTGCCGGCACTCAGGTTGAATACCGCTTCCCGCTGTTCTGGCGCTTTGGCGGCGTGGCCTTTGCCGGTGTTGGAGATGTGTTCAGAAAGCCCGCTGACCTTGAATTCCGTTTGCTGAAATATTCCATTGGCGGAGGTTTGCGGTTTGTTATCAACCCGGCTGAACGGCTCAATGTGCGGCTTGATTACGGCTACGGACGCGAAGGGGGCCATTTTTATTTTGTAGTTGCCGAAGCATTCTGACCATCTGAAAAAATAAATCTACATTAGCGCATGAAAACAGTGCTGATAACAGGCAGTACCAGCGGTATAGGGCTGGGAATAGCGACCGAATTCGCGAAAACACAGCAGTATAATATTGTCTTTAACGGACTTGAAAAAGAGGGTCCAGAAATTTCAGCCGCAATCGGCAGCAAATACAAAATACAAACGCTCTTCTCTGATGCCAATATGCTGCAGCCAGATGCCCTGCGCAACATGGTATCAGCAGGGCAACAAAAATTTGGCTCAGTTGATGTGCTTATTAATAACGCCGGCATACAGCATGTAGCGCCGGTTGAAACATTCCCCGATGAAAAATGGCAGGCTATTATCGGCATCAATCTCAACTCAGCGTTTTATCTCTCAAAAGCAGTATGGCCGCTGATGAAAGAAAAAAAGTTCGGGCGCATCATTAATATTGCCTCAGCTCACGGCCTTGTAGCCAGCGAATTCAAAAGCGCCTATGTGGCCAGTAAACACGGTATTGTGGGGCTTACCAAAACCCTAGCGCTTGAAGGTGCTCCTTTTAACATTACCTGTAATGCCATTTGCCCGGGTTATGTGCGCACACCACTCGTTGAAAAACAGATCGCAGACCAGGCAAAGGCCCATCAGCTTAGTGAATCGGAGGTGATAAGCAAAGTAATGTTGCAGAAACAGGCTGTAAAAGAGTTTATCAGCGTAGAAACACTGGGAAAAGTTGCGCTTTTCCTTTGTGGTGAAGCTGCTTCAGCCATTACCGGAACGGCCCTGCCGGTTGACGGTGGGTGGAGCGCCCAGTAACAATGTATCGTTTTCTTCCCATGCTGGAAGCTGGCATGGCTTTTTGAGTATATATTTCCATACTTATTTCCATGAAAAAAACATTTTTACTCCTGCTGTGCGTTATTTCAGCGTTAAATATTTCCGCTCAAAAACCCGCAATAGTCGCCAATGATAAACCAGGCTGGCACAAGATAGGCGAAACAACTGTTGAATTTACTAAAGACTACGACGAACTGGGCGTCCTTCTCGCGAACCGTTTTTCAGCGCTGAAGTTTATTGTAGGGGATGTGCCGGTTGAAATACTTGATGTAGAGGTCTACTTCAAAGAAGGAGACAAACAATCTCTGAAAATTGGCCAGACCCTGAAAAAAGCAGGTAGTGAAAGCAAGGTAATTGATCTTAAAGGAGGAGCCGAACGTACAATTGATAAAATAGCCTTTCATTATAAAACAGTGCCCAACAACAAAGACAAAAAAGCGAGGATAGAGATCTGGGGCAAAAAGACAAATGCGGAGAAGGAAAAGTCGCAAAAAGAAGGGTCTAAGAAGACCTCTCTCAACTAAGCGAAACGACCTATTCTTCACTTTCAATTTGACGGTAAGCTTAAACTCTGTACATCAATCTCCTGTGCAAATTACTAGTTTACAACCACTCTATAATATTCAATCCTATTGCTTGTTTGGATTGATAGTATATACAGGCCTTTTCCCAGGTTCTTGAAATCTAGTGTGGTTGCCCCGCCTTCAACTGCACCCCCTTCTCCAGTATAAACAGTCAAACCATTGATATCTGTCAATCTAATAATTCCTTGAAGCGGTAATCCAGCTATATGTAGAAACCTGTTTGTTATGGAAGGATACACTTTAATTTCCTGGGAATCCTGAGTATGTACATTAGAACACGCTGCTGAAATAACCCGTGATAATGTGTCAACATAACAATCATGATCAACCATGAGAGTGACAGTGTAAGTTCCTGCCACATCATAATTATGAGTGACCGTGTCGGTATTAAGTCCTTTGCCGGAGAATGTGGCACCATCCCCAAAGTCCCACGTGATCAACGGCTTCTCTGCACAATTATCGCAACGCTGGTAATCGACACCTACTTTGAGCTGATTGCAGCTAATGGAGTGATGGATGTTGTATGCTGACTTTGGAGTCTGCAGCAAATAGCTGCTTACAAAGTTAGGTAACTCGAAATTGGTCTTAGCAGGCGCAATTAACAGTCCATTTACATTATAGCCACATGAAGCACCTTTTTTGTTAGGATTATTGATCACTGAAAGTTCACTATTCAAACAATTCGCTACGTATATTTTACCGTTAGGAGCAAGCTGCATCCCAGTACTTTTGCTGACTGGAATAAGAAACCGGGAATTTAAGATCAGTGAGTCCACCCCCGAAGTGAGGTCCCACTGAATAAGGTTTACAAAAGACGCCTCAAAAGGTGCAACATATAGCTTGCTGCCGTCTGGTGAAAATTCACCACTTACACTGCCTTCCAAAACATTGTTTGATAATACTAGTGCATTTGATATTTCCCCCGTCTTGTTGTTGAAATCATATAGTACAACTGCCGGTGTGTCAACGGAAAATACAGCCATTTTTTTACCATCCGGCGAAAACTTCAGATAGCCATGCGGGCTACCGGCAAGTGCTTGGGATTCATTAATTTTAAAAAGGCCAGTGGCAGTCAGCTTGTAACTAATGAAATGATCCGTTGACAATTTTCGAACTACAATCCAAGTGTCGCGCATATTGCAGTGTAGTACGCCCGCCACATGTGAGGCAACATTTAGAGCCGCCATGACATTTTTTTGACTGCATATCCAATGTTCGAGTCTATTATTGTGTACATCAGTGCTGGAGTACCTTCTGTACGAGGATGAAACAAGTAATAGAATCCCGGATTATCCGGCATTTTTGCAAATAATAAACACTGTCTTGCCGAGGAGTTTCCACTCAACGAAATTGGTAGTTTGGCGCCTGTCGGTCCGAATATTGAAGATCCGTCCGAATAAAGTAGTAAATTTCCTGCCGTATCGGATATTGACGCACTACTATGGAGAACGTTGAAATCTAAGAATGCAACATCCGGAGGTGAGGTATTGAAATCTAACCTCACACCCTGCCCTGGATATCCAAAAAACCAATGGTTAGCTTGCTTCTGCGATATACTTACATTGCAAGCAGCAATTAAACCTATTATGAGCAAATATTTCATACTTGTAAAAGGAAATTTTAATGCCAGAATCTGCCGTGGTCAAACCATTAAAAACCCTAAACAATATCAAAAAAACAGCGAAGGTGGTCGCAGACAAGAACGGATTCTGCATTACTAGAAAGTCCTGATCCGCCTGATTATAACCACATCAGAAGAATCAGGACTTTTACCGAACACTAATGCGTATACACATCCTCGGCCTTGTGGTTCCGCCAGTGGTTCTCAAAGTGTTTAGCGTCTTCCTCGTTTTTGGGATGTACACCCATTACGATCTTTCCGCTTTTTAGTCCTTCCTCGTATCGTTTTGCGCGATCTTCAGGAATTCCCCAGCCAACCAGGGCGCCAATGAGTCCGCCCGTAATACCGCCGGCTCCGGCTCCGGCCAAACCAGCAGCAATGGGTCCGGCAATAACCAGCCCCAGACCAGGAAGCACAATGCTGGTACCTACTGCGGCCACCACCCCGGCAATGGCGCCAAGCGCGCCGCCAATGGCTGAACCAGTGCCAAGGCCTTCCACTGCTTTGTTACCCAGATCACTGTCAGCCTTACCAGACTTGTCGGAAGAGAAATGTTTTTTTCTGGTGTCGTCAGACATTATAACATTCACGTCGTCTTTGCTGTAACCTCTCTCATGAAGGGAGCTGTACGCTTTTTCCGCGCTTTCACGGTCACTGAACATGCCGGTGAGCAGGGGTTTTCTGTAAGTTGTTGTTTCCATACTTTAATAATTTTAAGGAGTTATTATAGTATGTTGCAGTAAATCTGATGCCAGCACAACATTATCAGGGATCAACTCCAAATACCGGGAATTTGCACACATAATGATTTTAGCCGCAGATTAAAAAGAAAAAGGATTAATTCACTCTATTGCCTTCTTGGCCCGAAGCTCTTATGGCGGAAAGGCTGTGCTGCCCCTTCCATTGTAATATGCAGGTTCTGCTGAAATATAGAGTTGGCCGGCTGCAAACAAAGCTGGGCCTGAGGACCTAAAAAAAAGAGCATCCTTTTGGAACGCTCTCTTTAAAACAGACCCTGAGGTCTGAAGTGCTGGTATTACTCAGCGATACTTACATTGATCGCGTTCATGCCTTTTTTGCCACGCTCGGTTTCGTAGTTTACAACATCGTTCTCACGGATGTCTTCTTTCAAACCAGTAACGTGTACGAAGATGTCTTCTCCGCTTTCTTCTTTAATAAATCCAAATCCTTTTTCTTCATTAAAGAATTTCACTGTACCTTTTTTCATTTTGTTGTTTTTTTTGCCCGGTCTCACGCGGACGGTTTTACTTATTTATTTATTTGTATCGATCAGGCGAAAGGATGCTTGGTAATCTGCATGCTTGTTTTGATCAATTTGTTGATGTCCTTTAAATAGCTCTTTTCATCGTTAGCGCAAAACGACATTGCGATTCCGGAGCTGCCGGCGCGGCCTGTACGACCAATACGGTGAACGTATGTTTCTGCTTGTTCAGGGATCTCGTAATTAATTACGTGCGACAGTTTATCCACATCAATTCCCCTTGAAGCAATATCTGTTGCCACGAGTACCCTGATCTGTCTGTCTTTAAATCCTTTCAATGCTTTTTGTCTTGCACCCTGCGATTTGTTGCCATGGATGGCTTCAGCGCGGATACCATTGTTATTCAAATCCTTTGCCACCTTGTCGGCCCCGTGCTTAGTGCGTGTAAACACCAAAACGTGTTCGATCATGCCGTCTTTAATTACATGTTTAAGAAGTGAGCGTTTGTTCTCTTTTGAAACATAATACACACTTTGCTCAACCAGAGGAGCGGCTGAAGATACAGGCGTAACCGATACCTTAACCGGGTCTTTTAGCAGGCCACTGGCAAGTTTCTGGATTTCGGGAGATACAGTTGCAGAAAAGAAAAGACTTTGTTTTTTCTGGGGAAGCAAAGAGATCACTTTTTTGATATCGTGGATAAATCCCATATCGAGCATACGATCGGCCTCATCGAGTACAAAATGTTCTACATCATTGAGCTTTACAAAGCCCTGCTGAATGAGGTCTTTTAATCGACCTGGTGTTGCAATAAGCATGTCAACCCCACGTGCAAGGTCTTTAACCTGATGGAACTGCGACACGCCACCATATATAGTTGTGTGGGTAAGGTCGGTGTTTTTGCTGTAGGAACTTACACTGGCCGCAATCTGCAACGCCAGCTCGCGGGTAGGTGCCAGGATCAGTGCTCTGATCGTCCGTTTTGAGGCCCGAGGCTTTTCACTTAAAAGCTGAAGGATTGGTAAGGCGAAAGCGGCAGTTTTGCCGGTCCCTGTCTGGGCGCAGCCAAACATGTCTCTGCCTTCTAATATGGCAGGTATAGCTTGTTGCTGAATGGGAGTTGGGTTTACATACTGCAGCTTGTCCAGTGCGGTAAGCAGCGGCTTCGCCAGTTTTAAATCAAAAAATGTCATATAATTATCAAAGTGTAAGCGGTATGCGCAATTTTTGCACAGCCGTAAATCTGTTAGGAAAAGTGTAAAAAAAACAGATTGTAAAAATTCGGGGACTTTACAATAGATTGAGATACAATCTTCGAATACAAGAATACAAATATAAGGATTATTTCTGAACCAGCAAAATTACCTGCGGCACTGAACTCACATTACATCACTTAAACACTTTTTAACTTTCCCTCAGTAAAGGTTTGAGAGATATTTGGGCACTGATTTTTCGTGATCAGAAAATCCCATTGAATGCGCTTCTCTTTTCTATGAATAAGATCTTTTTATTATTATCTCTCCTTTGCCTTGCACGGCCTTTCACAGCTCAGGTAAACGACAGTACTGAAGTCGAACAAATACCAGTAGCAGATATACTCGATAGCCTTTATATTGAGGAGGTGGAGGGTGATAAAAGATCGCCTAAGGTTTTACATGCTGAGCCCCTCTATATTGATCTGATACGTGATCTTGGGGCAAGAAAAGGCGAAAAAGAGTGGAATGTGGGCTTAGGTATTACCGACAACGCCAGGTATGCTGACTATGACGCGCTGGTAGAGTACGAATGGGCACCTGTTGACCGCCTTGGACTTGAAATTGAACTGCCGTTTTCGTTGTATTATGACAACAACCGCGACGCAAATACCGACACTATACCACGCAGTAATCTTAACAGTGTGAAGCTGGCCGCGCAGTACTCCTTCTATGTGAATGAGCGCTCAAACACCTCAATGGCACTAGGGTATATCCATGAGTTTGAAGTAGGTGATGTGCGGACCTTCAACAACAACCTTTACAATGGAAATGTTTATAACCCCTTCCTGATCATCGCCAAAAGATGGGGGCAGAACTTTCATAATCTTATTTACGCCGGACCACATATTGTTCAGGGGTTCGGGCACAACAGTTCAATTCACACAACATGGCAGTTCAACACCAACATCCATTACATGATTGATGGCACAAGAAATTTTATTGGTGTCGAATTCAACAAACAATTCAGCGCCCACGATTTTGACATGACCATAAGGCCGCAAATGCGGCTGGGCATTGCCGATAATCTGCTTGTTGGGATTGTCACCGGGATCCCCGTGGCCCGTGAATCGCAACGCTTCAGCACTTTTATCAGGCTTATTTATGAGCCGCGTCACAAACCGCATAAGTAGGCTG
>JAEZDS010000184.1 GCA_023433205.1 Bacteroidota bacterium
TCGGCTGGGCACAGTACCTATGAATATATAGTTCTAACAAAAAATTGATGTGCGGTAATTTATCACTCCTTCACAAATTTCTGCACCTGATCATTCAAACGCAGAAAATAAAGTCCCTGAGCCAAAACAGCAACATCAATAACACTGCTGCCCGGAGAAAGAATATGCACACTAAGCACCTGACCGACTGCATTAAGTATTTCAACCTGCACATCTGACTGTTGTGGATCTTCAAATCTCAATTTAATTTTTTCACGCGCCGGGTTCGGGAAAATGATCACCTGATGCTTTGATGTCTGGTTTTTTTTCAAGCCGGTACAATCAGAGACATTTAGTTGCAGTGTTGCTGTAGCACTGCATCCGGTAACAGTGCTTGTGCCCGTTACTGAAAAAGCTGAAGTGCTACCCGCAATGAATGAGATGAGCGGTGTTTGCGCCCCGGTATTCCAGGTGTACGTGGAGGCACCTGAAGCGAAGGCTGCGGTTGAGTCACCAATACAGACAAAGCTGTTACTTTGTACTGCAACCGCCGGCAATGGCTTAACCGTTATCTTCAGTGCAGCCGGGCCTGCAATGCACCCCCCAGAACTGCTGCCGGAAACCGAGTAAGTTGTGGTGACACCTGGCGTAACCACGTACGAATTCGTGTTGGGACCGCCAGCCCATGTATATGAGCTTGCGCCCGAAACATTAAGGGTTGCAGTGCCTCCCGCGCAAAAAGTATTGCTGCTGGCTGAAACGGTAATGCCCGGAGTAGTGTTCAACAATACGGCAGCCGAATAATAATCAACCGACGCAGCCAGATCCGGCCTGCCGTCTCCATCAAAATCAGACGCAGTGAGACCGGTGGGAGCGGCACCTAAAGGGTAACTTACCGCGGTGCCATAAGTTCCGTTGCTGTTCTGGTACAACACTGATATGTTGTTAGTGTTGTAATTCGCCGTTGCCAGATCCAGCTTACCATCACCGTTAAAGTCAGCGCTTACAATCGCCTTGGGAAATGTGCCTATGGCGTAAGTTGTTCCGGCTGCAAAGCTGCCTGTGCCGGTTGCAAGCCGTACAGAAACAACGTTGGAGTTCCAGCTTGCCATAGCGATATCTGAGCGACCATCACCATTAAAATCTGCCGCGGTAATGGCAGATATATATAATCCAAGCTGCGCATAATGCACGGCATTGTTAAAGCTCCCTGTTCCAGTGCCATATAAAACAGAAAAATCGTACTGACTTGACTGCCCGCCTCTGCCTACAGCCAGATCAACTTTGCCGTCACCATTAAAGTCACCCGTGGTGATCTTCTGGCCACCCAGGCATGAATAGGTAACCTCCGGTCCAAAGTTACCGTTGCCGGTGTTCAGCTTTACACCAACATTATAGTTCTGGTAAGTGTTGATCACTGCAATATCCGGAAGACCATCGCCGTTAAAGTCAGCCGCCACAATATCAACCGGTGCCCATGCCATCCCGCTTCCTATCGGAAACGCGAAGCTGCCGGTACCGGTACCCAACAGCAGTCTGTACCCCCCTCCATTAACAACCGCCAGATCAAGATTCCCGTCCGCGTTGAAATCAGCGATGGTCATTGCATACAAACCATTGGCAGCCGGAAACGTAACAGCAGGACTAAAACTGCCGGTGCCGGTTCCCAGCATAACCGACACATTGTTGGTGCCTGCATTGGCCGTTGCCAGATCAGGTATACCATCGTTATTAAAATCGCCTGACACAATTGCGTTTGGCGCGAATGCAACACTGTAATTACTCACTGCAGAAAAACAAACACCGTTTTGCACCTGTGAATTAGCCAGCAGCACGGTGAGAAAGGTGATAAAAAAAAGAACCAGATACTTAAGCATGATTATTTCAGTTGTTTAAAAAGATCAATTTTTCTCGAAGGATTCAAGGCCCCGCTTTTGAATTCGCTAAGAAAGTGAGATCAAAATTAGAGCAATTCCATAGATAATCCTAACGCCTTAAGCGCAGGACAGCTGCTTCTGATCACACGCAAACCAGGCTCCGGATGGAAGCGAGAAATACACAATGGGAGGACCTTCCAAATTTAACAGTGCCCGTTCACCTATTTATATACCTTTGGTTAAAAGGAGGCAAAAAATGTTTCAGCTATTATACAGAAATGTAATCGCGATCCTGGCCTGTATAAACTTTTTTTATTCGGCCGCACAATCGCCCTGCACGGGAACTCCCTCAGCCAACAGTATGCTTCCTTCGGCGCATTTTACGATCTGCGCCGGCACAACTGCCAACCTGAGCCTTGCCAACAGTTACAGCAATTCGGGCATCACCTTTCAATGGCAGTCGTCGTCAACCTCTACGGTTGGACCTTTCACCGATATTAACGGTGCCCGTTCACAATACTATACAACAACTGTACTGCACAACACTTTATATTATAACGTGGTGATCACCTGCACCAACAGCGGCATCTCCATCAATGTTCCTGTTACTGTTTCGGTTGTACCATGTTACACAGCATGTACCGGAACTCCCAGTAATACGCTTGCCCCTGCATCACAAACTATCTGTGCCGGCAATGATGCCACAATCACAACGGCCGGCAGCACGATGTACTATACCGGCTACCAGTATCAGTGGAACTCGGCAAGTGCTGCAAGCGGTCCGTACTCTTCCGTACCAGGAGCAACTTCAAACACGTACGTTTCAAACAATCCCGGCAGCACCTTGTACTACAACGCGGTAATTACCTGTACCAACAGCGGCATCAGTTTTACTACCGCACCCGCAGCAGTTCACGTAACCTCATGTTCAGCATGCTCGGGTCCTCCTTCCACAAATACCATCACCGGCGCATCTACACTTTGCGCAGGCAGTTCGGCTACGCTCGGCATTGCCACTGCTTATTCGCTTACAGGGCTCACCTATCAATGGCAAACTTCATCTACTTCACCAGCAGGGCCTTTTAGTCCACAGAGTGGCGCTACGTTAAGTTCTTACACCACGCAGCCTTTACTGGCCAACACTTTTTTTAATCTTGTGATCACCTGCACAAATACCAGCCAAAACACTTCCCTTTTGCACAGCATCTCAGTTGTGTCGTGCGCAACAGCCTGTGCCGGTCCGCCACCCGCAAGCAGTCTGCTTCCTGTAAGCCAGACCATTTGTGCGGGAAGCGCTGCCACCCTTGCGCTTTCAGACACGTATTCAAATTCTACGGGCTACAATTTTCAGTGGCAGAGCGCCCCGGCCGCAACAGGACCCTTCAGCGCGGTGGCCGGTGGCACAGCAACCTCATATACGACCGCCTCATTAAGCACCGGTGCCTATTATAATGTGGTGATCACCTGCACCAACAGCAGCCAGAGTTTCACCACCAACACAGTTTTTATTTCTGTGGCAACCTGCACAGCCTGCAGCGGCACACCAGGCAGCAACACCATTGTTCCTGTTTCACCAACCATTTGTGCAGGCAACAGCGCCTCTCTTTCACTGGCAGCAACTTACACCGCTTCAGGTTACACCTATCAGTGGCAACAATCAACAACCTCACTTGCCGGTCCATTCACCGCCATCAATAATGCCACAACAAATGCCTATACAACACCGGCACTTGCAAACACAGTCTATTATCAGCTGATGGTCACCTGCACTAACAGCGGTTTAAGTAACACCATCGTTAATCCTGTGTACGTAATCCCCTGCTCTACCCTTTGCGCAGGCGCGCCGTCAAATAATACAATTATCCCGCAAAACCATACAGTTTGTGCAGGCGCCGCGGCAAGTATGAGTCTCGTCACTAACTACACCGTGGCCGGCATCACCTACCAGTGGTTATCGGCAAATACTGCCGCCGGGCCATTCACCGTTATTCCTGGCGCTAACCAGTCAAGTTATGTGCAGGCCGCAGTTAGCAACACCATGTATTTTAAAGTGGTGATCACCTGCACTGCCACCAACCAGAGTTTTGAGACAGTACATGAGGTTAAAGCCATAAACTGTGAAACCACTGGCATGTCTGCATCCGCAATCCCTTCAGGTGATGGATTTGAGATCTTCCCTAATCCCGTAACACAGTTTGTGGCAGTGCGTGCAGGCAACAATCAAAGCGGCAGACTTAAAATTACAGATCTTACCGGGCGATTGGTTTTAACGGCACAATTCTCCGGCACTGCCAGCAGCGTAGACGTACAAGAACTTTCACCGGGCATCTATTTTATTCAGCTCGAACAAAACGGCAGGGTGTTCACAAAAAAGCTGATTAAGCAGTGAAAAAAGAAGCGCATCACCGTTGACTGCTTTTTTTTGAGGAAGTGAAAGTTGTTTTGCGACTTACTGGATCAGGATTTTTTTTGTCACTCGTTTACTATCTGAAACAATTGTAACAAACAGCACCCCCTTTGCAAGATCATGTACTGGCACCTCGAAATCACTTTTTACATTCTCTACCTTACGCAACAACCTGCCGTCAAAATCACAGATATTTATCGTGCCGCCAACTGGCGCGCCTCTTACATATAGCACCTTGCCATCAGGCGAAAAACATTTGAAGTCTGTTTCTGAAGATTCATCAAAGCCGAGAGGCTCCGGATCACCAACTGCAAAGAGGTCCTCCCGATAACAGCCCAGGCTATCTTTAACAGTTACGCGGTACCATTTTTCGCATAAGCCAGATGCCGTGCTGTTTGAAACCACCGCTTCAGGCCATGAGATGATGTAGGGCGGAAAGCCACCCGTAATGTTTGTTGTAGCAGTGGCATTGCACGATAACCAGTCGCCCGCCACATTAAGTGATATCTCCGGCGACGATAACTCAACAAGTGTAGCAAAAAATTCATGCTCATCACCGAGGCCATCTTTTGCTACAGCTTTGTATTCTCCGGCAGGAAGATCACAGGGCACACACATTCCGTAAAACAGATCCCAGGCAGCACCATTCCATTTGTACATCGAAAGCTGCACGGGATGCGGCAGGTCTGAAGTATCTGGCATAAAATAGCCGTCGGAACTGCCCTTGCAACTTACCTGTAAAGTGGCGGCACCGGTGGTCCGGCAATAGCAGGGCTGTATCCACGCGAGCTCTTCGAGCCTGAACCCATTTGTCCGGGCCCATTCCGACAATTCCGGGTAAATCAGATCCAGATCACGGATATAGCCGTTGTTGTTCTCTGTGGATATTTTTTTAGCAACACTGACAAAACCGGTCTCTATCATCAGCTGTCCCACCGCGCAGGCTGTGCCCAGGTGATCAATAAAATAGGGGGTGCGATCCCGGTGGTGCAGATTTATCGGAAATTGTCCGCGCAAGGCGTATGAATGGAGAATGTCGAGACATCTCATTCTCCGCTCCCGCGTTTTCAAGGAGAGTGCAGGGCTTGTTGAACTCCGAAGTGCAGCTTCAACATACAACAGGTGAGTTCTGATAAGCTCTGTCTCATTCAAAATCCCCGGCGCATCACTAACGACGGCGCAATTTTGTTTCGCCCAGCCCGCATTTAATTCCATGAGTTGCGCTTTTAATGATTTTGCAGCTGCGCAATTTGCCGATAACGAAACCATTAAGAAAAAAATAGTTTTCATGTCTTTAAGATTTTAAAGTTTTGCATCAAAAATGATGCGGAGAATTGTTAAATGGAACGGCCTGTACTTAGAATTGGTTTAGCCTGCCACGGTGAAGTCCGTTAGCTGACACAGCTATTGTATTCCCAATCAACCGTAAACTACCCTCGTTTAATTTGAATTCTTGCAGCGGAGCAGCAGAGGCTTAGTGTTGCAAATCTATCGTAGGCCTTTTTCCACAAGCAATAAAAACCTGACCGGTAGAACCAAAATAAAGAACAGTTGTAAAATGCTGTTGGTTTTTGCTGCTGCCTGGTTGTAACTTAACATTAAACCTTGAACTTTTTTAGAATGACACAAAAAAACCAGAAACCATGACTCATTTCATATCTACTCCAAAAAGTTTTATCCTGTTTGCATTTATAATGTTGGCGGGTATGATTGCTGACGCCCAACAGGCAACACAAACCATTAAGCTGGAAGTCAGGATGAGCGATTCTGCAACTTCAGAAGAGATTCCTTTTGCAAATGTTGTTCTCTACGACCATTCCGGAACACAAATTGATGTCGCTATCACAAACATGGATGGCGTGGTGCTGTTTGATAAATTAAAACCGGCCGAGTACAAGGTGAAGGGTATTTATGTGGGTTATAGTGCCACAGAACAAAATGTTGATCTGCGCACTTCGGGACGATTTTTATCAATTGAGTTACGTCTCACTGCCGCCAACCTGGTTTCCTGCGGGTGGATATGCTGCGGTATCTATGAACCCGTAGAAGATGAAACATACCAGGCATACAGCAGGCCGCTGGATGAGGAGGATGAGGAACTGCTTGCCGACCTGAACGATTTTATTTGTTACCCGAATCCAGTGAGAGAGCAACTGCACGTATCGGTTAACGGAATATATGCAACTGCAATGGCCATGATCTCTCCTGCCGGGAAGGTAATACGCACCTTTGATCTTGATGAAGAGTGGGAAATAGACATCAACCTTCGGGGCCACCCGGCAGGACTGTACTATTTTGTTTGTTCCGGCGAAGGAAAAAGTTCAACCGTGAAAAAAGTCGTGAAAGTGGATTAAGTGTAGAGCAAATTCTCCGGCTAAATATTTTGCGGTCCTGTTTATGGATCATCTAAGCTCCCAGATAATAAGTGGCAGCAGGCAATTGAACAACTAAAGAAGCAAAAAACAGGTCCGCGCTTTATGCCGCGCTTCCAATCTGTCCCGATTCACCACAAAAATCATCAGGTGAATCCGGATCAACAGGCAGGAGGTCCTGCAACCGGTAAAGTGTAAGCCTGGATCCCACCGTAAACCATTTATTGTCTGCTGACTTAATTGCAGGTACGCCAAGAATGTCTCCCGAACTTTCCTTTATTCTTTTTGCAGCAACATATATCCGCTTCAGTACGTTGAAAAATACGGTCTCCTTTCTCAAATCTATCTCTTCCATGATTTCCAGCTTTATTCTTCATTTAAATTACTATCAGAATACGCTTGCACCCCCAATTTCCGACCAGCAGTGTAAAATGTGGGCTGAAACGGCGATATTTCAACAGCCTGGTATCGCCCATTAACAGAAATTTAAAAGTGAGAGGTTAATGAGGACTGGTGACAGATAGCTCCCAGATCAACAAACGATTGTATCAGCGCCTCAACTCCTACCAAAGAAAGATCATACATACCTTCTTAATGCCACCGCCGCAGGAATGAAAATAGTCCCCACTTGTAAAACACGGGCTTATGAATATGAGCTCTTCCACTAACTTTATATTATGCGTGGTTTTTTGTTGTTTTTAATTATCTGCTGTGGAATTTGCCAGCTCCGCGCGCAGTATCTCTGGAAACGAGAGCAACGACGAGACTATGCCAGCCCCTTTTTCGACGGGCAGTTTGGAAAACAGCCATTAGCCAGTTTTGAGCTGAAAGACGTACACCTGTATAAAAAGAAAAAAGTGAAAAAGATCCTGGTCTATTCCAACGATTCAATACTGCTTCAGGCAACCGAACTTGACAGCAGCGGCAAAATTGTGAAAGAGGGAACCTTTGACGGACAGTACTTCAGAGTGTCCTGTTCAAGTGGTGCAAACCCGAAAAAGACGGCCTATTCTTATTATCTGCAAAACCGGCTAATGAGGACAGACACAAATGTTAACACAAACTTTGAATATAAGAACGGAGACACCATGATGCAGTTCCATCGTTCTGAACGTTTTGTGTATAGATCAGGCGAGCTGCTGAATAAGCAGAACAGGTATTACAACAACAGCTACTTCCGGAAACGGATCCGCGTAAACCGCGAGGGGAGCAACGTCACCTATGTGAACCGCTGGGGCTGGAAGCGGCATTATGTGACATTCCTGAAAAAAAGATTTCCCACAAATTTTGATTCGTTAAAAATATATCTGGCAAGCAGCAGTATAGAGCAGGGATCGTTCTATGCCCGGAAAAGCAGGGTCACCTTAGATACGGCAGCCATTAAAACACATCCTTTTTTTAAGCGCTACAGGCCCATACAGAAAACAACCATTCATGTCGCCGGACAGAACTTCCAGGAGCCCTATTTTGGCTATAGCAACGATGGCTGGAGCTGTGGTTTTAGTAACCGCTGGCGGGATTATCCAACATTCGAAAAACTGGAATGGACCTACAACGATAAGGGTTTACAGGACACTTACCTTTCGCTGTATTATCCTCAGGATACAAGTAAAGCAGCAATCGCGCGTTATAAGGAGGAAAAAGAAAAGGCGATCCAGGCAGGGGCAACTTTTCAGGAAGGCATGGACGGCTTTTATCCGCGCAAAAAAACGCCGATTGTCAGGAGGATCTATTTTGTGAGGTATGAGTATTTTGAATAAGGATAGAACTGCAATAGAAAGATTGTATCATACCAATTGCTCTGCCACCAACCATTCAACTCAATAATACGTATAACTAAACTTGCTCTCCTCAAACTTATCGGGATTTTCCGCATCTCCAACGGGCGTAGTCCTTGTGCGGATTATCAGTCCTTTTTCGTTGTACCAGATCTGTTCGCGGGAATTGTCCTGCAGTTGTTCCGTGAGCTGTCCTTTGTTATTGTAGGTAAACCGGTACTTTTTTCCGTAATGCGCTTTTTCCACCATCCTGCCCTTTGAATCGAACACCTGTTTAATTTTCCACTCCCTTTCACCCTCAAGTTCTCCATTCAGCAATGCCATAATCAGTTTCGGTGAATAGTATCCATACGAAAACTGCTCCGGGTGCCGGGAGTAGTATTGCATGACTGCATCCATATAATCTATTTCACCGTATTCAATGAGCCGGCCTTTTTCGTCGCCCTGGTAATAGCGGGTTTTGATTTCTTCAGCAACTTCGAGCCTGCCAAGGACTTCATAATTTACCTCGTGCTCATAACGGCAGTTGTTTTTCATATAGATCCGGTGCAATGTCTTTTTACCTCTTTTTCGCCCTTTTTCGTCCGTCTTCCCCGGTTCATAGGTGTAACTGATGCGGTAGATGTCATCGCCCGCTATGCTGTCAAGCGTGTACGTCATCTCAATGATCTTGTCTCTATAATAATTGGTGGTTTCAGTGCGTGTTTTATCCTTGCTGTCGTACACGATCTTCGACTCCTTGTCTTTTTCAGTCACAACCTTTCCATCGTGCTCATAGGATTTTTCAATCAATAGCAGTCGTCCTTTGCTGTCGTAGGTGTACGTTGTTGATTCGGATATCCTGGTTGTATCGCGTGTATCAAACCGGGTGAGCTTAACGAGCCTGCCGTTGCTGTACTCGTTTCTGAACCGGCCGCTGCCTGCGTATTCGCTCAGTCGGCCCTGCCGGTCAAAAAAATACGTGCCGGCGTTGTAGGTGTAGGTGGGACGCGTGACCTGCTGGGTGACTGAACGCACACCTTTTTCCTTGATGCCTGCATTTAACACGGAATCTGTCCAGAAACTCGGCGCGCCGTCGAATATGGCCTGTGCCCTGGGATAGGTCAGTTGGGCAGCCGCCCGGAGCACCGTAGCGAACAGCAACAGGGTATAGAGAGTTGAACGCATTCTGGAAATGAACGAAATTAATGAAACCATTTAAATTCTGCGTTCCAACCTGCATTTTTCAGAAGTAGGAGTAATGATAGCTGTACTCAACAACGTGTGTGATATTTTTTTTGTCCGTGGGACGCCAGGTGGATATGGTGGCACTGCTTACAAGTCCTTTGTTATTGTACTTTAACTTCGTCCTGGTGCTGTCGAATTTTTCGTTTTCCTGTAGCTGCTCAGTCACCTGCCCCTTTTTGTTGTATGTGAAGGAATAACGTGTGTCCCCGACAACTCTTTGTGCCTCCCTGCCTTTCTTATCGTAGGTGATCACCAACTCAGGTTCCTTCCGGCCCTGTATTTTCAGATCGAAAAATGCCTGGACAAAGGAAGGGGAAAAGAAACCCGGCATATAGTCTTCCGGATTTTCCTGGGCGAAATCCATGAAGGCTTCATCGTAACTGATCGACCCGAACCCGGTGATCCTGCCTTTTCCATCAAACTGCGTGTAACGGGTGTTTATTTCACGTACCGTTTCCTCGCTCCCGAATGAATTATATGTAAGCACATCATAATACCCGCAACCGTTAAGGGTATATGTGCGGGTTACCGTTTTTGTTCCGAATTTCTTTCCCGGGGCATCCATCATTTCCGGACTGTATTCGTATATGATATCAAACCTGAACTTTCCTGAAACACTGTCGTGCCCCACACTCACTGATGCCGGTTGTGGCCGGTAGTCAATATATCTTTTGTATTCAATGTGATTCCTTCCCTTGTCATCGGCTCTGTATCTTGCTTCTATTGATGGCCCCTCCAATACCTTACCGCCGTACACCTGCCCTTTTTCTTCCTTCAGCAACCGGTTCTGATCGTCGAACGTCCGCGTTTTCCAAAATTCGACCTTCGTGGTATCATAGTGTTCATAGGTTCTCTCGCGCACGATCTGACCGGCTTCGTTGTACACGAATTGTTTCCGGTTGAACCCGTTTCCATGGCGGGTATTGATCTCGGTCACCCTTCCTTTCCTGTCGAACAGGTAAAAACCGTTGTTAACACGGGTACTGTCCTTCACAAATTCGGTGACCATCCTCACCTGGTTTGTTCTGACCCGCTCGCGGAGAACCGTGTCATAAAAAAAAGAACTGATCCCCGAGAATTGGGCCTTCATGTCGGGCATAGCGAGAAAGAGTAAACCGATCGCAAAAAATGTTCTTTGTGAGAAGGACAATACTATCAGGTAGTTCATTTTCGGTACGAGAAGATTGTGATTATACATGCGTTCTGTAAAGATCGGCATAAAAAGGGTAGGGTGAAAAGCGAACGATCCAGTCTTTCGTTCAACTAGTCGCTGCGATTGGTTGGTGGTTACAATCCTTAGGGCACCTTACATGTAACGCCATCTAAAGGATCAGAAATATTTTCTTTTGAATATGCACCAGAGAATGAGAGATTACATTTTTTCTATTATAACTGCCACATCGTAATATATTTTCTACTATAACTGTCAAATGCTAAATATTATCTATTATAACTGCCCAGGACACAAAAATTTTCGATATAAGGGCAGCGACCCCCGGGATAATATCCGTTGCCAGACCGTGAATGGAAAATCAACTATTGGTATCAACGAGTAATTCAATTCCCGGTAAATCATTTTCAGACGGTCCAAATGAGAATTGTGCTGTCGCCCCTTTCATTGTCTGATTACTTTTTAATCGCTTTTTCAAACTTTTTCCAGTGTTTTCCCAATGCGCGCCAAACCTCCGAAAAATCAGGTATCTCATTCATCTGTGATGATAAGTGATCTTTCCAATGAATTTGAAAAGTTTTTTCTTTTTTGGTAAGCTCTTCAATAAATTTCACTGGATCCTTTTTTTTGAATCTGGCTTTTTCCATGAAAGTATGAATGTAATCCTGGATGTCCTCTCCATGTATCTCGAAAAGGTACCATAGGTCATAAATATCACGTGGCGCCGTTCGTTGCATTAGCGAGCGCATTTTCTCAGAAATTATTTCAGATATAGTATAACACAATGTTTCGTGGGCTGATAAGTCCGTATAAGAGTGGAGTATTTTCCTGTTTTCAGGAGAGTGACACATTAATTCATCTGAAGCAATATCAACTTTAATGTCTTTGTTTGCTCCCGTACCACCCAGGGGACCGATATAAGTTAGATAGAAATTGTAATTCCCGGTAGTGTGTGTGAAATCATCCTTAATAGCCAATCTTATTCTTGACTTTTCCAAGATCCAGTCAAGAACTTTCTGAAAGTGAGTTTTTATTTGTGTTGAATCAAACTCTTTTCCAATGTAAGTGAAATCAAGGTCTTCAGAAAAACGATAATCTTCAAAGTAGGCTTTCTTCAATACGGTACCGCCTTTGAATGCAAGGCTCGACTTTAGAATCTCATTTTCAGAAATACCATACAGAACCCAGGATATCACGTAATCCTTTTCAATCTGGGTATCTCTCACCCCGGCACGTCCTGCGATGGAATTTATTTCACCAGGCTTGATCATACTTATGTATGTATGGCATTGAGTGAGTATTCAATGTTAATATTATCAATTATTCGCCATTGCGAGTGCGTCCGCCCTTTTTTAGAAATGGTCGGGTCTAATGGCGCATAAGAGTTAGTTAATTTCCCGGCCAATTTTCTTCTTAAATCAGGGAACATTTGAAGATTCTCTAAAATAAATCCTAATCTTTTATTTACGACTTGAGTTTTGAACCGTGAGACGTAGTCGTCTAGCTTTTTTTCGTCAATTCGATCTTTACTTTTCGAAATCGCCCTCACTATTTCTGTGATACCGCCAGCGTAACCTGGCTTATATAAAGAATCGATAAGCGTTTTTTCCAAATCACTGCAATATACCTTATTAAAATCGTCGATCCAGTATTCCTTATATCCGAAGAAGTGTTTATCGTTAAGTGTCACAAATTCAAACCTTACTTTTTTTATTTGCCTCTTTTTTGGCAAAATTCTTTTCTTCGTAACGATCTGTTCTATCATCGAAGGTTGCGTTACAAGACCATGAATATCAAGTGCGCTATAAAATCCGATATAATAAACATGAGGGTTCGATAACGCTGCGGCTGTCAGATGCCAGTTCGGAAAATAGTGTTTGCTATCTTGTTCAAACGGAATAATATTGTAAAGCCCGCCAGTTATTCTCAATAAAAGTCCTTTTTTAACCATCACACTTAATTGCTTCCTGATCGCCTCCGGTGACGAGTTGGGCAAATGAATTTCCACGTCACTTATGGTAAAGAACAGTTTGTCTTCTTTGATCAGGTTTTGTAAGAGCAGCGACGCATTAACTGAGACGCTTTTAGCTTTCATGTTTAAAAAGTGATTAATTAGGTCACAAATATAACATAAATAGTACGAATATTGCTATTTTAATGGTTTTGTGAGCAAATCGCTCACATTATTAACATAAAAGGTGTAGAAGAGCAAGAATGATGATTTTGGGCCATCTACCTGGATGGCGCGCGACCTTCACGCGCCGCTGAAAGGCCTGACGTAGTATCGTACGCTATTTTTCGAAAGCCTTGATTTTTTGCCTACTTTTTATCAGCTACAAGCAAAACTTCTGGGGCGACAAATTTAAAACTGATGTTGAAATCACTAATAAAGCCACAGTTGCAACGTACAAGGATGCTATCGTCAAAGTCACCTTCTATTCAAAAACAAAGACCATCTTAGGCAGTTAAAAATATACAGTCTATTAAACCTTCCCACCACATTCAACCAAAAAAAGTGAGACTTAACATAAACATCATCAATAATGTTAATTCCATAGGTGTAGATATTGCAGGTGCTGCACCATTTTGACTACTGAAGGGAGGCTTATCTGGGAATCTGTTTTTGCAATCTCATCACATCAGATAAAAAAATTTACTATTTTCATGCGGTATTTAACGAAGCAGGTCACACAAGGTTCTATTTTCTGCTTTTGCGAACTAAAAGATACTTATTATAAAACTGGGAATGGCTTATCTGTCTCAGCATCTTTTGGTATAGTTGCGAAAATAACACCACTGAACCTTCGAAGCCCTCCAAGCCCGATTGCGAAGTAAAGAGATATGGTACTACAACAGTTTCAAACAGTTCAACAAATCCTTATGAATTATATATAGATGGCGTTTTGGAAATGGAGATCTCTGGCAACACAATTACTGAAAAAATAAGAATCAATGAGGGAAACAACCGAGAACTTTATGTTAAGCAGGTGAGTGGGTATTTGTTGTTCCCCACAGAAAGGACGAAGAAACTTAATGTACTTAGCTGTTCTGATTACAGCTGGCAAATACCTTGAGGCAAACAATAAAACGACAGCCCGAGACCAGCGCCGTTTTCAGGACATTTCGCGGTCAGGGGCGGGCTGTACCCCGGTGGGCTTCAGAGCGGGCCTGTGTGCTGCACGTCCCATGACAAACGCAAGCCAGCGCTTTTACGTCAGTTTATCAAGATTATTTTAATTCCTTGTCACACAACTATATGCAAATACATATAATTAAGCGCTAAATTTCAATTTTATATATAAAAGCATATAATTTGCGTATATTTGTAGTAATCGATGCAAACGCATATAATTGGTGCACGCCTTATCGTTGGCGGCTACTCGAAAAATCCTCATTTACTTCTTGTAAATTCCGGTTTTTCACGTCTTGCCGCCCTGGCCACTTGAATTCTTGAGCGCCACTTTAAAATAATCAGTAAAAAATGAAAAGCTTAGCACAATTCGTCAAAGAAAAAAGAAAGGAAGCCGCTCTCACGCAGGAAGACTTTGCTGCCAGGGCTGGTGTCGCTCTTACTGTTATACGAAAAATAGAACAAGGGAAGGAGAACGTGAACCTTGCAAAAGTAAATCATGTCCTTAAAATGTTTGGACATCTATTAGTTCCGGTGTCTAAAAAGGAAGTATTATCTGCAAATTCTAAAAAATGAGAAAGGCTGAAATATATTACAAGGATGTATTAGCCGGTATTTTAACCGAGACTGATGACGGAGAATATTTATACGAATACGACAAAAAATACATTAAAAAGTATCCAAAACAATTTCTCACTTTTTCCATGCCGGTAAATGAAACAGTTTATCAAACAAACAGGTTATTTCCTTTTTTCGAAGGCCTGATCCCTGAAGGATGGTTGCTGGATATTGCTTCAAAAAACTGGAGGATCAATCCGAACGATCGAATGGGTTTACTTCTGGCTTGTTGCCGTAACTGTATAGGAGCTGTTAGTGTCATACCAATAAAAGCCGGAGATGAATAAGTGTTTATATTGTTATAAAAAATTAGAACGAGGCAACACGACTGAATATCACGAACAGTGCAGCATGGAATTTTTTGGCGCAAAAGTTCCTCCGGTTCTGCCATATTCATTTAAACAAATGACTGAGTTAGCCAGGGAGGTTGTGGAGCGCAGCGTGGCTGTTCCAGGTGTTCAACCCAAACTTTCGTTGTCAGTAGTAAAAAAAGCAGTTGAAAATAAAGAACGGTTCACGGTAGTAGGCGCTTTAGGTGGCAATTATATTTTTAAACCACCTTCAGATCATTACCCGGAGATGCCACAAAATGAACACCTCACCATGCGGATTGCAGAAGCTTTCGGTATAAGGACTGTAAAGTCGAGTCTTATCCGGTTAAAATCAGGAGAGCTTTCCTACATCACCAAGCGTATAGACCGAACCGATACAGATGATAAGATCCACATGATCGACATGTTTCAGATCCTTGATGCAGTGGATAAATACAAAAGTTCCATGGAAAAAATCGGCAAAGCGATTGAACTATATTCTGATGATACTTTACTGGATCAGTCGTATTTTTTCGAATTAACATTGTTCAGTTTTCTAACAGGCAACAACGACATGCACCTGAAAAACTTTTCGATGATCAATATTTCGGATAAGTGGAATCTCGCACCGGCTTATGACTTGTTGAATGTTGCAATAGCGAATCCTGGTGATGACGAGGAACTAGCGTTAACACTGGAAGGGAAAAAGAAAAGATTAAAACGCGAACATTTTGTCCGCTTAGGACAGGGTCTGGGTCTAAACGATAAGCAGATCGATGGGGCGTTTACAAGGATAGAAAAAAATAAAACAAAAGCGGCAGAATGGATTAAGAATTCGTTTTTGTCAAAGGCGTTTCAGAAGAAATATTTGGAGGTTCTTGACCGGCGCTATTCTATGATCAAATAGTTTTAGTCCTTTGTCATCAAGGTAAAAGAACGTAAATTAAAAACCCTCCCTCTTTCTCACCCATTTCCATTCCTGCTGAAAAGAATAAGCGAACGGAGGCTGAAAATCTTCAGGATCAAAACGCCTACCCAACCAGGCATCGTAGTCCTCTAACGAAGCCTTGTCCTTGTCGCTGATAGCGCGCAACATTTTATGGAATCCGGGGATGCCTCCCACATCCGCCGGCGGGCAGGCCCATAACCGCTGGGACACAACGGTGACTTCGCTATCCTATCCTCATTCACGACCCCGCGCAGTTCCACGTCATGTTCCCAGTTGTCGCCCATATCGTAAACGTACCGGACCTTATCGCCAATATGATGAAAAACATCTGAGATCTTTAGCTCGTCTGACCGAACCACCACCTGATTTACTTCCAGGTCTGTTTCGGGACTTGGAACACCAATGACCTGTTTCGGGCATCGTACATCCGGAATAAATTCATAGTGATGTTTATGTTTCCAACCCATCGCCACCTGTATCGCCGCGTGAAGATCCAGCATGTTCATGTTCCTTTTTATGTGGATTATTCTCCAGATCAGGGGATCGCTGTGAAGCAGACGGATTTCGAGGATGAGGATGTTGGGACGGGGCATGATGCAAAAGTAAGATAGTACCTTGCTGAAAGTTGATTTTAATATTCGAATATATTCTCCCTATGCCACTCCAGGTTTGAAATGAATGGTCGATGCTCTTCATTCAAAGGCAACAAAATTGACTTGTTCTCAAACTGTCTTATCCCATAAACATTATCATCCTCAGTGAACAGTGGCGAAACCATAACCTTATAATCATTACTGATTGAAATAATTCCCCGATCAAACGCCCGGTGAAGATTAGGACATAGTGAAATTCCATTCGTAATAGTGTCATCATGGCTTTCGCTGAAAGGCCTGATGTGACAAGCATCGATCATTGAAAAAGAAAGCTTGCTGTCGATCTTTAAACCAGAGATACAACAGGTGTTGTTATAGATCCTCGGAATTTGGTAGGGCAAAAAATAGGCACTCAACCGGTAATAACTGATCTCTTGCAATAAAGCAGTGCCTTGGACCTGTCGTTAACAATTAAACCTCTTTGCTCAAGTAAAGTGAGCTGATCGGCAAATGACAACGGCGCCTTGGTATAATTTCTTTTACCCATCTCCTAAAAAGAAAAGACCCCCCAAGTGTGCATCGTTGAGAGGCATGGGAGGTGTATTATCTTGCTTAAATGAATTGGCTTTAAGGTGTAATATTTGTGCCGACGGTACAAAAGTAGTGTGTTTAGTCGTCTTTATCAAGTATTTTCTCATGTGTTTTATCAAGAAACGATCGTTAAGTCTTTAGCTATCAATTATATATGGCCATCAACAGAAATTCTCTGCATACCTCCAGCGACTGGGACGGAACGCGCGCCAACGGGCGTTTAATTTTTTATCAATCCCGATCATCTTCCGCCCCTCTTTTGTAACCGATCTTTTTCCTCGGCTCTTTCACTGGCTGCATCAGTTGCCGGATAGCTTCAAAGAGCATTTGTATTT
>JAEZDS010000253.1 GCA_023433205.1 Bacteroidota bacterium
TAGGGTGAATTTTGGCAAATCGTTTCGGCAGCAAACCATCACGGCTCATACTCATCCAGATGCGGGGCTGTCCCAGCTGAAACACCAGCATTACACTGGCCATTGCTACAACGGCGCTTACTGAAATTACCACGCTCAGCCACTGCAGACTTTGAACTTTTTCGAATACATAAGCCAGCGGATCACCCACTCTTAGTTCGGAATAATGAACCATACCGGTAAGAACAAGCGCTATGGCAACATACAGCACAGTGCATATCACAATTGAAGCCAGAATGCCACGGGGCAGGTCACGTTGCGGATTTTTACATTCTTCGGCAGTGGTAGAGATGGCATCAAAACCTATATAAGCGAAAAACACGGCGCTGATCCCGCTCAATAATCCACCTATACCATGCGGCATAAATGGATTCCAGTTCTCGCCGTTAACATAAAATGCGCCCACAGCAATAACGAGTAACACCACTGCAACTTTAATTATTACCATTATATTCCCTGCGTTGCGGCTTTCGCGTATGCCACGAAACACAAGAATGGTGATAAGCAGGTTGATCACGAGTGCCGGAAGGTCAAATATGATCCTGAGTTTGCCCAGTGAAGGTGCCTGTGACCAGGCATTATATCCTTCAAGCAATGGCTGCTGAGTGGCGTTATCCTGAATTGATCTTAGACTTATTCCATGCGAGAGCATGTCAAGAACCTGCGCGTGCTGACTGCGTGCGGTAAAGTAGTCCATTCGCAGCCATTCCTGTACTTTGTAGGGCGAAATATTCTCTACCAGCGAAGTAAAATAATCGCTCCACGAAATTGCCACGGTTACGTTCCCAATAGCATATTCCATAATCAGTGCCCACCCGATGATCCAGGCGAATAATTCTCCAAAAGCGATGTAGCTGTATGTATAGGCACTGCCGCTAACGGGGACAAGAGAGGCAAATTCAGCGTAAGCAAAAGCCGCGAAACTGCAGGCAAGGGCCGTAAAAATAAAAAGGAAAATAACGGCGGGACCACCATCGGCGCTGGCTTTGCCTATAGTTGAAAAGATCCCCGCTCCTATGATCGCCGCAATACCAAAGGCGGTAAGGTCGCGCACACCAAGGTGCTTTGCCAGTGTGTTTTTGCTGCTCTCATTTGCAGCGGTATCAAGAATATCTTTGACCGACTTTTTTCGAAAAAGGCTCATAGGGCCGTCAGAATTTTTTAAATATACGAGTTATTTGATGGCAGAGAGTTGGATTTTCAGAACGATGTTTTTATGACCAGCCCTCCAGAGAAGCCCCTTTCTTAAAAAAACGGGCTATCGCTTCTTTAGTCTCAGGCAATACCTTAAGATCGGGGGCGTGGTGCGGTTTTTTTCTTGCATCAATAATCATCGGACCTCTGCAGCCCCAGTGTTTGTTTTCTGTGAACTCATCAACCCCGTAAATGTCGTGGCTGGGATTACTGCGTGTATAGGTGATCCAGAGGTAATCTTTTAGCAATTGTGAACGATCAAAAACAAATTGATCATACAGCACAATCTGCGCTATTCCACTCAGTTCGTTTTTCCGCTCCAGAAGTTTTGATGCAAAGGCGGCAATCTGCTTTTTTGCTTCACTATAATTAATGAAGGGACCAATGTTGATTGTTAACACGCCAGCCATAACAGCAATTACATCTTTACCAATATTATCCTGCAATAAGAATTGCGGAATTTCAACAGAAAGGTCTCTTATTTTTTCGCCGCAGGCTGCAATCACCACCTTGCTGCCTTCGTTTATTTCTTCTCCGCTGTAGTCAAGTGTATCAATGGTGGTTTTTGTGTGGAAATGCAGGTCGCGGCGAAGATCAATACGCTCAAAAATGTGTTGTAGAAAATCTTCGATGTGATGGCAGTCGGGGGTATCCTTTTCATCTGCGCAAATAAAAAGGTACTTCGCCAGGCTTAATTGACCGGTTCCCAGTATACGAGAGGCCTGGGTGAGTAATTCGGCAGGACGTTTCTCTTTGAGATAGGGGGTGTATCGTTCGCTGCCAACTGCCAGCAGCAAAGGGTGTACACCTGCGGCGTCAACTGCATGTACTTCTTTTACGCCAGGAATTTCATGTGGAATGGCGCTGCCACTGATCTCATGGATCAGTGCGCCGAAAGCGGTGTCCTCCTGTGGTGGACGTCCAACCACTGTGAATGGCCAGATGGCATCGCGTTTGGCGTAAACTTTGTGAACACGCATCAGCGGAAAGGGGTGTTTTAAACTATAGTAACCAAGGTGATCACCGAATGGACCCTCGGGTTTATTTTCGTTGGGATAAACTTCACCGGTGATCACAAAGTCGGCATCGAGCGAAATACAATAACCATCTTCGTAAGCATAACGAAATCTTCTGCCGCCTAAAGCGCCGGCAAAGGTAAGTTCACTGATGCCTTCAGGAAGTGGCATCACCGCCGCAAGTGTATGTGAGGGAGGTCCGCCTACAAAAACACTTACTTTAAGCGGCTGGTTTTTTTTGTTGGTTTTACTCTGGTGAACGCCAATACCTCTGTGGATTTGATAATGTAAGCCAATTTCTTTGTCGGTGATATAATCATTACCATTGAGCTGTACCCTGTACATGCCAATATTGGAAGCCATCACCCCGGGTTTATCAATGTCTTCGGTGTACACCTGAGGCAGTGTGACAAATGCGCCGCCGTCGAGGGCCCAGTGTTTGATCAGCGGCAGATCTGAAATTTTGATGGTGGTAAATTCAGCTGAACTTAATGAACCTTTTTTTGGCAGGGCTTTTAAAGCAGCAAGTCCGGTAGAGGCGTATTTTAAAGGAGAGCGCAGTGCTGCCAGTGGATTGTTGCGGAGGTTTACCAGCTGCTGCATTTTTTCGAGATTGTTCCTGAACAGAAACTTGCTGCGTTCAATTGTTCCGAAGAGGTTACTTGCGGCCATAAACCTGCTGCCCTTAACTTTTTCAAATAACAGGGCCGGACCATTTTTAGCGAACATGTGCAGGTGTACAGCCGATATTTCGAGATTGGGATCGATCTCTTCTTTGATTCTTATCAGCTGACCCGTTTTTTCGAGGTCTGTTAATGCTTCCTGAAGGTTCTGGTATGCCATTGGGGTGCTAAGATAATCATTGAGCGCTTGAGTTTGGGATTTTAAGGTGATAGTAGCGTTTCAAGTTTAGTAACGAGACTTCGGCATTAGTACATTGTGGGAACCTTTCAAAACGAAGGATTTATCGTAGAGTTTTTTACGTTCTTTAGGTCTCGTTGCGTAAAGCTTTCCCTGCCCTTTCGGCCTCGAAAAGCAGGTTTACGTCTGCTGGCTTAAATGCACCTTAACCGCAGCGACGCCAAGACGCAACGACGCAAAGTAGCTTTTGGGATCGACGCAACGGTTCCGATGCATATCGGAATTGCTTCGCAAATTAAAAAGGCACCAAGATTACAGGTATTTGTGCCTTATTATTAAATTGAGCAAAGCTCAATTTCCACTGTTTCTTGGCAAAGGCGTTGCGCCGCCTGTATCGAACGGATATGTTCGGGCGATAAAAAGTACCCCTCTTTTAAGCAAATTAGCCGAAAAGTACGCCAGCACTGATCTCGGGGCTTCGCGAAGCAGTCTTTGATTTAAATTATTCCGGACGGCAATGTTTGGCGTTTAGTATTTAGAATTTAAACCTTAGTATTTAAATTTTAATGTTTATTTCGCTTATGGAATTAAAACAGGCACAACAACTGGTTGACGAGTGGATCAAAAAGTACGGCGTTCGTTATTTCAGCGAACTAACCAACACCGCCATTCTTATGGAAGAAGTTGGAGAGGTGGCGCGGATCATGGCCAGGCGTTATGGTGAGCAAAGTGAAAAAGAAAGCGACAAAAAGAAAGAGCTGGCCGATGAACTTGCTGATGTGTTGTTTGTGCTGATCTGCCTGGCAAACCAAACCGGTGTTGATCTGGAAGCGGCGTTGGAAACGAATCTGGAAAAAAAGACAAAGCGCGATAGTGAGAGGCATACGGGGAATCCGAAGTTACGGGAGTAAGGCTGATGCTACTGGTTCTTTAGGTGATGTGAAGATGATGGAGGTGGTGTAATCCATTCATAAACACCCGAATCATGAAAGATCCCTTAACTTTTTTAGATTTACCCACGGATTATCTGGCTCACAATGTGGCAAACAGGGACACCACGACAAATTTCAAGATGAAAAAATGATGAAACAGAGATTTAAGGAAAAAGTGATTGGGATTTTTGTGAACACTAAAACACCAATTATATTTTTATTCAGTATTTATCTGATCTGCGCCTTAATTTCGATCCAGGATCCCACGCATGAAAAGATCTGGGAGCCTTTTCCTGACACCAGGAACTACGTGGACCAGTCAAACAACAGTATTTTGTCGGCTGAATTTTGGTTCCCTGTAAACTCGCCAACGCTTGTACCGCGCCCTTTTACTGTTCCGCTGCTTTACAAACTTGTGGGTGGCGAACCGGAAAACATAATTGTTTTGCAAAAGGCAGTACATTTTTTGGCTGGATTACTATTGAGTTTGAGTATTTTACTCTTTATCAATACTGCACTAATTAAATATTTGACCGGACTGGCTTTACTTCCTGTGTTTGTTTGGTGGAATATACTGGGATGGAGCCAGCAATTACTTTCGGAGTCCCTGTCTTTTAGTTTACTGGTTATCTGGCTTAGTACTTTTTTGTTTTATATGCGGTATAGAGGAATTGCTTATTTAATTACACATCTGATATTTCTGGTACTTCTGGCCTTTTCGAGAGATTCTTGGCCAATGGCGCTGATTTTCTTTTATGGAGTACATGGATTATTTGATTTTTTATTTAACAGGAGGTTAGTGAAGGCCACGAGTTTGATGTTTCTATGCGCTGTTTTAGCATTCTTTATTCAGCAATATGCAGTGCAGAGAGGAGAGCGTCATAAAATCCCGGTCTTGAACAATATTGCAGTGCGGATTTTAGAACATGACTCGTACCTGCAGTTTTTTACTGAAAGAGGAATGCCTCTGGCTGACACCTTAAAAAAGGAGCTGGCCGGCATTGATCTTAGGGATCACAACAATAGAGAACATCTGTATAAAATTTATAATTCTGAGCGTTACCTGCCTCTCCACAATTGGCTGGCACAAAATGGACGGGCTCATACCTGGCCTTTCTGGCCACCCATCCCTCCTATTTTTTTTTACTAAATGAACCCGCCAGTAGTCTCGATTTGTTTTTTCGCTCAAACCTCTATGGTTATACAGGCGAACCTCTGGGAATCTCGAATAAGGTGGAGGCTATTTTTCCGCTTTTTACACCTGCTGTTTTATTCATGCTTGTTGTGTTTGTTGCCGGATTATATGTGTGGAAGAAAAGGACGATTCACATGACTTTTGTAATTATCTGTGTTACCCTGGCAGTTAATGCAATATTTATCTTTAATGCCGATTCAATGGAGGTTCATCGCCACCTGTTTTTGAACTCCATTTACATTGAGGTTCTTGGCGTTTTAATCCTTGGCTTGTTAGTGGATGGGATCTGGGCTTCAAGGAGAGACGGAAACGCTGCAAGGAGGTTGGATCTCTCAGGCAGCGGCAATTAAATCATGATCTCCAAAGATCAACTAATCTAATATTTCGCCTGCCTGCTAGCTCTGTATATTTTCTAATCTCATCCTTTATTTCATGTTTCCCAGTACAAAAACGAAAGAGCAATCCCAGGATACCAATTAAAACAAGTAATCCCCATCCCAATGGTGCTCTTCGTTTCATCTTCGACATTTTTTAAGGTGGAAAATTCTAGCAGCCACTAATAAAACACATTCCCATTCCCATACACATTAAACAGCGCCCTGGGTTTCCTGATCTTCTGATCTGTTTTGTATAAATAGGGTCTGCTGAAAAAGTCAGGCAGCTGCCCGATAGGCGGTACACTGAAAAAGT
>JAEZDS010000212.1 GCA_023433205.1 Bacteroidota bacterium
AGACAGGGTGATCACGATTAACGGCGTATCCAAAGGTTTTGCAATGACAGGCTGGAGAGGCGGAATTCTGGCAGCCTCAGCATGGATAGCACAAGCCTGCGACAAAATGCAGGGTCAGTTCACCTCAGCAACCAGCAGTATTACGCAGCGTGCAATGCATAAAGCGATGGAGCTCGATTTTGACACCTACATAAGCCCCATGCGCGATGCCTTTCTAAAACGCCGCGACCTGGTGCTTGAAAAGATGAAGGAGATCCCGGGCTTAAAAACAAATGTTCCTCAGGGCGCATTTTATGTTTACCCTGATGTAACCTACTACTTTGGGAAAAAATACGGAAGTCACCACATAAAGTCGGGCACCGATCTCACCATGTTTTTGCTTGACGAAGGTCATGTGGCTGTGGTGCCTGGCGCCGCATTTGGCAAAGATTCATATATACGATTCTCCTATGCAACCAGCGAGGCAAATCTACTGGAGGCTTTAAAGAGAATGAAAGACACTCTTGCCCTGCTAAAGTAAACAATGAAAAATTTTTCCATTAAAAAAGATAAGGTCCGCGAACTTTTCAAGGCATTTAACCAGCTCAACGTTCTTATTATCGGCGACGTGATGATTGACAATTACCTTTGGGGTAAGGTCAGCCGAATATCACCCGAGGCGCCTGTGCCGATAGTAGCAGTGTCGAAAAAAGAAAGAAGACTTGGTGGTGCAGCAAATGTGGCGCTGAACATACAGGCCATGGGAGCTAATCCAATTCTGTGTTCTGTTATTGGAGTTGATATTGAAGGGCAGGGTTTTATGGATCTTCTGAAGGCGCAGAAACTCAGTCAGAAAGGCATTTTAAAGAGCCGCGACAGGATCACCACTGTAAAAACGAGAGTGATAGGCAACAATTCCCAGCTACTGAGGGTAGATGATGAAGTTGACGGAGACATCATTAGCACTGAAACTCAGCAGCTGCTGATGCTGATCTCCTACATTATCAATCATGATAAGATTCATGTGATCATTTTTGAGGATTACAACAAAGGACTTATTACGCCGAAACTCATCAGCAAGGTGGTTGAGCTGGCCAAAAGCAAAGGTATCCCCACCTGTGTTGATCCGAAAACCAAAAACTTCAACGCTTATAAAGGAGTTAGCCTCTTCAAACCCAACCTTAAAGAGCTGCGCGAAGGCACTAAAACTGACAGCAATGGTGAAAACATCAATGAACTGCAGCGCGAAGTAAGCAGCTACAGGGTAAAACAAAAAATTGAAACCGTACTTGTTACCCTTGCCGAGCGTGGCGTAATCACAAATTCGAGAAAGGTTAAAGAACATCTTCCCGCCCATATCCGCAGTATTGCAGATGTTAGCGGCGCGGGTGACACTGTGATAAGCGTAGCTGCTCTGTGCCGGGCAATGAACTGTAACGATATTCTTACTGCTGCCATTGCAAATCTGGCAGGGGGGCTGGTATGCGAGCAGATAGGCGTTGTTCCGGTAAACAAAGAGCAACTACTTGAAGAAACGCTCAAGCTTGAATTTGTGAAATAGAACGTCCTTGATCCTTTCCAGAATAGTATGGAACACGACAACATCAAACCGTATCATTCGGGAAAAGAAAAAAAAGAAGAGGTTGAACAGATGTTCGACAACATTGCCAACCGCTACGACCTCCTCAACACCATATTATCACTTGGCATTCACAAAGGCTGGCGCAAAAAGTGCGTCGGGCTCCTCAGCGACATTCACCCTATAAACATTCTTGATGTGGCCACCGGCACCGGTGATTTCGCCATTGAATGCGCTGTACTAAAGCCCTTAAAAATAACAGGTATCGATATCAGCGAAGGCATGCTGGCAATTGGCAGGCAGAAAATCTCAAAACTAAAACTTGAGGCGCTCATTCATCTGCAGCAGGGCAATGCAGAAACTGTGAGCTTTCCCGACAACTCTTTCGACTCTATTCTGGTGGGTTTTGGTGTCAGGAATTTTCAGCAACTGGAAAAAGGACTTACCAACCTGCACAGGATGCTTAAACCCGGCGGTAAACTTATAATTCTTGAATTTTCCTATCCCACCAATGCGGTTGTAAGGACCGTTTATAACTTTTACTTCTCGTATATTACACCGTTGGTTGGCAAAATGTTCTCGAAGGACACCAGAGCCTATTCATATCTGACAGAAAGTGTAAAAGCATTCCCCAACAATAAAAAATTCACTGAGATCCTTGACCGGATCGGCTTCAAAGACACAGGATACGAGGTTCTGAGCCTTGGAGTTGCTGCAATTTACCAGGGCAGTAAATAACATAGGTTACTTATTTTTGCGCCTTTTAAACCACCATAACTAATGTGGTGTAAAAACAATAAAACAACATTTAGTGACAAATTATTCAGATCATGGACAAAAAAGCATTTTACAAAAAACATTTTAAGACAGATATATCAGCAGGTCTGGTTGTATTTCTGATCGCTTTACCGCTGTGTCTGGGCATTTCACTCGCTTCAGGAGCGCCACTTTTTGCCGGAATAATCTCAGGCATAATTGGCGGAATCGTTGTAGGATATCTGAGCGGATCGCAGGTAAATGTGACCGGACCGGCAGCCAGCACGGCGCTGGTGATGCTTACGGCCATTACCACCCTGGGTTCGTACGAGGCCGCGCTGTTAAGTGTGGTGGTGGCCGGAGTATTTCAGATTATCCTGGGCTATGTGCGTGCCGGAACAATTGCCTATTATTTCCCTTCAGCCATGATCAAAGGAATTCTTGCATCGATCGGATTGATACTCATTCTTAAACAAATTCCGCACGCTGTAGGTTACGAAAAAGTGTTTGTGGGAAGTGAGAGTTTTGAGCAACCAGACGGATACAATACATTCTCAGAACTCAGTCACATACTCGACAGAATAAACCCAGGTGCGATCGTAGTTTTTGGGATCGCCCTGATGATCATGTTACTATGGGACCGCCCTTCACTGAAAAAAAAATATCCCTTTTTTCAGTTTTTTCCCGCCGCGCTTGCAGCTGTTATTGCCGGTGTTGTGATAAACCTGTTGTTCGGTCAGTTTTATCCCACCCTTGAACTGTCAGGCGAGCGCCTTGTTACTTTGCCGGTGGCAGATTCACTGAATGAGTTTCTGGGATTTTTTGTGTTCCCCGATTTCAGCCAGGTCACGAATACGCAGATATATTCATTTGCACTAAGTCTCACTTTTATTGCCAGTCTTGAAACACTGCTAAGCACTGAAGCGGGAGACAAACTGGATCCATACAAACGCAGAACTTCTACCAACAGAGAACTGACTGCCCAGGGTATCGGCAACATAGTAGCCGGCATGATAGGTGGCTTGCCGGTTACCGCTGTGATTGTAAGAACATCAGCCAACGTCGCAGCCAATGGCAGAACCAAGGTCTCAACTATCACACACGGTACAATAATGCTGATATGTGTAATTACAATTCCCTTCCTGCTAAATAGAATTCCTCTTGCCGCACTTAGTGCCGTTTTAATTGTGGTAGGCTACCGGCTCACATCAGTGGCGCTTTATAAAGCCATGTATAAGCAACGTAAAAGAAAATTCATGCCTTTTATCATTACCATTCTCGCGGTAATGTTTACTGACCTCATCACCGGAATACTGATTGGCGGCGGCGTGGCCATATTCTTTATTCTCCGCGACAACTATAAAACACCCTTCTTTTATAAGAAAAAAGAAGCCTATAATGAAGGCGATGAGGTAAAAATTGAACTTTCGGAAGAAGTTACTTTTTTAAATAAGGCCAACGTTTTACTTACCCTCGACCATTTGCCCGATAATATCAGACTTACGATTGATGCCAGCCGCTCGGTAAATATTGATGAAGACGTGCTGGAAATCATCCTTGAGTTTATGAGTGCCGCCGATTCCCGAAACATACAGATGAATCTGATCGACTTTGAACGTCATTTTGCCAAAGCAAAGCTGGCGCCGATCATACCCGGCAATTAGGGCAGTACAGACTATAACAAAAAAAATCCCCGGCCTAAATGCCAGGGATTTTTTATTGACTTTCATCTGATTTTATTTCACTTCTTCAAAATCAACGTCGGTAACATTTTCGGTGCCGCCGCCCTTGTTATCTGAACTGCCGCCGGTGTTGCCACCCTGCTGGCTCTGGTTCTGATCGCCGCCAGGCTGGCCCTGCTGCTGCGCTTTGTACATGTCTTCACTGGCTGCGCTCCAGGCAGTGTTAATGGTTGCCAGTGCAGCGTCGATCTTAGAGATGTCTTTGGAGGCATGGGCGTTTTTAAGTTCTGTAAGGGCGCTCTCAATGGCAGACTTCTTTTCAGCCGGGATCTTGTCACCAAACTCTTTCAGCTGTTTTTCGGTCTGAAAAACCATAGCATCAGCTTCGTTGAGCTTATCAATCTCTTCTTTTGCTTTTTTATCAGCATCGGCGTTCATTTCAGCCTCACGTTTCATACGGTCGATCTCTTCCTGGCAGAGACCGCTCTTGGCTTCGATGCGGATATTATGAGATTTTCCGGTTGCTTTATCTTTTGCGCTTACATTGAGAATTCCGTTGGCGTCGATGTCGAATGTTACTTCTATCTGAGGAACGCCGCGAGGAGCAGGTGGAAGACCATCGAGGTTAAATTCACCAAGCTTGCGGTTATCTTTCGCAATAGGACGCTCTCCCTGAAAAACTACGATCTGCACTGAAGGCTGATTGTCAACCGCCGTACTAAAATCCTGCGATTTTTTAGTTGGAATGGTAGTATTTGCCTCTATCAGTTTTGTGAACACTCCGCCCATGGTTTCAATACCAAGTGAAAGCGGCGTTACGTCGAGCAGAAGCACATCTTTTACTTCACCTGTTAATACACCACCCTGAATTGCCGCACCAAGAGCAACCACCTCATCGGGGTTTACGCTTTTGTTTGGCGCTTTTCCAAAGAACTTCTCAACAGCGGCCTGAATTGCCGGAATACGGGTTGAGCCTCCTACCAGGATGATCTCGTTGATATCAGAAGCAGAAAGTCCCGCATTTTTCAGTGCTGAACGGCAAGGCTCTATAGTGCGCTGAATAAGTTTGTCGGCCAGTTGCTCAAATTTTGCCCGTGTGAGGCTTTTTACAAGATGTTTTGGCATCCCGTTCACAGGCATGATATAAGGAAGATTGATCTCTGTACTGTTCGAGTTAGAGAGTTCGATCTTGGCCTTTTCTGCGGCCTCCTTCAGGCGCTGCAGGGCCATAGGATCCTGACGAAGATCAAGACCTTCATCCTTTTTAAATTCATCTGCCAGCCAGTCAATAATAACCTGGTCAAAGTCGTCGCCACCAAGATGGGTGTCACCATCGGTACTTTTCACTTCAAATACACCGTCACCAAGTTCCAGTACAGACACGTCGTGCGTACCTCCGCCGCAGTCGAACACAACAATCTTCATGTCCTTGTTCTTTTTGTCCATGCCATAAGCAAGGGCGGCAGCAGTAGGCTCGTTGATGATACGTTTCACTTTAAGACCCGCGATCTCGCCTGCTTCTTTTGTTGCCTGACGCTGTGCGTCGTTAAAATAGGCAGGCACTGTTATAACGGCTTCAGTAACTTCGGTTCCGAGATAATCTTCAGCGGTTTTCTTCATTTTCTGAAGAATGATAGCCGAAATTTCCTGAGGCGTGTATTTGCGGTCGTCGATCTGAACCCTTGGTGTATTGTTGTCGCCCTGAACAACGCTGTATGGCACACGCCCAACCTCTTCACGAACTTCCTCATAAGTGTGTCCCATAAAACGTTTAATCGAATAAACAGTTTTTTTGGGATTTGTAATGGCCTGGCGTTTGGCAGGATCACCCACCTTACGTTCACCACCTTCTACAAATGCAACCACCGAAGGGGTAGTGCGTTTACCTTCGTTATTGGCAATTACCACTGGTTCGTTACCTTCCATTACCGATACGCAGCTGTTGGTGGTTCCCAGATCTATTCCAATTATTTTTCCCATGTCTTTAAGTATTAAATTTCCCTCAACCTATCTCAATAAATATGCCAATTGCTCCCGGGGCTTCAGATAACTGACAGTATGTCACCATTCATCCAGAAAAGCTAACAAAACGGCGCTATTCAGCAGAAAACCTCAAAACTGGCAGCCCAGGATCTCAGGCGGCGAGGCAGAATTAAAAAAGCGGTACTCACAGGTGTTGGCATTGCGCGAGAATTCATTCACCATAGTACTGGCGGGTTGTTTTTTTACTGAATACCTGCTCCTGAAAGTAAAGATCCCCAGGGCAGCACGTTCATCAAAATTTGAATAAAGGGGCGAATTCTGCGTGAGCGCAAACGAAGGTGCCGAGAATTGCATAAAATCAATATACTCCTGAGTAGTTGCGTACACAAAGTATTCGATCATAAATACTTTTCGGCCGTAGATGTTGGGTGTAAGATTTTTCTTTGCAAGAGCCAAGCCAACTGCCACCCAATAATCGTTGTTTCTGAAACTTACATTGATCAGTGAAATATTGCCCTGTATTGTTTTTGTCTTTTCCTCGCGCGTGCCAAATTCATAGTCAACATAATCAAAACGTTTACCCGCTGCCGATGAATCAAAAAAATGGGTGCGGATCATGACCTGATACAGTTTTGCGCTATTTGGAGTAAAAATAACACTGCCATTGTTGGTGCTGTAATCAATGTACTCGTCAGGCATGGTGCCAGGCGGATAAGGGTACACAAAATCAAGCGTAAGCGGACGGAAAAAGTTCCCCCTGATACTGTCAATTGCCTCGGCCCGGGCAGTAAAAACATTTCCTGTGCGGTTATTCTTTACCTCAAGCCGGTATTGTCCATTTGTAAAAAGTTTACGGTCGCTTACCCATAAACGCTGCACCCGGCTGAATGCGCCCTCCCGGATGTTTGAATCAACTTTTTCGTTAAATACGATGGTACGGTCGCCCGGGGTTTGCGGACTTACGTCGGCCTGCACACCATTTACAAATCTGGTAAGCGACACTGTAAGCTCTCCCGCAGGATAATTCACTGAATCTGCCACTTTTGCCATCACACCGGCATCTCCTTCTCCCAGAAAGACCTTGTTGATCCTGATCACCTGGGTTTTCTCCTGCGGATTCAGCACAGCATAAATGCTCGGAAGTTCCTTATAAGGGGCATTTAACTGAAGCTCGTTCTTACAACCAGTTAAAACAAGAAGTAAGATGAAGCAGCGCAGCAAAAACATTGATCTGAACATAAAGGCAAAGATACTTTAATAATTACCGCCCCTGCAATTCAACCAGTTTGAGATGAAGTTTTTTGTATAAACTGCCATATCCTCTGTATAAACGGTCAGAAAAGGTTCTCTCGTGGAAAACACTTATAAAGTTACCACCGGTATTTTTGATCTCTGCTGCCAGTGCAAGCATGTTCACAAGGGCGGTTTTTGAATCGGTAGGATTATAGTAAGTAAATACGCCATCCATCAAACAAAAAGGTACAAACAATAAAGCTCCTTGCCGGTTGTTTTTAAAATCGAAATAATAAAAGGGATGAGAGGTGCCGGCACGGAAACCGGTATTTCCGGCGAAACCCATCGTGAAGTCGGCTTTCACCCCTGCATCGCTCAGCTGCCCGGGCGTAGAGCGGATATCAAAACGCAGGTAGTGTTGCCGGGAAAAACCAGGATTTTCCCCGGTGATATCCGAAAATCTGCGCAGGTCTTCTTCCATAATCTTTCCATTGGTGGAGGATTCGTAAGAGGGATGCAGACCTACCTCACTAACTTCTGACAGTTCATTCAGCAGTTTCTTTAACTCAGGACGTGAGTGATCAATCGCACGATCGTAGCGCTGGCCCGACCTCAGCAAAAAGAACCAGAAAAGAGGTATGCCATTTTGATTGCAGAACCGTGAAACATCCTCATAAATATCAAAAGGGTCCTTCTTCCATCCACAAAAAACCGAAAGCCGCTCGCTGGTGGCCGAAATGTCAAGTTTTAGCAAATCACGAAAAATGGCGCCTGCGGTCCTCACAAAACCTTTATGCCTGTATGCGTACACATTATCCACATCAATGGTTGATATGATCCGGAATTTCTTTTCAGGAAATTTAAGCCCCGGATATAACCTCCGCAGTGCGAGATTAAATTCCAGGATCCACTGATCAACAACAGGTTTGTTATGGAACTGGCGGCTATATAAAATGCTTTGTGGCGCGTCAAACCTGTTATGGCGATCGGGCTCAAAATCCTGCCATTCCTCATGCCTTGAGATAAAATAAAATACCGCTGAAAAAAGATCAAAATCAAGTCCTGCCTCAGTTTCCGTGTTAGGAAAAAAATAGATCTGGTTGTCTCTGAAAAAGGGCTCCGGGCGCCTCTGCAACATGATATCCTCAGTTGTCAGCTGATGCGGTTTTATCCGGAACACATCAGGAATCTGCTGGTAGCTGTAATTGATCCGGTAATCGGATGACTCAGCGAACATTGTTTCTGAATCGGTAAGGAAGCACTGAACCTTGAGCACATGATTAAAAATGAACCTGCAGCAGTACTGAAGTCGCGGTGTGATTTTGGGTGAATACACCACAAAGCGGGCTGCGTGTTCAGGCACCTTTAATTCAAACAACTCTTTTATTCGATCAGGGTCATCCATGGGCTTAAAATTAGAAAAAATGGTGCCGCTTCAAAATCCTAACATACGGTGTGTTAAAAAGCTTATCAGGTATCACAAAAAAAAACCGCCCAAATAGGACGGCTTCATTATACTGAAGTTTATCTGACTACTCAACAATCACCCTAAAAGTGGCAGCTGAATGGCCGGTTTTGATTGTAATGTGGTAGACTCCCCTGGCAAAATTGCTGAGGTCGATTACTTGTACGTTTCCAGTGCAGCTCATTTTTAACGCCTGCTGTCCCAACGTGTTAAACACCAGTATTTCTCTCTCAGCAGCAGTTGTGAAATTTGCAGTAAGATACCCATTTCCCGGATTAGGAAATACTTTGATACCATCAGCGGAATTTTTGTTTTGGACTAGCCCTGTACACAGATCAACTACTAACTCAAATGTGGCAGAATTTACACAGCTGTTATTGTCAGTACCCGTAACTGTATATACGGTGGTGCTCTGAGGAGAGACAGTAATTATCGCCGTAGTCTGATTATCGGGCAGCCAGTTGAACTGTGTTGCTCCGCCAGCTGTTAATTCAGCTGATTCGTTCACACAGATTGTTTCGCTGGAAGAGGAGATCGTGACAGCAGGAAGGTTGTAGACATGGACCGACACTACAGAAGAACTTGTGCAACTTTCTGCGCTTGTCCCCACAACAGTATAAGTAGCGTTTGCAGAAGGTGCTGCGCTGAATGTTGAGGATCCGCTCACTCCGTTCCAGTTATACAATACGGCACCAGCCGCGGTGAATGTTACAGGTGAGAACGCGCATACCGACTGGCTTAAAGGACTTACCGTTAAAGCTGGAAGTGAGTTTGTGGTAACCGCAATAACAGCCTGGGCGCTACAACCAGCACTGTTTGTTCCTGTAACAGTGTATGAATTGTTTGTGGCAGGAAAATAGGTTACAGTGTCAGTTATGGCCTGGTTGTCCCAAAGGTAAGTGTCGGCACCAAAAGCGGTAAAGGTAACCGGAGCCATTGCACAAACAGTATCTTCAGAGGCAATAATGGTTACTACAGGTAAGGAATTGGTTTGTACTGCAACAGTTTCAGTAGCAGAACAACCGTCGGCGCTAGTGCCTTCAACCGTATAAGTGGCATTGCCCGAAGGTGAATCGGTAAAGATATCGCCGGTAAACGTATTGTTCCAGGTATAAGTGCCTGCACCGGTGGCTGTAAAACTCACAGGCGACAATGCACATACAACCGCTGAAGTTGGTGACACCGCAATTACAGGCAGTGAATTGGTGGTAACCGCTACTGTTTCTGAAGCAACACAACCCTGGCTATTGGTGCCTGTTACCGAGTACACAGCTGAAACCGCAGGAGCATCGTTAAACACAGCGCCCGGGCTCGCACCATTCCAGATGTAGGTAGATGCCCCGCTCGCAGTGAGAGTAACCGGCTCAAATGCACATACTGTAGCAGATGAAGGAGAAATACTGATCACGGGCAAAGGATCAACACCAAGCGACACGCTGGTTGAAGCAGTACAACCCGCTGCGCTTGTTCCTTCTACGGTATAAACAGCAGCGCTTACAGGATAAACTGAATAGGTTGCAGATGCCGGTCCGTTCACCCATGTGTAGGTTGAAGCGCCGGAGGCTGTGAAAGTGGCCTGTGTGGAATAACAAACAGAAGAGGCGGATGCGGCGATATTGATCACAGGCGAATTATTAACGGTGAGGTTAACGGCAGCGCGGGGTGAAGTACAGCCGGGCACCTCGTACCGTACGGTGCCGTTAAAAGCTCTGGGCGATGTAGTAACACTAAAATAGATGTTTCCGGTACTTCCCTGTAAGATCTGAATCTCGGAATTTTGTGCATAAACCGCGCCCAGAGAAGTGCCGGTGCTGTAACGAACATTGGGGCCGGTATTAGCAACTATATAAAAGGCGTAGGTTTGACCGGCAGGTATAGTAATCGCCAGAGTTGCAGGTATAGGAGTAATGGCTGAATTACCATTTGATGTAAGGGTGCTGGAGGAGGCAAGTGTCCACCCCGAATTGGAGGTCGTAAAACCCACATGAGTACCAGGGCGGTACCATATCTCAATAGTACCGCTTCCGGTGTTAAAATGAGCGTCAAAGCCTGTGACTATTACGGTTTTCAATGCAACTACATCGAACATTTCACCCATAAAGGCAGATGTTCCTGAGACATTGGTAAACAAACTGTCGTTTTTTCCCGAATAGGCCTCTGCATACAGAACTGTGTTTGATATTGCACTCATTGTAAAATCTGTACCTGTACCCAAAGAGGTGGTTGAGGTTGGACTGGCATACCAGTTTACCACAGATGGGCTGTACGCATTTACGCTTAGTGTTGCCGTTTCATTTATGCAGCCTGCAGCATGAACAGGGGCAATTGTAACATCTACCACTCCGATAGTGTAAGAAGCATCGGCGGTGCAACTGTAATTATTTGTAACAGAGACGCTGTAAACCGTATTCAAAGCAGGACTAACCACAATTGAAGATGCATTCGATGCTGTGCTCCAGGTATAGGTTAAGGCCGAAGTAGAAGCGGTTATTGTTGCACTGCTGCCTGCACAGAGCTCTGGCGAGGTGCTTGAAAGAGACAGGGAAATTTCGCTAACGGTAACCGACTTAACGGCTGGAATAGAGCTACAGCCATCGAGGCTTGCCACCAGACTGTAATCTCCGGAGGCTGCCGATGTAACAGCAGGAACCATGGTATTCTGACTTGCAGAGGAAAAACTTCCCGGGCCACTCCAGCTGTAAGAAGTGCCAAGATCTGAAGAACCGTTAAGGTTCAGATTTAAACCGGCACAAATAACAGAGGGCGCGCTTATTGACGCAACAGGAGTGGGACTTACTGTAAAACTAATTTCATTTGATACAGCAGTAAGCGGACCGGCAGAACAGGTAGTTTCCATTACAAAATAATGAACACCTGCACTGTGGCTCGCTGATGCGTAGGCATGGTGAACTGAATTTGGATCTGCTACGTTGGTGTACGGTCCACCGGCAACAGCCGCTACTTTCCACTGGTAGGTGATCCCCGATCCAATTGAATAACCGGCCGAATAAAGCGCCAGTGTTTGTCCTGCACATGCAGTCAGCGATAAGGCAGAAACAGTTGATGAAACAACCCCCGAACAAAGAGGTGTGTTTGACTGAAATTCATCAGCTCCCACATCAGGTGCTGTGCCCGTGCCGCTGTATCCAGGATTTCCCTGTCGTACCTGACCATCTGCATCATCGGTAATCCCACTTATATTAAGCCCCCCGCTTTCCAGTAAAGTTGGAACGGTTGGATCAATATGAAGAAAATTGGGGCTTGATCCGGCAAGACTTAAGAGCGGAGGGTTTTCGGTAAAGGAGTTGATCTCACGTGGAGTGACGGCAGTCTGGTAAGCTGAAAAGGTGGGAACTGAATTGGTACCATCATAGAATATCAGATTGCTGGCTCCCGGAATACCGGCATAAAAAGCATTATGATTGGAGGCTACATTATAATTTGTTAATGATGAACCATTTGACCTGAGCGCTGTTACCATGCCAGTGCCGGTTGAGGTTGAAAGATTTGCGAACAGATTGTTTCGGAGTGTAATAGCGGTGGCAGTTGGTGAGTACAGCGCTGTTGTTCCAAAACCTGATCCCGTGCTGCCGGCATTTAGCACTACAGTATTATAATACAGGTTAGCGGTGGTGCCTGCATTGATATAAATTCCTGCTATTGCAAGAGAGGCCGTAGCAGCCGGTGTTTTAATATCTCCAAGAAGGTTATTGCTAATATTTGTTGTTCCTCCTGAATTAACCCATATACCGTAACTATTTGCCGCCGCTCCACCAGTACTTATGTCGTATATCTTATTTTTACTTATTTCCGCGGTATTGCTTAGCGCATTGTAAATACCAAAGGCATTCCCGCCCGCGAGTGAAGTTGCCATCACTAAACCACCGATGGTATTTGATGCAATCGTTTTAAAAGATGACGAACTGGTGTTGGCATAGATCCCGTATATGAGATGAGTTGTTGCCGTGGAGGCTCCCGAAATTGTTAAGGTGGTAATGGTATTATTACTATAAACCTCATTCGTTGGAGCACCTATGTTATATATACCATAAAGACTGGAGGCCGAGGCTCCGGAGTTACCGCTAAAACCATTATTACTGATAAGGTTACCATTTACTGTAATAGATGATGTTCCGGCCCTCATACAGAAAAAACTGCCGCTTGCCCCAGATTTAACGTTTCCGGTAACAGTATTTGAGTTCATTGTAATGGAAACACTGATTGCACCTGCGCCGTTTATGCCTGTAAAAGCTCCGGTACCTGAAAGGGTACAGTTGGTTAAGGCGTTACCGACGATATTCAGAAATGCGGGTGTACCTGAATTCAGAATGCCGTTAAATGCGCCGCTTGTGGCTGTGGTGTAAGTACAGTTTCTGATAACGTTGTTATTTATACTTATAGTATTTGATGCGGCAGTAGAACCGGAGGCATTCTGAATGCCTGTAACAGCCTGTGTGGTGCCACCTGGCCTGAGTGTTACTGTATTGTTTGAAACAGAAGCGTTGGCGCTGGTTGAAGCACTGAGGTTGATACCGCGCAGAGCTCCCGCATGATTGGCGCCTGTTCCATTATTACTATTTATGAGGTTAAAAGAAATATTCAGATCGTCCTGATACTGCACATGAATACCGTCAGAGATGTTGCTGCCGCCGCCACCATAGTTTATAATGGTGTTGCCGGTTAACATAGAACTGCCGCCGATATCGTTGCCCATATCTCTCAATGTAAAAGGCGAAGATGCATTGTAACCAATGATCACAATGCCCATATTACAGTTCTGGATCGTATTGCTGTAAATTCTGTTATAGGAATGCGCCCCCGAGGTGGAGGTAACAGTTATGTTGGTAGTATTGGTTCCGGTTGCGGCATTAATCACACTGATTCCCTTTGATCCCTCTATTGAAGGTCCTGCACCCGCCGCATTATTGGCGCGCCTGAGCGTGATCACACAGTTCTTGATGGTATTGTACTGACAGCCATCTGTAGCGCCCGCCTTATACATACCATAACCAAACTCCATAGTGGCCGGGTTGGTGGTGTTGGGATCTGCTATATCTATTCCGTCGATAGTTACATAGTCAGAGCCAATGAGTCTCCACACCCCATCCTGCTGTTCTGTTGCAGGAGTAGCGGTACCGCCGGTATATGCCGTAAGTAACGGATTGGCGCCAACACCGCTTTTCTGAAATATGATAGGATTCGCAGATGTTCCCGTGGCAGTGAGCGAAAGTCCGCCGGTTGCAACAGTTTCGGTATGCCCGGCGGCAATATTAATGGTTACGCCGCCTGCAACGCCGGCAGAATTCAGATCGGTAATGGCAGCGGCAATGGTGCTGTAAGAACCAGGGACAGTGTAAATGCCAGAAAGCTGAGCTTTGGAGATGAGTACTGATGACATCAAAAGTGCCATGCAGACCACGGTGCGGAATGATTTCATTTCGGGTGTTTTTAATTGAGTTGGTTTATGATTAAAGTGCGAATATATACATTCCCGAACTCGAATTGACAAATATCAATTTTTATTGTTCGCATGGAAACGCACAAAAAAAAGCCGCCCCGGTAATGGGACGGCTTGAATAAACAATTAATTAATTTATTAAAGTTTAAAGGCCTTTTTGATCTTGGCAACAAAATCAAGCTTTTCCCAGGTGAACAATTCAACTTTCATTGTTTTGGTCTTGCCATCGGGCTGCGAAAATGTTTTGGTAACTATTTCGTTCTTGCGCCCCATGTGTCCATAGGCTGCCGTTTCACTGTACATTGGTGTACGCAGTTTTAATCGTTGCTCAATAAAATAAGGACGCATGTCAAAAACCTTTTCAATGATCTTAGCTATCTGTCCGTCGCTCATTTTCACTTTGGCAGTACCATACGTGTTAACATAAACACCCATAGGTTTTGCCACACCAATAGCATAGGAAACCTGAACAAGCACCTCTGAGCAAACGCCGGCAGCAACCATGTTCTTTGCGATGTGCCGCGTAGCGTATGCCGCCGAGCGGTCAACCTTGCTTGGGTCTTTCCCTGAAAATGCACCACCGCCGTGCGCGCCTTTACCGCCGTAAGTGTCAACTATTATTTTTCTGCCGGTAAGGCCTGTATCGCCATGAGGACCACCTATTACAAACTTTCCTGTAGGGTTTATGTGATAACTGATCTTATCATTGAACAGGTGCGCGTATTTAGGGTATTTCTTTTTTACTCTGGGGATGAGAATGCCAACAATGTCCTTTTTGATCTTTGCAAGCATCTTGCTCTCGCTGTCAAAATCATCATGTTGGGTCGAAACCACAATCGCATCTATCCTCACAGGCTTGTTATTGTCATCATACTCAAGCGTTACCTGCGACTTGGCGTCGGGGCGGAGATACTTAATTTCCTTATTTTCTCTGCGGAGCGCGGCCAGTTCAATTAAAATTCCATGGGCCAGATCAAGCGCAAGCGGCATATAGTTCGGCGTTTCGTTTGTGGCGTAGCCAAACATCATCCCCTGGTCGCCGGCTCCCTGCTCTTCTTTTTTCCTGCGGTCAACGCCCTGATTAATATCAGCGCTCTGCTCATGAATTGCCGACAGCACACCGCAGGAATTTGCTTCAAACATATATTCTGCTTTGGTATAACCAATTTTTCTGATCACCTGACGGGCGATCTCCTGAACGTCGAGATAAGTTTTTGACTTAACCTCACCTGCAAGCACTACCTGACCAGTGGTGACAAGCGTTTCGCAGGCTACCTTGCTGTTAGGATCAAAAGCAAGAAAATTATCAATTAGCGCATCCGAAATCTGGTCTGCAACTTTATCGGGGTGTCCTTCAGACACCGACTCTGACGTAAATAGATATCCCATCGTGGATTTTGTTATGATTTGTGTGATTTGTTTTTAGATAGATCTTGCACTTCAGCCCCTGCAGAAATTAATAGTAGTAATGCCGCTCCCCGCTGGCGCTCTATCACAACTCAATACGGCAGATGAAATAACCTGTCTGAAGTTGAGAAGCGCGTTAGTATTAATATTCAGGAGCAAATGCATGGTTTTTTAATAAGCGCAACAAAAATAGAACTAAGTTTCTTTCTTTAAAAAAATGTTTTGCACAACGCCGGTTGCAATGTAAAGCACTATACACAAAGGAAGTGCCGGCAAACCCATTATCAGAAACATCATCAAGCAACCTGCAAGATACAGGAACCTTGTCTTGTTTTCTTTCCACCCGAAAGATCTGAACTTCAATGAAAACAAAGGAAGTTCTGTGATCAGCAGCAGACTGAGGATACAGGCTATGATCGCCAGGTTGGCACCATCTGTGATAAATGGCGCATTTACAAGATTAACAAGCTGATACGACTGTCCAAAATCAAACACGAGAGGTAAAGAACAAACCAGTATTGCATTTGCGGGAGTTGGAAGTCCTATAAAACCCCCAGTTTGCCGTGTGTCGTTATTGAACTTTGCCAGTCGCAATGCCGAAAAAAGTATGATCACAATCCCCGCCAGCGGGTACCATGCCGACACACCGGTTGCCAACGCTGCAAACACGCCGTTACCGTAATAGCTGCCTGTTAACCAGGCCAGCATCTTAAACATCACAAAACCGGGAACAACACCAAAACTAACCATGTCTGCCAAACTATCGAGATCTTTTCCTATGTCAGAATAAGCCTTCAGCATACGTGCTGCAAAGCCGTCTAAAAAATCAAACACTGCTGCTACACCCACAAGGATACCTGCAAAGATAAGATCGCCATAAAAGGTATAGATGATCGCCAGGCAGCCACACAACAGGTTTGCAAGTGTTATGGTGTTTGGAATATGTTTAACAATACTCAAGCGGCCGCAAGTTACAATTACAATTCCGATTCAGAAAAACAGGTTCAGGTAAGTTTAATGCTTAGCTCTTCCCATTGCTGCATCAGCTGATCGAGTTCGCCTTTTAACCCTTCGTAGATGCTGAAAAATGACTTGTCTCCGGCCAGCTTCGCAGCCTCCTGAGGGTCTGCCAGCTGTTTATCTAATACTGCAAGTTCAGCTTCCAGTTGCGAGATCTTGTCTTCCGTTTTTTTTAACTGTGAACGCAGGTTTTTCTGCTCCTGCTCAGTTTGTGAAACCGGCTGAACCTCTTTTTTTGCAGCAGGCGCTTTTTCGCTCTTTTTCTCCGTTTTATCAAGATCAAGCTCCTGAAGGCGCTCAACCTTGCGTTTCTGCATAAATTCTTCAATATCGCAGAGGTGCTCTTTCACTTGCCCGTCGCGGAACTCAAAAAGCCTGTGACAGATACCTTTCATAAAATCGCGGTCGTGGCTTACCATTACCACCGTTCCTTCGTACTCAAGCAAAGCTCTTTTTAAGATATCTTTTGACCTGATATCAAGGTGGTTGGTGGGTTCATCCATCAACAGAAGATTATAAGGCTCAAGCAACAATTTACAGAGAGCGAGTCTTCCGCGCTCCCCTCCACTAAGCACCTGAACTTTTTTGTCAATATCGTCGCCTCTGAACAGAAATGATCCCAGAAGTCCGCGCACCTGTTTGCGAACATCTCCTACCGCCAGCTCATCAATAGTTTCAAAAACCGTTTTTTTCGGATCAAGCTTTTCTTCCTGGTCCTGCTCAAAATACCCCATTAAAACACTATGACCGAGGGTAATGCTGCCTTCATAGTCAACCTTCCCGGCGATCATCTTCATCATGGTACTTTTGCCTTCACCGTTTCGGCCCACCAATCCAATTTTTTCGCCTTTTGTAATGATAAAATCAGCCTTGCTGAAAATGCGCTTGCTGCCATAGGTCTTTCCCGCATCTTCAACGGTGATAACTATCTTTCCGCTATGTGCAGGTGCCGGAAAACGGAAATGCATGCTGGCGTTGTCATCTTCATCAACCTCTACCCGTTCCATGCGGTCGAGTTTTTTGATCAGTGACTGTGCGAATGCGGCCTTGCTCGCTTTGGCCCTGTATTTATCAATCAGCATCTCTGTCTGATCAATTACCTTTTGCTGATTACGTGCGGCGTTCTCCTGCTGCTCTTTTCGCTCACGGCGAAGCTCGAGATAACGCGAATAATTGGTCTTGTAATCGTAGATCTTCTGATTGGATATCTCGATGGTTCGCCCGGTAACGTTGTCCAGAAAGGTTTTGTCGTGACTGATCAGCATGACGGCACCGGCAAAAGTCTCGAGAAATTCCTCCAGCCAGATGATGGCTTCGATATCGAGGTGATTGGTAGGCTCGTCGAGCAGCAAAATATCGGGTTGTTGCAGAAGCAGTTTTGCCAGTTCTATACGCATGCGCCAGCCACCGCTGAATTCGGCGGTCTGACGCAGGAAGTCTTTGCGATCGAACCCGAGCCCTCTCAGTATCTTTTCGATTTCTTCGTCGCGACTGCCTGCTCCTAGCAGATCAAGGCGGTGATACACCTCACTCTGCTCCTCTATCAGGGCCGAATAAGCGGCGCTTTCATAATCAGTTCGTGTTTCCAGCTGATGATTGATCTCTTCAATCCTTTTTTCAATTTGCTGGATCTCCTCAAAAGCTGTAAGCGTTTCATCAAATACAGTGCGGCCATGCTGATGGATCATATCCTGAGGCAGGTAACCTATCTTGCAATGGCGCGGCATGGCAATTTCCCCTTTTGTGGGATTTTGCTGACCGGCCAGTATCTTTAGCAGAGTACTTTTACCTGCACCATTGCGGCCGGCAAGACCTATCCTGTCTTTGGGATTAACAAGGAAAGAGATATTATCAAAAAGGTCGTAGCCACCAAATGTGACGGTAACGCCGTTAACAGAGATCATTTCAGAAAAAATTTAAGGGGCAAAGATACGGCTAAATCGGCAAAGACTGAAAAACAGCTCTTTTCACAGAAAAAGTACAGATGGTTTGTCATATTTGACCTGCTGATGTAACTAATATTGTTAAATGGCCATACAAAGTAATCTGGAAGAAGTTTTTAACGCCATGCTGGATGCGAACAAAGAGCGCCTGTACCGCCTATGCCGATCTTACGCTGAAAACCCGGAGGACGGGAAAGATCTGTTCCAGGAAGTGCTTCTACAGATATGGAGGTCGCTCCCCGGCTTCAGAGCACAGGCGGCAATCAGCACATGGGTGTACCGTATTGCACTTAATACCTGCATGAGAAACCAGGAGAGGAGAGTAAAACTTAAGCAAAAACAGGTGCGGCTTGGAAGCGTGGAAATTCTTGAAGATAAAACCATTGAAGACGCAGACACCGCAGACCGTTATAGATGGCTGCAGCAATGTATACGCAGCCTCAACGGTTCCGAACGTGCACTAACGGTACTGTATCTCGAAGATACGCCATACAAAGAGATAGCCCAGATTACCGGCATGGGTGAAAACCATGTGGCTGTGAAGATCCGCAGAATAAAACAGAAA
>JAEZDS010000224.1 GCA_023433205.1 Bacteroidota bacterium
CAATAATATACCAAGATAGAACGGTTAGATCCCGCTCACAGCAGCTTTTTCATCCACACTCATAATTCCATCGTGATTTACATCCCCGTAAACTGTATCGGGAATAAAATAATGGGCCGTAACATAACTGATCAGGAACAAAGCGCTCAATAAAAAAGCGGTAAGATTTAGTTTTTTGTGCAGCTGTATGTTGCCACGGCGAATAGCCCGGTATGAGAACACAAGCAATATGGCGCAGCTTCCATTCAAAAAAGCATTTAAGGTTGGAAGATTGTAAATAAACCCGGGGACGGCTTCTGGTACCCCCAGGACTTTTTTATTGAGTCCGAGCACCGCAGCGCAAATCAATACCGTAGTGCCATAAATGATCCACTTGATGGCTTTTTCGTTGGAGGTCGTTATTGAGGTCATGGGTTTGGTTGCAACTGCTTGCCGCTCGTGATCAGAGGAACCTGTGTTTTACCTATGTTCCTGCTGATCCTGTGTTGTTAAATATTGAACTACATCCGGCGACTACTTCCCTATCACCTTATCCAGCTGCTCCTGGCTCACCCCGGTCATTGAGTAGCCTCCATCATGGAAAAGGTTCTGCATAGTAACCATTTTTGTAAGATCGCTAAACAGGCTGATACAATAATTCGCGCAGTCCTCAGCGCTTGCATTTCCCAACGGCGATTGCAGCCCAGCGAACTCATAAAATTCATGGAAACCTTTTATGCCACTTCCGGCAGTGGTTTTTGTGGGCGACTGCGAAACCGTGTTGATCCGCACCTTCTTCTCTTTGCCGTAATGATATCCGAAGGTGCGCGCTATACTCTCAAGCATGGCTTTAAAATCCGCCATGTCAGTATAAAATGGATAAGCCTTTTGCGCGGCTATGTAGGTAAGCGCCACCACACTACCCCACTCATTGATTGCATCGAGCTTGTGTGCAACCGCAAGCATCTTATGAAACGAAAGCGCCGACACATCGAACCCTTTGTTTACGTAATCATAATTAAGAGAGGTGTATGGGATGTTCTTTCGAATGTTAACACTCATTCCAATAGAATGTAAAACAAAATCGATTTTACCCCCCAGGTGCGACATCGACTCATTGTAAAGCTTTTCTATCTCTTCCACACTGGTGGCATCGGCTGGAATTATTTTAGAGCCGGTCTTATCCGCAAGCTTGTTGATCTCGCCCATCCGCATAGCGATCGGCGCGTTACTCAACACAAAGGTTGCCCCTTCTTCGTGTGCCCGTTGCGCTACTTTCCAGGCTATACTGTTTTCGTCAAGGGCCCCGGTGATTATTCCCCTTTTTCCTTCTAAAAGATTATATGCCATTGTGTTTTTTATGAAGAGAACAAATATAGTATTATTACTTTTGGCCTTGCCGCGTCATCAACCTCTCTGAACATTAACCTTTACTAAAACACTGAAAAGCAACAAGTCATATTTTACTGTGGCATTGATGCTGGTGCTGTTCATGGCGTTGTTCACCAGTTTTCAAAATCTGCTGGGTGGCGATAACTATTTCTGGTCAAACAACAGGCCTTATACTTACTATAACAACTTTGTGATCTTCAGGCAGTCTTTCTTAAATCTCCTGCATGACAAAAATCTTTATGCGCCCCACCTCGACGTTTACGCCGACCTATTCAAATACAGCCCCGCTTTTGCTTTAATGATGGCCCCTTTACAGCTTCTTCCTGTATGGGCAGGACTCATTCTTTGGAACCTCGCAGGAGGCCTGCTGATCATACTGGGATTAAAGAGCATTATACCCGATAAAAAGATTTTTTTGTTTTTGTTGGTGTTGCTGATTCCTGAAACCTTTACCAGCATGAGCAACAGCCAAAGTAACAACCACATTGCAGGCCTCCTTCTTCTTGCTTTTGGCTCCCTTGAAAAAGACAGACCTTTCAACGCAGCTTTCTTTGTGATGCTTACGGTCTTCATAAAGTTGTTTACCCTGGTATTTTTGCCACTCCTGATTTTGTATCCACGCAAAGAAAAAACTGGAGTATGGCTTGTTGTCTGGTTTATTGTGCTTGGTTTTTCCCCGGCCCTGCTAACCGGCCTTGATACACTGTTGTGGCAGTATTCGAACTGGCTGGAGATGCTCAGAAACGACCATAGTATCTCTACTGGGATTGGATTGCAGGGCCTGGCCGAGGCATTAGGCGGAGTGCCGCTTAACAAAAATCTGGTGCTCGTTTTTGGGGCTCTTCTCCTCGGGCTGCCTCTTCTGAATATCCGATGCTTCAGCCAGAGTACATTCAGGCATCTTTACTTTGCCCTCACGCTGTTATGGATGGTGCTGTTTAATCACAAGGCAGAATCGCCCACTTTTATCATAGTAATGTGTGGGGTAGTTCTTTTTGCTGCTGCACTGAAGTTTAACACAGCGGCAAAATTTTTTCTGATCACCTGCACGGTGTTCACCTCCCTTGCTGTCACAGATCTGGTGCCGCATGAAATTCGGAAAACCGTGGTACAACCATATTGTCTCAAGGCGCTGTTTCCCTCCCTGCTGATGCTGTACCTTGTGGTTTTGCTACTCAGTTACAAGCCCAAACAGCAAATATCAGACACTAAGTAACTCACGCGCGTTTTGCAGTGCAGACTCGCCTGGCTTACCGGCGCTGAGCATCTTTGCTATTTCGCGGATCCGTTCGTCGCCCTGCAACTCTTTTATATATGAATTGGTCCTTTGCCCCTCGTCTTTTTTATACACAAATAAATGGTGCTGTCCCCTGCTGGCCATCTGTGGTAAATGAGTAATAGCAATCACCTGCATCGTAGCGCTCATATTATTCAGTATTGCACCAATCCGGGCCGCAACCTCGCCGCTTACCCCGGTATCTATTTCATCGAAAATTATACTTGGCAGCTTTTTAACTTCAGCAAGTAATGCCTTCAGGCACAGCATGAGCCGGCTTAGCTCCCCGCCGCTCGCCACCTTCTGCAGCTCGGCAAGCTCAGAACCTTTATTAGCGGAAAACAAAAAGCTCACCTGATCAAATCCTGTGAGACCTGGCTCATCAAGATTTTCCACTGCCACTTTAAATGCCGCGTTTGGCATCGACAATTCTCCAAGCATCTGCTTTATTCGCTTTTCAAGCGCGGGCACCACCGCCTTTCTCTTTTTGCTTAGTTCTTTCGCCAGCTCTCCACACTTGCTGGTGCATTGTTTCACCTGTTTCTGCACGCCGCTGATCTGTGCCTCAAGACTGCTAAAAGCGAGTAACTTGTTTTCGATCTCTTTTTTGGTTGCAAGAAGCGCCTCTTCACTATCAACCCCGTGTTTCTTCATAAGACGGGTAAGTCTGTCGAGCGCCGTATTGGTTTCGTCAAGCCTGGCCGCGTCGAACTGCAGGTCCGTGCCTGCCTTGTTTATTTCCTGGCAGATGTCCTTTAGTTCAAGGTATACTGAATTTGTACGATCAAGCAGCTGCTGATATTCGCCGCCATACTTTGACAGTGAAGCAAGCGACTGTTTGATCTGCGCCAGCGCTAACAACACATTGTTCTCGCCCTCATCAAGGGCAGCGCTGCTGCCGGCAAGAACAGACTTGATGGTTTCTGCATTTTCCAGTGTATTGCTCAGGTGTTTCAGTTCGGCCAGCTTGCCGGGAGCTAACACAAAAACATCGAGCTCTTTAAACAGGAAGTCATAATAGTCAAAATCTTTCCTGCTTTGAACTTCCAATTCATGCAGACGTTGGCCTTCTTTTTTTAATCCCTGAAGTTTTTGGAATTCTGCCGTATAGCTGGTGAATAATTCCCTGGTGCCGGCAAATGCATCTACCATGTCCAGCTGAAAACGGTTCTCGTTCAACATCAGCGTCTGGTGTTGTGAGTGTATGTCAACCAGCATATTTGCAAGCATCTTTAACGTAGCCAGTTGAACGGCCGTGTCGTTCACAAAACTGCGGGAGCGGCCTTCTGCGCTGATCTCTCTCCTTACGATCACTTTTGCGTCATAATCCAGGTTGTATTCTTCAAAGAAAGGTCGAAGATCAAGGGTGGACACGTCAAATTCGGCCTCGACTATACATTTTTGCTCTTTGTTATCAAGAACTGAGAGGTCGGCTCTGTTGCCCAGTGCAAGGCCTAGCGCTTCCAGGAAGATAGATTTCCCTGCACCGGTTTCTCCCGTAATAACAGTAAAGGAGCCGGGAAAACTCACCTCCATTTTCCTGATTAACGCGAAATTGCTGATATATAGTCTGGTTATCATGGCCGAAGCGCTAATTTATAAAGGAATCACAAACCGGTACCCATAAACAAACCAGGACTTTCAAACATTTTATGTGGCTTTTTGCTCAGTAAAACCTGCAGATTACGCAATTTATTGGTGCTTTGGCCAATTAACAGAAAAACCACCCAACGCGGGCACAATTCCTGCCGTAAAGGTTATTAAGGAGGAAATCTGAAAGAATTATGAGACAGCTAAAGATCACCAAACAAATCACTAACCGCGAAACAGCCTCGCTTGATATGTACCTGCAGGATATTGGCAGGGTTGAACTGATTACGGCACAGGAAGAGGTCACACTTGCCCAGAAAATCAAGCAGGGCGATCAGCGTGCCCTTGACAAACTGGTGAAGGCAAACCTTCGTTTTGTTGTGTCAGTAAGTAAACAATACCAAAACCAGGGCTTAAGTCTGCCCGATCTTATTAATGAGGGCAATTTCGGCCTCATTAAAGCAGCTCAGCGTTTTGATGAAACAAGAGGCTTTAAATTTATCTCCTATGCCGTGTGGTGGATCCGCCAGAGCATTCTGCAGGCACTTGCAGAACAAAGCCGTATAGTAAGGCTTCCTCTGAATAAAATAGGGGCCATTAACAAGATCAACAAAACCATGTCAATGCTGGAACAGGACCTGGAACGCGAACCAAGTTACGATGAGGTGAGCGAAGTGCTTGACATGCTTCCTCAGGACATCTCAGACACCATGCGCAACAACAGCCGGCACATGAGCATGGATGCTCCTTTGAGCAGCAACGAAGACGGCGGTACCATGTACGACCTGCTGAAAAACGAAGCCTCTCAAAATCCTGACAAACAGCTTCTGGGCGAAAGTCTGCAGCTTGAGATCTACCGAGCACTTAACACCCTTACCGACAGAGAAGCTGATGTAATTAAGTTGTTTTTTGGATTGGGCGGCAAACATCCGCATTCCGTTGAGGAGATAGGAGAGAAGTTTGACCTTACACGCGAACGGGTAAGACAAATTAAAGAAAAAGCCGTTCGCCGCCTAAAACACGGCAGCCGTAGCCGCCTTTTAAAGGCATACCTGGGGTAAAACCCGCCTATATAAATCAACCCTGCCGGAGGAACCGGCGGGGCTTTTTTCATCAAAATAGATGGCGCCATGAGAAGTCCTGCACCTTTGATTCCTCTACTGTTTGTGCTGGCGCAGATTCCCGGCTGCCAAAAAAATGATTTACCTCCGCCTGAGGATAAGATAATTTATCATTCTCCCGAGGTTTCGGTGAATTCTGTAAGGCACACCGTCAACGATCATTTGTTTCATCCAGAATGCGACAGGCCTGAGCCACTTGACAGTACCGCCTCGGTTACTTTCGGATTCAGCAGGGACGGCGAAGCTTTTTTCAAAATACTGAGTCGTACTTACACCTCCACCCCGCAGTCCCCGCATCAATGCCCGGCCAATTATCAGATAACCCTCTCGCCTGCAGATCCGGCAAATCAGATTGCATTTTCAGCTGACGGACCCTGTCTTCGTTTTTTTAATGCGGGTGATGAAATAGACGGCTCAGGCTTGTTCTTTGAATCGTCGCACCTTAGAAATACCTACAGCGCCCAGCTACCTTTCAACTGCAGTTTCAGTGGCCGCACATTTGTTGGATTTCGTATTATATCGGGCGATAAACTGCTTCTGGGCTGGATACAGATTGAAAGAACAGAGCACAACGGAATTCGTGTAATTGATCTGGCGGCCAACTTCACCCCCGGCAAATCTATAATCTGTGGGCAAAAGACCTAAAAGCAGGTGTGTTATCATTGCGCTGTGTGCGGGCCATCCCCCTCTGTTAAACACATATTAAAAGGCCTTTGTTTAGAAGATTTGAGCTTTACGGGCCAGTGTGGTAAAGCTAAAAAGTACTTTTATTTGCGTGATAAGAAATATTTTTTGTGTTTTAGCACTCACCTCATCTCTGCACGCCCAGGAAGATACCGTTAAGGTTTCGCTTAACCTCGACCCTGAGCAAACCGCCCAGTTAGATTACAACAATGGACTGGCTGCAATGGAGCAGAAAAATTTCTCAGCTGCTGCAGAACTTTTTAGCCGAAGTCTTGAAATTAAACCTGATTTTGAGAAGGCTTTAAGCAACCGCGCAATTGCTTTTACAAACCTCAAACGATACAACGACGCTCTTAACGATATAGGGGAGGCCATAAAATTATCACCAGCTAATGAAGAATATCAATTTAATAAAAGTCTGATCTATGCCGGCATGAATAAAAGAGACAGCCAGGAGGTTGCGCTCGACAAGTGCCTGGAGCTAAATGGCAATCATCCTGAAGCAGCCTATTACAAAGGTTTGTTGCATTACGAAAAAAAAGAATTTGACAAGGCCATTGGATATTACTCTCTGGCCATACTCAACAAGCCAGGATTTGCTTTTGCTTATAACGACAGGGGAAGCGCAAGAAGAGCGAAAGATGAAATCCAGGCAGCTGTTGCCGATTACGAATCTGCTGTGCTAGCCGACAGCAGCCATGCATTTATCTGGAACAATCTTGGCTCGGCCTATCGTTTAAATGGACAAAGAGATAAATCCATTAAGGCTTACAATAAGGCTATAAGCATTCAAAACAACTACCTGATAGCATTAAACAACAGGGGTGTGGCCTATTTTGAGAACGATCAGCTTAAACAGGCCCAACTAGACTTTGAAGAAGTTCTGAGTATTGACGCAAAAAACTCCAACGCCTATAACAATCTCTCGTCGGTTGCAATAAGAAACAAGGATTACAAAAAAGCACGTGAACTCGCAGACCGGGCGATAGCACTAGATAAAAAAAACGGGCCCGCCTATTATAACAGAGGAATAGCCAGACAGATGTTAAGAGAAGAAGAAGGAAGCTGTAATGACTGGAAAACGGCTTTCGAGCTGGGGGTCACCAGCGCCAAACATTTTATTAACGCCAGCTGCCAGAATTGATATGTCAGTTAGAATTTACTCCCTATTTATCGCCGCACTACTAAGTATTGCTGCCGCGGGACAAAACATTGAGTTTGAAAAATCCAACTTTCCCGGAAGAAAAGATCAGCTAAAGGATGCATTGCGCAAACTGGAAACCGGAACCAGCTTTTTTTTACAGGGAAGGCGTGATATAGAAGAGCAACGCAAAGCCTATTTCAGCTGGAACAGATATTTGCCCGTATCTCTGCATGATTATCAAAGGGCCGGACAAAACGATTTTAAAGCTGCCATCGCCCCTCTTACAGATGCGCACAGATTTAATCCCAATAACGCCAGAGTCAATTATATGCTCGGCCTTATCTGGTTTCACACCAACCCCAATTCACCCGAAACAATCAAATATCTTGAAAAAGCAGCAGAACTCAACCCCCAGGTCGAACTGGACCAATCGTTCTGGCTAGGCTGGGCCTATCATCTGAATGAAAGATGGGACGAGGCCATTAAACAGTACAAACTACAATTGGGCTTACTGCAGCAACGCTCAAAAGCAAATGCTGCCGCCATTGAAGATGTTCAGAAAAAGATAAGTGAATGTGAGGTGGGAAAAAACCTCAGCAAATCACCTGAACGCGTTTTTGTAGACAACCTTGGCAACAATATCAATACCCCTTATCCCGAATACAGCCCTGCAATTACTACCGACGAACAAACCATTTATTTCACATCCCGCCGTCCCAACTCAGTAGGTGGAAAAAGAGATCAGTCTGACAATGGATATTTTGAAGACCTGTATATGTCCCAGAAAATTAACGGTAAGTGGCAGCCTGCGCAACAACTGAGCAAAGCAGTTAACACAGAGGGTCACGATGCCTCAGCCGGACTTTCTCCCGATGGAAGTAAATTGTATGTTTTTCGTTCTTCAGCCAGCGACCAGGGAGATCTTTACGAAAGTATTTTGTTTGGTGTTGATTGGGAAGAACCGGTAAGGATGAACAAGAACATCAATACCAAATATCACGAGTCTACCGTTAGTCTTAGTTTTGATGGCAAACGCCTGTACTTTGTAAGCAAAAAGGAAAGTGGCATGGGAGATGGGGACATCTATTACAGCGACATGGAACCTAACGGAGAGTGGGGTTCATCTAAAAACATAGGGACACCCATAAACAGTAAGTATGGGGAAGAGGGAGTGTTTATGCATCCGGATGGCGTAACAATGTACTTTAGCAGTAAGGGCCCCGGCACCATGGGGGGATATGATATTTTTAAAACCACCTTTGAAAACGGTGTCTGGACCCACCCGGTTAACCTGGGCTATCCAATCAACGGTCCGGATGATGATGTTTTTTTTGTGGTGAGCGGATCGGGGAACAGAGCTTACTTTGCATCGGCAAAACCAGGTGGTTTTGGAGCACAGGATATTTACAAGATCACCTTTCTGGGTCCGGAAAAACAGCCCCTTTTGAACAGCGAGGATCAGTTATTGGCCAGCATCACAAACCCCGTGAGCCACCTCAAAAGTTCTGCCCCTGTTGAGGTTCGCTCAGCCAAACTCACAATATTAAAAGGAGTGATAACCGATGAGAAAAGCGGCAAAGCGCTTGAGGCCACAATTGAACTGGTAGACAATGAACTTAATCTGCAACTGGCAACCTTTAAATCGAACAGCAACAGCGGTAAGTATTTAGTTACACTGCCTAGCGGACGAAACTATGGGATTGCGGTTAAGAGCCCAGGCTATCTTTTCCATTCAGAGAACATTGATCTGCCAGACTCCGCCGAGTTTCAGGAATTCAATCTGGATATTGTCCTAAAAAGGCTGGACGTAGGCAGCACCATAATTCTTAAAAACATCTTTTTTGATTTTGACAAAACCAGCATACGCAAAGAATCAGAGCCGGAACTGGAACGACTGCTTAAGGTCCTGAATGAAAACGGCACCATGCAGGTAGAGATAGCCAGCCACACCGACAATATAGGGAGCGACGATTATAATTTGCGCCTCAGTGAGGGAAGATCTGCTTCTGTGGTAAACTACCTTACGGGAAAAGGAATTGCGAAATCCAGGCTTGTTGCCAAAGGCTACGGAGAATCGAAGCCCTTAAAAAACAACGATACCGAACAAGGAAGACAGGAGAACAGGCGGACAGAGTTCAAAATCATTTCTAAATAAGGCCTGCTGAAAAACGCACTTAGCATCAACCACCAATATTTTGGCTTGGTTATTTTGTATACAATCTAAGGAACTCTTGTTCTCCGCAAAAAAGGCACCCACAAAAAGAAGTTAGACAGAAAGGTATATTTTAACTCCTTAAAATGACTGATACTTCGTCAAGGGACAAATGCCCGGGCGCTTAATCCAGGAGTTTATTTATCATCGAAATCTCAGCGCCAATGGAAAGTTTGATAGAACCGAGCCCACACCCCGTCACCCCGATGCTGTGCAGGCTAGTGACGAGTCTGGCGCGCCCCTCACTGTTTTTCCAACAAAAAATCAATTCACCCACGCCCCGCGCCGTGTACCCGCCAACGCACATATATAGCTGTCCTAATTCACCTCAGGCACGTTCGCAACTTCACCTGTCTTGCAATTACTGAGGCCGAGGCACCCAAACTTCAAAGTGACCCCGCGCCACTACAGGGTTACAGAGCAAAAAATCCAATTTTTGTAATCTATGCGGAAAACAGGAGAGTCTAAATTTATATCTAAAATAGTTCCACGTGAAACTCTCTGCTCGGTAAGCCCATCTGATCTCAACAAAGAAGGCACAAGTACTATGACACAAGCCTTGCACTTCACCGCCGGCTATTACAACTTTGGTAGACCAAAATAACAGAGGCGCTTCCTGTGAACAGTGAGAAAACCTGAATCTTCTTCGCGGCCACCCATACAAATTAAGTCAAGTTCTTCAGCGAAATTCGCCCAGTTCATCACCGTTACATCCCTGCTCATTTCTTCAATGTCCATTGGAAAAAGGAAAAAACCAGCTTCCACCGGCGCCAAACCTCCCTCCCCACATCAACCGTATTATATCAACATTAGCATCTCAAGCATCACCCCAGCTCCGACTCAGATCGAGAACCAAGCCAACGCACTTACCAAATTACCCATCCCTGCTCAAAAAAAGACAGCCATGTTGAAGTAATACAGAACCCCTAACGAGCGCAATTCCCAGGCGAGGTTTGCCTTCGCCCTGCACTGCCAAGGATGTACTTGCCATCCCCATTAACAGACGGAGGTATATAGGCCCAGCTGAAAACCCTCATCCCACTAACAGTGGTAAATCTGGGTTATCATTAAGTATACATTTGCTAGGAAAATTGCACCTCACCAGCATTTGCCTGGCACATGAGCTCTTAGAATCCATGATATGGATAACTACACCCTAAACATCAGCTGCTAATCCGGACTTCGGGAGGATTAGGGTCAGCGTATTGAGGCTATGATTTAATGGATCAGTTTGGGGCGGTGGCAAACACACAACTTGGCAAACCCACTGGCTTTCCGCTCCAGGTTGCTTTAGAAACCACCTGCCGGTCCCTAGCCGAGAAGGCTTCACCATTATACACCCTGGACCTCTTTTCGCGGATCCTCAGAACATCTAAAATAAAGAAAGCAGAAAAGCAAAGACCTCTCAACAACTTATAATTGGCTGGTAACGAACAGTGCATGGTCTGTTGCACGTGGAACAAAATAAGAATTGCAAACTATTTTGTGAAAATGTAGATCAGGCTCGAATACTCGCCGGTTCTTGATGCCTTGATATTAGACCTAAGCCCCGTCATAAAAGCCCTGAGATATGAGCTTTTTCCACGCAAGTACTTTTCGCTTAGGAGGCTTACATAAAAACTATCAAAAAGCATTGGACGTACTTTGTCTAAGACAAAACCGTAGGATTTCAGCAAAGTTCCCAGAGTAGTTTGATCAAAATGGTAAAGATGTCGTGGCACGTCGTACGCGGCCCAATGTGCACCATAAGACACTGCATCATAAGAGCGGTAATTTGGCACAGCGATTATTAGCCTTCCACCCGGCAACAAAACCTCAGTAAAAAAAGACAGCGTCTCTGCAAGATCAGACACATGTTCCAATACATGCCACAGTGTTATTACGTCATACTTCTGATCCCTCAACTTCAATGTCTGGAGATCGGGATATATAGCCCCGGAGCGGGAAGCCAGTTTCGCAGCATCCTCATCAGGTTCCATACCGGTAACCAACCAACCTGCATTTTTGCAGACTTCTAAAAAGCTTCCGGTCCCACAACCATAATCCAACAATCTCATGCCCTCAGAACGCCCTCCAATAAGCTGTAATTTTGATTTTAAGGTGAAATTACGCACCAGGTGATACAACCTTGAGATCAACCCTTTCTTAGTATCGCTGTGAGAAATATACTCCTCAGATTTATAATATTTACCGATAACTTCAGGAGCCGGTACAGGATTAGTGAATTTAAATCCACAGCTATCGCAACAGACAATCGTGAACCATTCGTTACTGACCGTATAGTCTTTACATTTCAGAAACTCCGAAGATCCAGGACTGTGGCAGACCGGGCAAACTTCCCTAAAAAGCAAAAGAGATTGTTCCACGTGCAACTATCTTCCGAGGTGAATTAAAAGAACAGAAACGTCTGCGGGATTAATGCCTGAAATCCTGCTGGCCTGTCCGATAGTAGCAGGTCTAATTTTAGTAAGTTTTTCCCGGGCCTCATTCCCCAATCCGCTAATGACGTTAAAATCAAAATCCGGCCTGATCTTATATTCTTCCAGTCTTTTCAATTTATCGGCATTCTCCTTTTCTCTTTGAATATATCCTTCATATTTCATCAGGATCTCTGCCTGGAGAATGCTATCAGTGCCATATTGGGCAATGGCAGATCGTAACCCTTCATCGTACTGGATCATTCCTTTAATATCAATATCAGGACGAGACAGGACATTCACATATCGGGTTTTTTGAGAAAGAAGGGCTGAGCCACGAGATTCCAAATAAACATTCAGTGTCTCGGGTTCCCCACTTGTGTTTTTAAAATGATCAATGATTTGCTCCGCACCTCTTACTTTCTTTTCCACCTGATCTAAACGCTGTTGAGAGGCCAGTCCCATTTTATGACTTAAAGGCGTCAGACGAACATCAGCATTATCCTGCCTAAGTAACAAACGGTACTCGGCCCTGCTGGTAAACATGCGGTAAGGTTCATCAGTACCTTTGGTCACCAGATCATCAATCAAAACGCCTATATAGGCTTCATAACGATTTAAGATCAGCGGCTCGCTTTCGTTGATTTTCAAATGAGCGTTTATACCAGCCATCAATCCCTGACAGGCAGCTTCCTCATAACCGGTAGTGCCATTGATCTGACCGGCGAAATATAGTCCATCCACAAGATGGGTTTCGAGTGTTTTCGATAACTGCGTTGGGGGAAAATAGTCATATTCAATGGCGTACCCCGGTCTGAATACTTTAGTTTTCTCCATGCCAGGTACCAGCCTCATTGCCTTTAACTGAACATCCTCGGGTAAAGACGATGAAAAACCGTTCAGGTATATTTCAACTGTGTTCCAGCCCTCCGGCTCAACAAACAGTTGATGCCTTTCCCTTTCACTAAAACGTGTTATCTTGTCTTCTATACTTGGACAGTAGCGTGGGCCCAGACCCTGAATGCGCCCCTGAAACATCGGGGATTTTTCGAAACCTGTTTTCAGGATCTCATGAACCTGGGGATTAGTGTAAGTAATATAACATGGCTTCTGCTCTGCACCTGCTCCATTTTCGAAAGGAGAAGTCCCGGGGAGATAACTGAATTTATCAGGCTCAGTGTCCCCATCCTGTCTTTCCATTTTGCTATAATCGAGCGTCCTACCATCTACCCTTGGCGGAGTGCCCGTCTTCATCCTCCCACTCTCAAATCCTATTTGGACTAATTGTTCCGTTATTCCATGGCTCGCTTTTTCACCTGACCTTCCCCCACCAAGCTGTTTCTCTCCAATATGTATAATTCCATTCAGAAAAGTACCATTGGTTAAGATCACGGCTTTGGCAGTGAATTTTATGCCCAGTCCCGTAACTACACCTTCAACCCTCTTACCATCTTTACTTACAACAAGCTCACGCACCATGTCCTGCCAGAAATCGACATTGGGAGTTTGTTCAAGCATTTCCCTCCACAGGCTGGCGAAAAGCATCCTGTCGTTTTGTGTGCGGGGACTCCACATGGCCGGTCCTTTGCTGCGGTTAAGCATTCTGAACTGAATGGCGCTTTTATCCGATACTATTCCGCTATAACCTCCCAGCGCATCTATCTCTCGCACAATCTGCCCTTTGGCTATTCCACCCATAGCAGGGTTACAGCTCATCTGCGCAATGGTTTGCATATTCATGGTTACCAGCAGCACTTTTGAGCCAAGATTGGCAGCGGCGGCAGCAGCTTCACAGCCGGCATGTCCTGCGCCAACAACAATTATGTCGTAAGATCTCTCCAAAAAAGGGGAGGGCAAAGATACTGAAATATAAAGTACGGGAAACTACTACCACCCAGGACTGGCAGGAAATAACTAATAAGGTGTGTTAAACCTCTAACATACCTTTATTCAACCGCATCTTCGAGTTTGCTTAGTTTTTCTTCACTAAAATTGCCCTGAACCTTAGCCACCACCATCCCCCTTTTATCTAGCACAAAAAAATAGGGAATTTGAGGATCGTCAATGCCCAATTCGTTTTGTAAAGACTTGATATCAGCCTTTTCGGTATCGAGCACATAAGGCCAGAAAAAGGCATCGGTGTTTTTCCTGAACTCTTCTGCTACTCTCTTAAACCCCTCTATCATAGGAATAAAAGTAAAATTCACATCATAAAACTCCGAAAGATCAAAGGGATCACCACCATCTTTTTTTATAAAGGAATCATAAAGTGGTTGTAGCCATCTTTTCAGCGCTTCTTCTGCATCACGATGAAAGGCAATGGCGATTACACTATATTTATTATTATTGGTGGGGATCCTCAGTTTTTTTCCTTCAAGGGTGGTACCCTTTATTTCAGGAAAGTAAATCTGACCCCTGCTATGGAGTGAGGAAAAAATGCAGATCAGGCCTATATATATGTAACGCAAACTTAACAATCTATCTTTTTTACGCGCCCGGCATGTCTTCCTCCTTCAAATTTGGAGTCCAGAAAAACCTTCACGCATTTGTACGCCTCTTCTTCCGAAATAAAGCGCGCAGGTAAAACAAGAATATTTGCATCATTATGTGCACGGGCAAGTTCTGCAATCTCAGCATTCCAGCACAGTGCCGCTCTTACACCTTTGTGTTTGTTAGCACTCATTGCAATACCATTACCACTTCCACACATCAAAATCCCCAGCTGTTCAGCATCCCCTGCAACTACCTCCGCCACCGCATGGCCAAAATCAGGATAATCGGCTCTATCCTCACTGTAAGTACCTTTATCAATGACCGAATGACCTTCTTTTTCAAGGAATTTGATCACCTTTTGTTTCAAATCAAAGCCGGCATGGTCTGCCCCTATGGGGATAATTCTACACATTTCATTCATTTTAGTTCTGATTTTCTAGATTTTGTTTGAAAATAGTAATCAACGTTCATTAACACTTAAAAATAACGGGCCTGATACTGAACCACTAACAAAATCAACTATTCACAAAGTAATTGTTAAAATATTTAACAAAAGTGAAGAAGTAAAAGCAAATTCTGTGCCACTCGTATCAAAATTATTTATGTGGAAAATTTTCCCTGTTTTGCAACAAAAATTTATAATCTGCTGCATTTAGTTCTACACTCCAAAAACCCCTTGCTAACAAATTCAAAAGTACTCAAGTTTTTAATATTCATTACTTCTAACTATTGTTAATTGAAATTAGCCCCAGTGACAATCAGCACCTTAATAATCTATCTTTGTTTATTACCTGTTAATGATTACTCATAAACGGTATATACAAACTTCCTTCAAATACATTCTAACAATATTAACACCCCTATAATAACAGTAATAATCTTTCTTTTAAAAAAGATATGATATAGTATATATCTGGAAATCTTTGAGTCTGATATTTTTTGGCTGAGGGTCTCTTCACTTTAATTCTTTAAATTTAGTTTTTGAAAACATGCGCAGCGCGACAGGCAAGCTTCTTCTTTTTTTGATTTTATTGGTTTCTGTTGATTTTAACTCTCAAACAACCAATCCCAATGGGTATAACCGTTTTTTGTATGAAAACGGAAAGGTTAGCAGCGAAGGGTATTTAAAAAATGGCAAACCAGACGGTTATTGGAAAAACTACTATCCAAACGGGAAAATAAAAATTGAGGGCAACAGAAAGAATTTTAAACTGGATAGTACCTGGAGATTTTTCAGTGAGCGCGGACATCTAACCAGAACAATTGAATACAGCGAAGGTTTAAGGAATGGGCCAACAATCAGCTACGACACCTTGGGCAATGCGCTTTCTGTTGAGAGTTTCTCTAACGACGTAAAGCAAGGCTTTTCGAAAACCTTCTATCCAAATGGCATCGTAAAGTCGATAACACCCTTTGAAAAAGGGAAAATCGAAGGGAAAGCGTATGAATTTAGCGCTGACTCCGTTATTACTTCTATTTCGGTGTACAAAGGAGGAATTTTACAGGGTTACGAAAAGATAAACCAGCGCGACGATCAAAATAAAAAACAGGGGATATGGAAGGAATTTTACGATGATATGCAGGTTAAAAAAGAGATGAAATTTAATGATGATTCTCTTGACGGTTATGTAAAGGAGTACGATGCAAAGGGCAACCTGCTGAATACTAAAAAGTACAGTAATGGTGTCCGGATACTGAATGCCCCCGAGATAGCCAATGTTGAGGTTTACAGGGAAATTTATGAAGATGGAACTTTGAAGTATGAAGGTGTTTACAGCGACGGCCTTGCCATAGGAACCCATTACCGTTACATTCAGAAAAGGCAATGTGACAGCAGTTTATTCAGAAGGGACGATACCAGCGATGTATTTATTAAAAGGATGGTTTGCAGAAATGTACCGGTTCCTGACAGTGCGATTGAGTATTTTGAGGGGATAGTGGTTGCCCGTGGGGCTGTTGATAGTTTGAGAAACAGGCAGGGTGCCTGGATAGAGTTCCATCACACAGGAGAATTCAGTGCAAAAGGTGTTTATAAAGATGACAGGCGGACCGGTGAGTGGGTTTTTTATTATCCGGATGGTTCAATTGAGCAAAGGGGAAAATATGACAAATTTGGAAGAGAACAGGGAGCCTGGAAATGGTTTTATGAAAGTGGTAAGTTATACAGAGAAGAGTATTTTATTAACGGGAAACGAAATGGCGATCTGAAAGAATACGATGAGGATGGAAAAATTACCCTGCAGGGACTATATGTCGATAACATGAAGGAAGGAAGATGGGTTTATGAAACAGGGAATTACCTGGAGTATGGTAACTTCATTAATGATGAGCCTGATAGTTTATGGAGATCTTTTTATATGCCCGGGAAGGTAAAAAGATTTGAAGGAAGTTTTGTGTTGGGGCAGCCTGAAGGTCAGCACCAGGCATGGCACCCTAACGGAGCAAGAAGATACTCCGGTATGTATAACGGAGGAATGAAAAATGGAGACTGGAAATATTTTGATGAAAATGATTTTAATTATCTTACCATTAACTTCAAAAACGACATTGAAATAAAGTGGCAGGGTGAGAAGATAAGACCCACTTACGAAGAAAGCTTGCGGACCTATAACATTCGGATCAATGACAATAAAACACAGACAATAAGGAAATAGTTAGGAACAGACTGTATGGTATTACAACAACGCACACAAGTTGATGAAAACACCCTTAACTGCCTTCCTATAGCTGTTATACTATTTGATAACAGCCGTATTTATTTTCTGAATAAAAAAGCCGTCGATATATTTGAGATTCCGGAATCAAAACTCGGAGAACTGAAAGGATTCAGCCTGCTTCAGTTTATTGATGAAAAGCTTCATAAACTTGTAAAACGCAACAATAATTTAATTCTGAAGGGAGCACAACTCTTCGCTGCTGAAAGGGAATTCACTAATTACAAAGGAAAAAAAATAGTAATTGAGGCGAATTCAAACAGTGTTTGGTATAAAGGAAAAAAGGTGATACAAACCGTTTTTGAAGAAATTTCAAAAAGAAAAAGTATCACTTCTGCTTCAGAAAATGCGAGAGATCTGCTTTACAAGATCAGCGCTAACAGTATTGACGTAATTTTTCATTTTCTTTTTATTCCGCAGCTTCATCCGAAGTTTATAAGTGACTCATGCCGTAATGTACTTGGATATTCGCCTGAAGATATTTACAGGGATCCTGATCTTCTGCAAAAACATGTTCATCCTGATGACCGGCATCTTCTGATAATAAAGAAATCAGAGTACATGAAACTTAACCAGAAAGAGAGGGAAAAAAATATTCTGGTGAGATTCTATCATAAAAGTGGCAAACTCAAGCACCTTGAAATAGCTGTGAATCCGGTGTATGATAACAAAAAAGGACTAGCCGGCCTCATCGGAAACATGCGTGACGTTACTGAGCGATGGGAGACTGAACAACTGATGCTTGAAACCAAACGCAAGTTCGATCTTATTACCAATAACGGCAATGATATTATTGCTTTTTACACATACTATCCTGAAGAAAAATATCTTTACGTAAGTCCAAATATTAAAAAGATACTTGGTTTCGACTACAGGAAACCACTTGAGGACAAGGACTTTTTTACCAGGAGGCTGGTCAGCGATAAAGAAGATTTTTTTAAATCAGAGAAGTTACTTAGGGAATATCAGCGAAAGTCAATAAAAAAGAACCACCATTTTGCGTTTAAGGTGCTGAACAGCGAAAATGAGGAGATATGGCTTGAGAATAATCTGGTGCCTATTACCAATGATAGTGGAAAGATAGCTTTCTTTATCAATATCCTGAGGGACGTTACAGAACAGAAAGAGGCCGACATCGAGATAGAGAACCAGTACATCAATTACCGTAATTTACTCGATAATTCTCCTGTTGCCTACGTGATCCACGATCATGGTGTTTGTTTGTATGTAAACAAGGCACTAATGAAATTGTTCAAAGTAAAGAACAGGAACAAGATACTGGGCAAGTTTGGCATTGATTTTTTTAACGACGAAGACAGGGTTAAAGCCGTTGGGAGACTTAAGGAACTATATGAGAACAGAAAAGACCCAAAACTCTACAGTTACGTTATTAAGGATGTAGAGGGTAATCCCATTGAAGTTGAGATAAAATCTGTTCTGATAAAGTTTAATAACAAGGATTGTATTCTTTCACTCGTAACCAACCTTAGCGAACAAAGGCAAAGGGAAAGAGAAAAGGTGAAGGCCTTTATAACTGAAACCACTAACAGAAAATTACAGAAAGAAATAAGAGAACGGCAGGAGGTTGAAAAGAATCTGATTGAGAAAACGGCGCACCTTTCATCAATTCTTGAAAATTCCACCCATTTAATCTGGACGGTTAATAATAAGTTGCAGTTAACCTCTTTTAATCAGAATTTTTATAATGTGGTGAAGCGCCAGCACGGTATAAGCATTAAGCCCGGTTACAAGGTTGATGAGCATTTAACTCAGAACCGTGAACAGTATGTTGATTCATGGTATCCCCGTTATATTGAGGCCTTTCAGGGAAAAAAGCTGGAGTTTGAAAAGGAGGATTATGATGGAAAAAAAGTGTACAGAAAAATATTTCTGAACCCCATCGCTAATGAGGATAATATGATCACCGAGATCAGTTGTATTGCCCACGATATTACAGATTCAAAGATATACGAGCAAAAACTGCTTAACCAAACCGCAAAACTTACTGCTATTTTTGACAGCAGCCACCATTATATCTGGACTATAGACAGGGAAGAAAGGCTTACCTCTTTTAATAAGAACTATTTCGACCTGGTTACGGCACTATACAATACCCAGCCATACATAGGGCTAGTACTTGATCGGGGCGTACTTTCGAATGATCAGGAATACAATGATCTGCTGAAAGATCATTACGCAGAGGCTTTTCAGGGCAAAGCCACCAGTTTTGAAATTGAAACCACCGACAAGGATTACAAGCACGTTTATCTGGAGATATTTCTCAATCCCATATACGAAAAAGATTTGGTTGTTGAAGTAAGTGGAATAGCACACAATATTACCGATAAAAAGCTGGTTCAGCAGCGCATGGAACTCTCACTTAAGGAAAAAGAAATATTACTGAGAGAAGTACACCACAGGGTTAAAAATAACATGCAGGTGATAAGCAGTATTTTAAATCTGCAATCGTCGTATGTGTCAGATGAATATGCCCTTACACTATTAAAGGAAAGCCAGAACAGAATAAAGACAATGGCTTACATTCATGAAAGCCTGTACCAGAACAAATCCTTTACCTCGGTTAATTTCTCGGAATATGTGCATACCCTTGTAAACAATATTGTACAGTCTTATTCTTATTCGGCGGAGAAGATCAAGCTCGATATCCACGTAGAGAAAGTGCATTTATCCCTGGATAGTTCTATCCCTGCTGGCCTGATAATCAATGAACTGGTAACAAATGCCATCAAACATGCTTTCCCCGGAAACCGGCAGGGGATCATAAGGTTTAATTTAACTTGCAGGAATAATTTAGTATTTTTAGAGTTGAAAGATGATGGCGTGGGCTTTGCCGAAGGCATAGATTTCCGCAACAGTCATTCCCTGGGATTACAGCTAGTGAACACACTTATTGAGCAGATAGAAGCCGATCTTAAATTCAGTTCGGGTAAAAATTCTGGTACAGAGGTTGTGGTTAGTTTTAAAATGTAAACATCATAGATGGAGAAGCTTAACATTTTTATTGTTGAAGACGAAAGTATCGTAGCTAAAGACATTCAGAATAGTCTTACCAAATTGGGCTACAACGTTGTGGGTTCAGCCAACAATGGTAAAGAGGCAATCGAAAAAATTGAAGAACTGATGCCCGATCTGGTTTTAATGGACATTATGATCAAAGGCAATCTTACGGGGATCGACGTGAGCGAGAAGATCAAGGAAAACATGAATATTCCCGTGATATTTCTTACTGCCTATGCCGATGAAGGAACACTGTCGCGTGCAAAGATTACGGAGCCTTACGGTTATATTTTAAAGCCGTTCAAAGAGATAGATCTGCACTCCACCATAGAAATGGCGGTGTATAAGCATCAGAAGGATGCGGCGCTGCTGAAAGAACGCGACTTTCTTTATTCGCTTGTTGAAAGCAAAGACGATAAGAACAATGAATTCTTTTTCGTAAAATCAAACAGCAGGCTGGTTAAAGTACACCTCAGGGACATCTATTTTGTGGAGGCGTTGAAAGATTATGTGGTGATCAATACCGAAAATTCCCGCTACACTGTGCACAGTACAATGAAGGAACTTGACCGGAAACTGGGGAATGTACAGTTCGCGAGGGTTCATCGTTCATTTATTGCACGGCTTGACAAGATTCAGAGCATTGACAACCAGAATGTGATCCTCGAAAATGAAAGGAAGATCATTCCTGTTGGTGGTTCGTACAGAGATGAGCTGATGCAGAAGCTCAATATGTTGTAAAAAGTCGAAATCCTAAATTCTAAGATCCTGAGGCGGGACCCTGGTGCTTAGAATTTAAAGTTTTTTAATCTCCATTGGTCAAAACCAAAACATCTTTTTTTTGCCAGAATTGCGGCGCACAGGCTGCAAAATGGCTGGGTAAATGTCCTGCATGCGGTGAATGGAACACGATTGTTGAAGAGGTAGTTAAAAAAGAAACCAGGAACGACAGGCTGCAACTTTTTGCGGGAAATAAAAGCGGCAAAAATGCCAACAAGCCCGTTTTACTGCAGGAGGTGGGTATGCATGAATTTCCCCGGATGGCGGTACCGGGAAAAGAGCTTACGCGGGTACTTGGTGGTGGACTTGTTCCGGGAAGTCTGATCTTATTTGGCGGCGAACCGGGTATAGGCAAGTCAACGCTGATGCTGCAGCTGGCACTGCGCATGAAAAACCTGAGGGTGCTTTATGTAAGCGGGGAAGAAAGCGAGCAGCAGATAAGGATGCGTGCCGACCGTATTGGTATTACCACAGAGAGTTGTTTTATTCTTCAGGAAACCAACACACAGAACATTTTTCAGGAGATAGTGCAGATAGAGCCGCAGCTGGTGATCCTGGATTCTATTCAAACCCTGCATACTAGTTATGTAGACAGCAGTCCGGGCAGTGTGAGCCAGGTGCGTGAATGCGCAGCGGAATTCCTGCGTTATGCCAAAGAAAGTAATGTGCCGGTTTTTATGATCGGACACATAACAAAGGAAGGATCACTGGCCGGGCCTAAGGTACTTGAACACATGGTAGATACTGTGTTGCAATTTGAAGGCGACCGTAATCACATTTACCGCCTGCTGCGCGCTACGAAGAACCGTTTTGGAAATACCAACGAAATGGGTATTTACGAGATGCAGGGAGCGGGTTTGCGGGAGGTGGAGAATCCCTCAGAAATTTTGATCACTCAGCGTGAGAACGCCACCAGCGGGGTTGCTATTGCCGCCACTCTTGAAGGCAACAGGCCAATGCTGATAGAAACCCAGGCTCTGGTTAGCAGTGCCGCTTATGGTACGCCTCAGCGTTCGGCAACGGGTTTTGATCTGCGAAGACTTGGAATGTTGCTGGCTGTGCTCGAAAAACGCTGCGGTTTCAGGCTTGAGATAAAAGATGTCTTTATTAACATAGCCGGCGGCATTCGCGTGGAGGATCCTGGTATTGATCTGGCGCTGGTTTGCGCCATTCTTAGCAGTAACGAAGACCTGCCCCTGCCTCAGAATATCTGCTTCGCGGCAGAAGTGGGCTTAACGGGTGAAATAAGGCCGGTGAGCAGAATCGAACAACGTATTCAGGAAGCAGAAAAGCTTGGCTTCCATAAAATAATGATCTCCGCGTTCAACACCAAAGGACTTGATACCAAGAATTTCAGGATCAATGTGGTTGCTGTATCCCGGATGGAGGATGCGTTTGCCGAACTTTTTGGTTAGACGTATTCTGCTGCTTGAATTCAGGGAGCGCCGCCGTTCAGCATCCGTTTTGCTTCGGCCATATCAATACGCTGTCCATTCTTCATGGCTATTACAAAACAATCGCCAAAACCTTTGGAGCGAAGCATGGTCTGGTGCTCGTGCGCATCTTTTATGCTGGTGAATTTACCGGACGTGTATTTAAGCACATTTCCATGTTTATAGAAGTCGGCATCGGTTATTGCCGAGAACTTTCCGTGTTTAAGATTAAGGGCCACGTCGCTGCTGGCAAACTGCACTTTAAAAACAAGCTCATCCAGCACTACTTTTTGTTTGTATTTTTCAACAATGGCGCCACTTCCCTCAGCAGCATCGTCACTATCGTCTTCCTCAATTACGGCATTAACAGTAACTGCGGCTCCATCGCTGACGGCGTTTCGTTTCGCACTGTCTTTTTGTTCAGTGATCTTCGGTTTTTCGTCCTTCCTTTTCTTTTCCTCTTCAGCTGCGGCCAGATTTTCATTTACAATAGGCGGAAGTTTTTCAAACTCATCATCATATTGTTTTTTTATACCATCTATCTCATCCTTGTATTTACGAACACCGTTAAAGATAGACCTGGCGATATAATCCTGGCCTTTTTCGCTGCCCAGGAATTCTTCTTCAAGCGGATTGGTAAGAAAACCTATTTCGGTAAGCACACTGGGCATTGAGGTTCTCCATAGTACCCAGATGCTTTGCCGGTGAACACCTTTGTCGTGGCGCCCGGCTTTCTTAACGTACTCCTCCTGAATTTTCATTGCCAGGTTGGCACTCTGTATCACATAGGCAGAGGTGTAGTTGCTCATAATAATGTAACTCTCTTCACTTTCAGGATCAAAGCCTCCGTATTTTTTTTCGTAATCTTCCTCAAGCAGTATCACACTGTTCTCGCGGGTTGCCACTTCCATTTTTCCGGCCTCGTTCTTTAAACCCATCACATAGGTTTCAGTGCCAAAAGGTACCGGGTTGGCGGTCTCAACATTTACCCAGCGACCCTTGCTGTTCTTGATTTTTTTCGGACGCATCTTACCTGTCTTCGCATCCTTTACCATTACCGGCATGCCCGCCGCGTTGCAGTGAATTGAAATAAACAGGTCGGCCTTGGCCTTATTGGCAATCTGCGCCCTCGACTCCAGGTCTACAAACACATCAGTTGTGCGGGTATAAACAACCTTCACATCCTTCATGTGATCTTCCATAAACTTCCCCAGCTTAAGAGCAACAGCCAGGGCAACTTCCTTTTCCTTGTGATGAGCGCCCATACAGCCCGGATCGCGACCGCCGTGACCAGCATCTATCACTATTGTTTTTACGCCGTTGAGCGCGCCATAGGGAGGAGTAAACCCCTGGCAGAGAAAAACCACAGTGAGATATAACAGGGGCCATTTGAAATTTTTAACCATCAGCACAATTTATTGGAGCAGCTCTATCTTAAAGTATTGTAGCTTTGCAGCTATGCGCCACCTGGCGCTTCACAAAAGTACCCCATCGGCCTTGATAATAGCGCCCCATAGCCTGAGAATTTTCTTATCGGCACTGTTAATATCTGCTGGCCTGCCGTGGTTAAACGGCCAAACCATGCCTGCAGATACGTTAAAAAAGGTTATGGCTGACACTTTAACTGATTCGGGCGTACAACTGGAGGAGAAGGTGCGTTACGAGGCAAGTGACAGTGTTGTTGCAATACCAGGCGAGGGCAGGGTTTTTTTATACGGAGATGCCTGGGTGGAGTATGGCAGCATGAAAATGCAGGCGGCCGTGCTTGAGATAGATTATTCAACCAATATTGTGAAAGCTTATGGCAGAAACGACAGTCTTGGCAACAGACAGGGCACTCCTGTGTTTAAAGAGGGTTCCGAAACCATGGAGGCCGACACAATCAAATACAATTTAAAAACAAAAAAAGGAAAGATCTACAACGCGCTCACCAAACAGGGAGAGCTGCTGGTGATAGGCAATGAGATCAAAAAGGACAGCAACGATATCATTTACATGAAAAACATGAAATGTATTCCCTGTCAGGAAGCAGATGCAAAGACCATTTTTCGCGCTACAAGGGCCAAAATCATTCCAGACGATAAAATTGTGACAGGACCCATGTATCTTGAGATTGCGGGGGTTCCTACTCCGCTGGGATTACCTTTTGGATTTTTCCCCAATACCAAAAAACAACATAATGGCATTGTATTACCATCTTATGGCTATTCACCCGAGCAGGGATTTTTTCTGCGCGATGGGGGTTTTTATCTGGGGTTTAGTGAGAAGACAGACATGACGATCAGGGGTGATATTTATGCCAATGGCAGCTGGAAGCTGGGTGCCGAAAATAATTATTACGTGCTTTATAAAAGTCGCGGCAGAACCTTTGTGAGTTACACGCGGTTTTTTCAGGGAGAAAAAGAAATTCCGGCGGAAACACCCAATGAACCCAATGCATTCAGGCGAAACGACGCCTATGTTATAGAGTGGCAGCACACGCAGGATAACAAAAGCAATCCCTCTGTGCGTTTCAGTGCCAATGTGAACTTCAGAAACAACCAAACCTTCAACAGGCTTACTTCGGTGAACAGCGGACAGTTTCTTCAAAACACCTTTCAGTCGAATATTGTTTTCTCAAAAACCTGGAAGTTCGGCGTGCTCAGCCTTAACGGAATACACAGTCAGAACTCCCTTACCAAAAGAATGGATCTTACTTTGCCGGCACTGACATTTAATGTTAACAGGTTTTACCCATTCAGGCGCGCCAATGTTACGAGGCAAAATGTGTTTGATAAAATACAGATGCATTATGTTTTTGAGGCGCGGAATTCAATAACCGGGCATGAGGATAGTATTTTTACCGGTGACATCAGTGAGCGCCTTCGTAATGGCGTCAGGCATTCGTTACCCATATCCACAAACTTCAATATTCTTAAATATATAACCGCCACCCCGGCCCTTAACCTGAATTCGTACATGTACACTAAATCGCTTCGCAAAGATTTTGTAACAGATGAACTGGGCCGTGAGGCGGTTATTGCCCGCACAGTTGATGGCGGAGCCATAGGATACGACGCAAACTTCAGCACCAGCTTTAATACGCAGGTTTATTTTGATTACGTTTTCAGGAAGGGGAAAGTGAAACAGATCCGGCACCTGATGATTCCCACAATTTCATATAATTATCGTCCAGATTTTGGACAACCTCAACTGGGATTTTATCGCCAGGTGCAGTTCGACAGCACCGGACGTACCCAGTTATACAGCATTTTTGAGCAGGGCGTATTTGGCGGACCGGCAGCGGGGAAAATAAACGGCCTCAGCTTTAATCTCAGCAATAATGTTGAGGGCAAATTCAAGCAGAGAAGTGACACGGGCGTTGTTTTTAAGAAGACCACGCTGATTCAGAACCTGGGTGTAGTGGGTGGCTATAACTTTGCCGCAGACAGTTTTAAGATGCAGCCCCTGAACATCAGCATGCGTACGTTAGTGTTCAAATACTTTGACGTTGTGGCCTCATCGCTTTTCAACCCTTATGAGCTGAATACCGTGACCCGGCGCGATCGTAATGTTTATCTGTGGCAGAGCGACGGACGCCTGGCGCGGTTCAGCAGTGGCAATATTGCCGTTAGCACCTCATTAGGTAGCGACATGCTGCAGGCCTTAAAGAATATCCGCCGGCCTTCCGATCAGAGTAATGCCGCTGAAAGGGGAGGCGAGGTGCGGAGCGATGAACCAATGGAGAAGCTGCCCTGGACCCTCAGGGTGAGTTACAACCTTCTTTTATCAAACCCCGACGATCGGCGGATCCAGCCTAATCACGCACTGAATTTCAGTGCCGACATGACGCCCACAAAGTACTGGAAGGTGGGCGTTACAAGTGGATTTGATTTTAATACCCAAAAATTGAGTTATACCCGGGTAAGTATTTACCGTGATCTTAAGTGTTGGGAAGCCCGGATTGACTGGGTGCCATTAGGGGTACAAAAAAGTTACATGGTATCTCTTAACATGAAGCTTTCAATGCTTAGTGATTTTAAGATCCCGCGCCAGAGGCAGTGGTTTGATAACATGCAATAACGCGCAGACCTGCTTGCGCGCCCTCTGCAAAACTATCCCTTCAGTTTTTTTACCAGCGCCGTTGTAGAGAATCCGTGCATCAGAGGAATAGTAAGTACTCTTCCGCCGTAAGCCTGAACAATGTCATATCCCGCAATTTGTTCAATTTTGTAATCGTTTCCTTTCACAAGAACATCGGGCTTCAATAGTTTAATCAGTTCGTATGGAGTATCATCCGAGAACGGAACAATCAGATCAACACAGGCAAGTGACGCCAAAACCGTTGTTCTTGCCTCAAGTGAATTAAGCGGCCTTTCAGTCCCTTTATTCAGCCGTCTTACTGAATCGTCGCTGTTAACCGCTACAACCAGGAAATCGCCCAGATCACGTGCCTGGCTCAGGTAATCAACGTGACCGGGATGC
>JAEZDS010000226.1 GCA_023433205.1 Bacteroidota bacterium
GTGAAGGCAAGGTAGTTCCGGGTTATGGCCATGCTGTTCTTCGTAAAACAGATCCGCGTTTTACCGCTCAGCAGGATTTTTATAAAACCCACATCAAACATGATGATATCTGCGAGATCGTACAAATGGTTTACGAAGTAGCACCTCCAATTCTTCAGGCTACGGGCAAGATCAAAAATCCCTGGCCAAATGTGGATGCGCATTCAGGAGCCTTACTGGTGCACTACGGCATGCATGAGTACGATTTTTATACAGTACTCTTTGGTGTGAGTCGCGCACTTGGCGTTCTTGCCAATCTTATATGGGACAGGGCCACAGGTTCTCCCATTGAAAGACCAGGCTCACTTACTACCGAAAACATCAGAGCCAAGATCAAGGCCGCGGCCAAAGAAACCGCAAAATAAACTGAGGGGCCAAAGGGCCCCTTTTTTTTTGCACAATAAATTTGGTTTACAATATAAACTAGTTTACATTTGTCGTATCAAATTTAAAAATCATGCAGGAAAAACAGATTCAACCAAACGAAAGCCTTGCGATCATCAGCAACATGATCAATACGGCAAAACACAAAATAGCAGATGACGGTTTTCTGCTAATCTTCTGGGGATGGCTGGTAACCTTAACCGCGGTGCTTCATTATGCCGGCTGGCAAACAGGCATCGAAAGGCACTACATGGTCTGGTCGGTGCTGATGCCCCTTGGAGGGATTATCTCGCTGATCTACGGCTTCAGACGCAAAAAAAGTGAGCGTGTAACCACCCACACCGATGTTTATCTCGGCTATAGCTGGGGAGCATTCATGATAGCACTGGCCATCTCGCTCCTTTTTATGAAAGTGCACGGCTGGACCGTAACTTACTTTTTTATGATGCTGCTTTATGGCATGGCTACCTTTATTTCCGGGGGCCTGCTCAATTTCAGGCCTTTGATCATTGGAAGTCTCTTTTCCTTTCTCATCGCCGGCATCTCGGTATTTATGCCTGCTCCGGAAAAACTGCTCTGTATGGCGGCTTCGATCTTCTGCAGTTATGTAGTACCAGGACATCTGTTACGCAAAGAATATCGCTCTCAAAACAATGTTTAAAGACCTCGATCCCCTGCTACACTCCCAGCTGAGGCTGGCTATTATGTCGCTGCTCATAAGCGTGCGCAAGGCTGAATTCAGCTGGCTGAAAGAAAAAACAGGTGCCACCGCGGGCAATCTCAGTGTTCAGGTACAGAAATTGAAAGAAGCAGATTATATAGAAATAAAAAAAAGCTTTCGTGACAACTATCCACTCACGGAATGCACTGTCACAAAAAAAGGGATCAAAGCTTTTGAAGACTATGTAAAAACCATTCAACACTATTTAAAACCCTGATACCATGAAAACAACCCAGTCAATTTCAACAGCAATTATTATTACCTGTCTGTTTTGTGGTGCCGTTTTACCGACAGCAGCCCAGACAGAAAAAAATCCACGGTCAAAGCATACCGGCGGCTTCGGGCATTTTAACGGTTCTTACGAAACAGTTAATCTCGGCGAACTAAATACCTTGCTTGAACAAACCGGCTACCCCGCTCTGTCGCCAGCATACCTTTCGTTCGGGGGATCAGGTTATTTTGTAATAAAGAATGTTCTTTTTGGAGGGGGCGGTGCCTCACTAAGCGGACAGAATTTCGAAAGCGATACTACTGTGCTTAATATGAGTGGCGGCTACGGGTATTTTTCTTTAGGTTACCTGATCAGCAGCGGCAAACGATCATTTTTTTACCCTAATGTTGGCCTCGGATTGGGTGGCTTTGGTTTTCAGCTGGGTAAAAAAGGCGCCACCACAGATTTCAGAGAACAACTGGAAACACCAGGAGGAAGGTTTCACTCCGATGCAGGAGGGTACTTCATAAATCTGCAGATGGCCTGGCAGCGGATGTTCGGAACCGGCAGTAAAAAGGGCTGGTCGCTTGGTTTTAAAGCAGGCTACAAGATCAGTCCCTCAACCTGGAACCTGAATGTGAACGGAGAGAAAAGTTCAAACGCCCCTGGAATTAATATGAACGGGATCTATGCCAGCATAAGTATAGGCGGAGGAACACTGTTTGGTGACAGGGATTAAAAAAGCGCCCGGAGTGACGGCTTAGGAAGCCCGGAGTGACGGCTTGGGGAGCCCGGAGTGACGATCACTCCAGCGGTGCCGTTCGCCGAAAAAATCCTCAATGTTTCCCCGTACTTCCGAAACCACCTTCGCCACGCGTAGTATCGCTGAGTTCCTCCACTTCTTTCCATTTCACCTGCTCGTGGCTGGCTACAACCATCTGCGCGATACGTTCACCATCATTCACAATAAAATCAGTAGCAGCTAAATTGATCAGCAGCACCTTTACCTCACCGCGATAATCAGCGTCAATGGTCCCTGGCGAGTTTAGCACGGTTACACCATGCTTTGATGCCAGTCCGCTGCGAGGCCTCACCTGCGCCTCATACCCCTCGGGCAGTTCAATAAAAAGTCCGGTAGGAACAAGCTCACGCTGCATGGGTTTTAAAACAAGCGGCTGAGAAAGCTCTGCTTTAAGATCGAGCCCGGCAGAGAGTTTGGTGGCGTATTCGGGAAGCGCGTGTTTTGATCTATTGATCACTTTTACCTGAAGCTGGGACATTGGCTTTAACTTTTTTGATAACGTTAATTTCGAACCTGTATATGATAATACCAAACAGCAGTATCAACAAATTATTAAGCGTAAGTTTAAGTGCTACGTTATCGATTGATCGAAATGTGATCGACACGCTGTATAACAACAAAGCAATGATCAGGTAAAAAAGCAAGGCCCGCAAATTGTATTTTATCGGGAAATACTTTTGTCCGAGAAAATAAGAGATCACCATCATTCCGCCGTAAGCGGCAAGCGTAGCCCAGGCACAGGCCACGTAAGAATATTCAGGCACAAAAATGAAGTTGATGATGATGGTGATGGCCGCGCCCGCCAGCGAAATCACTGCCCCGAATCTGGTTTGACCGCTAAGTTTGAACCAGATAGAAAGATTGTACACAACTCCCAGACAAAGATTTGCCAGCAGTAAAATAGGCACAACCTTTAAACCGCTCCTGAAATTTTCTCCGATAAAAAATTTGATCCAGTCGAGGTTAAGCAAGGTGCCCAGAAAAATAAAAAGACAGAAGATCACAAAATACTTCATCACCAGCGCGTAGCTCTGTTTGCTGTCGGCCTCCTTTGCCCTGCTGAAAAAGAATGGCTCAGCGGCGAAACGGAAAGCCTGTATAAAAATGGTCATGAGAATGGCGATCTTATAACAGGCGCCGTAAATGCCCACAGCATTCTGCGCGGCCACCTCATCTTTTACCAGGTATTTCAGAATGATCCGGTCGAGGGTCTCGTTCACCATTCCCGCCAGTCCTACAATGAGCAGCGGCCAGGCATAAGATAACATCCTTTTCCAAAGAGACCGGTCGAGGATCCAGCTGTGTTTAATAATAAGCCGACTGAGAAATAAAAGCGTCACACCATTGGCAATTAAGTTAGCGAGGAAAGCATAACCTATGCCGATATCGGGATCATAGATCAGGGCGAAAAAACTGTCCTCCCCGGCTTCGTAACTAAGCCGGCAGGTTCTGATAAAAAAGATAGTAAGAGAAAAATTAATGATCACATTCAGCAACTTCAGCATCGAAAATCTGATGGCCTTGTTTTCGGCCCGGAGCTTCGCAAAGGGTATGGCCATCATTGCATCGCTGGCTATGATCAGGATACACCATACGATAAACCCTGGCAAGTAAGAGGCATTTGGGGTAGAACGGCTTTCTGCTATTTCGCCAGCAAATGGCAGTAGAATCAGCGTAAGGGTAACTGTGGTAATTAAGACAGAGATCAGCGCTGTGCTGTAAACTCTTTGTTTGTCATTTTCCCGGGAATAAAAATTAAAAAAGGCTGTCTCCATGCCATAGGTGAAGATCACGTTCAGGAAAGAGATATAAGCGTAAAGCTCGCTGTTGATGCCGAACTGCGCAGTGGTAAAACCGTAAGTAAGAAAAGGTGTGAGCAGGTAATTCAGAAAACGGGGAAGGATAGTTCCCAGCCCATAGACCACCGTTTGCCCTGCAAGTTTTTTTATTGGTTCATTCACCTCTGCTGCCCTGAAAACTAAAAGTATGTTTTAAAAGTATCACACCTTTCATTCAGAATAAAGAGATATTAACCGACTATTGTATATCACTGGGATACGGTGAGAATTAACGGCCCCACCAAAATACAATAACAACGGAGTACACTCACTATGTTTTTCGTACTTTTTCCGCGCCTTACTCCCCCTGTCGCCAGCTCCATCCGGCGCCATAGGTTTTTGGCCGGGCCCATTGCTATTGGCTGCGCCTCCGGCGAATAGCGCCAGCGTAAACGCGCAGTGCAGTTGCTAAAAAAGCAATACTTATTATCAGCTTCCGATCTGCTTTATCTGCTCTTCCAGAATGCCGATACCCTCAATAAAACTATGCGGCTCATAGCCCAGCTCACGGCGTGCCTTTTCTATAATAAAACCTGTGATGGGCGGCCTTTTTGCAGGTTGTTTAATGTCGGCGCTTTTGCTTGGTTTTATCAGGCTTTTATCAAGTTTATAATAGTCCGCCACGGTTTGAGCAAGTTCAAGGATGCTATAAAAATCCTTTCCCGAAATATTAAAAACACCCTTGGCTCTTTTTTCAGCAATTAGTATACAGCCATCCGCCAGATCTTCAGCCAGTGTAGGAGTCCTGAACTGGTCATCTACTACATTAATGGTTTTACCCTGCTCAAGATTTGACTTCACCCAAAGCACAATGTTGCTGCGGCTCATATTATCCACTATGCCGTACACCAGCACAGTGCGTGCTATTGCCCACCGCAGTTTACTTGCCTGCACAATATTCTCAGAGGCAAGTTTACTTTCGGCGTAGTAACTCAATGGATTTGGTTTTTCGTTCTCGTCAAGCGGGCCGTGGGTACCATCAAAAATAAAATCAGTACTCAGGTGTATAAAATGCGGATCGTAGCCGGCATCCTTTTCCTTCATGGTTTCCAGAGCCTTCACCTGATTCTCAACAGCCGTAACGTTAAGTAACCAGCAGCCTTCCCTGTCGGTTTCGCAGGCATCAACATTGGTCATGGCCGCGGTGTTTATCACCACATCGGGACGGTACTGACCAAAAACCTTATTTACTTCAGCAGCACTGGTAATATCAAGACTGGCATATTCGTATCCACCGGTCTTTACAAGCCTGTTCCCGCCCCTGGCAGTAGCAATACACCTGATATCTTTCTGATCTCTTAATTTGTAAACCAGTTTCTGTCCCAGCAGACCGTTACTGCCGGTTATTAATATTTTAAGCATAACAAGGAAAAAATAAAGGACAAATGTAAGGCTTACATCTTTACCACGGCCTACCCGCGGCTATCCAGGTAAAGAGCTGCACTCTTTTCCAATTGCCTGTACCAGTCGGGGCCGAATTTCCTGATCAGCGGCTCTTTCAGGAATTTATACACCGGCACATCAAGTTTTTTACCGCAATCGCAGGCTGGTTTGCAGACATCCCACTTGTGGTAGTTCACCGCTTCATACGCTCTGTGTTTTGAGACACGCACCGGATAAAGGTGGCAGCTTATGGGTTTTTTCCAGCTGATCAATCCCTCATTGTAAGCTTTTTCAATTGCGCATTTTGCAGTTTTGGTCTCATCGAAATAAACAAATGCACATTCGGCACCTGGCGACACAAGCGTGGTGGTATAATCACCATCTTCGTCGATCACATATGAACCATGTTTTTCAACTGCCTTTATTCCTTTGGGCACCATAAAAGGTTTTACTTTCTCAAAAAGCGCATCAAGCAAATTTAATTCACTTTTATCCAGTGGAGCCCCGCTGTCACCCGCCACGCAGCAGGCGCCTTTGCAGGCATTAAGATCACAAACGAATCTTTTTTCCAGAAGATCTTCACTGATAAGGGTATTGTCTATAGCGATCATTTATAACTCCGCTTATTTGATCGCCACGTTCTGGGCCATATAACTGCCCAGATGTTTTTCCAGAATGGCCCGGTAGGAAGGCGAAAATTTAAATCCGCCGGGAGCGGCAAAAAATTCATCAAACAAAACTTTGTACTTGCTGCCTTTGGGCATGATAAAACCCATTTCCTCAGTGCCCTTACTAAGGATCTTCTGCATCTTGAGGAACTTCTGCGGATTGTTCTTTACATAAAACCAGAACCCTATGGCATCAACGTAACCAAAAGCCAGTACATTACGCGAGATCTCATCCAGTATCTTCACCTCACTGTTGTGATAAATAATATTCAGGTCGCTGATATAGTTCTTTTTGATCTCCTTCACATATTTGTCCAGCGAAGTGTTAGGTAAAGTAAGCGCGTTCATGCTGCCGAGTGACCGAACAATCTCATCAGATTTTTTTGTCTTAACATCGGGCGCATGCCCGTTTGTGATACAAAAGGCCACATTCCTCAGGTAGGGTGCGCTGTAATCAATCTCTCGAAGCCTCTCTTTGGTGATCGTAGCAGAGCCAAGCCCGATCACATTTTCAGGACCGTTTCTGGTGTCGTTGTAAAATTCCGTGAACTCACTATATTCCTTATACTGAAAGGTAGTTTTTATTTGTTTTTTGGTATTCAGCCACAAAACAAATTCGTTCATAATATCAACTTCAATCCCCTTTGCTACACCGTTCTCAGTATAGGCAAAAGGTGAATGCGCATGATAATTCAGACGCAGCGTATCAGTTTGAGCGCTGCCGGCCAGACATGACAGCACCAGAAATAATATAAAAAATCTACTCAAGATCCGGGTCTACTCAGTGTGTGAGAACAGTCCATGAAGATACGACTAATCTCTGACCTGCACAAAGCCGGGATTGGGTTTCGAAGGACGGAAGACAGAAGCAATTTTGATTTTTTTGGGCATAAAAAAGCTCCATTTTTAAGTACCTTTGTAAACTGTCTATTAATGGAAGAGATCATCAATAAAGTTGCCGGCAGCGGCATTGTTACCATAGATGTGGCAGAGTTCCGCGAAAAGGCCGAACGGGTTATCTTCGACATAAAACCCCACCTTTTTATGGAGCAGATCCTGAAGGAAAAGGATTTCAGGGAATTTGTAAAACAACATAACTGGGAACAATACAGCGGCAAGATAGTAGGCATAGTCTGCACCGCAGATGCCATTGTGCCAACCTGGGCTTATATGCTGATAGCGCTTGCCCTGGAACCTTTCGCGAAAAAAACCTTCTTCGCCGATCTTAAACAGCTTGATGAATTGTTGTTCACGGAAAAATTAGCTTCGCTGAATGTTGAGCAATACCGCGAATCGCGTGTAGTAATAAAAGGATGCGGAGATGTGGAAATACCGGTAAACGCCTTTGTAATGTTGAGCAGCAGGCTTAAACCTTATGTAAAAAGTATTATGTACGGCGAACCCTGCAGTACAGTGCCGCTTTATAAAGCGCTGAAAAGCAAGGCCTGATAGTGCATTCCTCAATTTTAAACCAATCTGTATTTGAATTTGAAACGTGGCAATGGCGCTGGTTCAATTCTCATCTTGGTGCCTCGGCACTAAGGTTTGTGAGTGTTTTATTCGCAGAGATCAGAAAGAAAAAAAGCCGCTTCACTTTTGAGTTTAGCATGCTCAGACAAAATTCAAACGAAAAATTGCCCTGAAGGGGCAATATATAGTAACTCAGGGCGAAGCCCTGAGGTACAGTAAAAAAGAGCTTAGCAAAGCCCTGAAAGGGCGCAATAGCCGACAGGGCCTGGTTGCCAAAATTCAACCTGCTCCCACAAAGTACAATCACTTACCGTCTCAAAAAACTGCATATCGCAGACTCAAACCGCTGGCAAAAAGCATAATGTACTGAGTGCGCAGCAGCAATTGCCTCTGTATAAAGCCTTGAAAACCAAAAGCTGATTTAAATCATATTTGCGCCGAAAGCGCCAGCACCGACTGCAAAAGACCCAGATCATCAAAACTGCGCGGCATCAGGTATTTTTTAATTTTCTGCTTTTCAAGCGCCTTACCCGTTGCCTCTCCCATGGCCACCACCTTCTGAGCCGGTGAGATCTTGTTTTT
>JAEZDS010000022.1 GCA_023433205.1 Bacteroidota bacterium
GGTGCACGCCGGAGAAGTAAAAGCAGTTAAAAAGTTCATTGTAGAATAATTTGATCGTGATAGAAAAGGCCGCTTCAGTTGCTGGAGCGGCTTTTTTTTTATTTTAGTATGAGGATAGTTTTTTTTGGTACCCCTGACTTTGCAGTTGCCAGCCTTGCAGCTTTGCGTGAAGAAGGGCACGATGTTGCTGCTGTTGTAACGGCACCCGATAAGCCAGCGGGCCGTGGGCAAAAAACGCAGGTATCGGCTGTGAAAGAGTATGCATTAAAAGTTGAAATTGAAATTTTGCAGCCGGCAAATCTGAAGGATGAGAATTTTCTGACGAAACTGCGGACGTACGAAGCCCCTGTTTTTATTGTTGTTGCTTTCAGGATGTTGCCAGAATCAGTATGGAACATGCCCCCGCTTGGCACCTATAATCTGCATGCCTCGCTCTTGCCCAAATACAGGGGCGCCGCACCTATTAACCGAGCAGTGATGAACGGAGATGTACGAACAGGGGTTACCACTTTTAAATTACAGCAAGAGATCGATACCGGCAGTATTTTGTTACAGGAAGAGCAGGAAATAGGACCTGAGACCACAGCAGGGGAGCTGTATGAATTGCTGAAGGAGAAAGGCGGTCGGCTACTGGCGAAAACGGTGAATCTTCTTGATAAGTGTGAGCGCGAAGGAAAGACGCCTGTGTTTACAAGGCAGGATGAAAGTGCAGTGAGTCATGCGCCGAAGATCTTCAAAGATGATTGTAAAATACAATGGGAGGAGCCTGCCCTTGTGATCCACAATCAGGTGAGAGGCCTGAGTCCGTTTCCCGGCGCCTTTACCTTTTTGAGGGCAGAAGGCCGCGAGGCTGCCCACCTGAAGATCTTACGAACTCGTATAGCGGATGACACGGCGGAGAGAACTAACGGTTCTTTGTTTGCCGCAGGAAAAGACTGTTTGCTGGTTAAGTGCGGAACGGGTACGCTTGAGATCCTGGAATTGCAGTTGCAGGGAAAAAGACGCATGAGTGCGGCGGAATTCAGGCGGGGGTTCAGGCTTCAGGGCAACGAATATCTTGGAGGGCGGGAAAAAGAGGAGTAAAAACGGCGGTATCTCCCTGTTAACGGGCCTTATAGCTGCCATTTTGTTAACAAAATCCCGATTTTTCAACAATAGCGCGGGTTTTTACGGTCTGCAACTTGACACATGTGAAGTAAGCACCTATGTTTGTAGACAAATCAAATAATTGTTTAACCCTAACACTACAACAAATGAACAAAGCAGAATTGATCGAAGCCATTTCAGCAGGAGCTGATCTTACCAAAGCTGATGCAGCACGCGCACTCGATGCAACTATTGAGAGTATCCAAAAGGCCCTTAAAAAAGGTGACCGTATCGGGTTGGTTGGATTCGGATCTTTTTCGGTGTCAAAACGCGCAGCCCGTATCGGCCGCAATCCTCAAACAGGCAAAGAAATTAAGATAGCGGCTAAAAAAGTAGTAAAATTCAAAGCCGGCTCTGAACTTTCTGGTTCCATTAATAAGGGAAAGTAAGCCACTTATAAATAAAATGCTGAAAGACTGTCCATTTGGGCGGTCTTTCGTGTTTTATGGGTTTAGAACTGGCTTTTTTTTACCTAAATTTGTGTTAGAGGCTTCATAAAAACATGCAGTATCTCTATTTTTCCCAAAGGCAGTTTAAAATGATTACCGGTCGGAAAAATTTTTGAACGGTTTGTTATTATAACTACATTAGCTTTTTAAATTTTTGATCACTAATTAACTAAAAACCGAATATAAACACATGAAAAAACAACTACTACTTGGGTCGGCGTTATTGGCAGCAATAAGCGCTTTCCCGCAGCAGGCAGTTCAGAAGGCAGCTGTAAAGGCTGAGTCTCGTAATATGGCAGCTTTTCTCGCGCAGAAGTTCCAGATGCAGATGTCTCCGGTTGAGCCTTCTGGTACTACCAACCCGAATCAGGCACCTGCAGTGCAGGGTCCTACTGAAAATCCAGCTCAGCGCAGCTCTTCAGCTATTCCCGTACTTCCGCAATGGCAGGCTTTTACCGGTTCCATGAATATTTATGGAAACCTTGTAGAAACGTCGCGTCCACTGCAATATAATGACGAACTGCATGCCATTTCATTTATTCACCGTAAAGCAGTGGATTATGCTCCTGAGCCATATCCAACCGCTCAGGCAGAATCAGGTTCAATAGTTGGAATGGTTTCTGACAACTGGGGACAGGATTGGGATGCCACACTGATGTGGAATGATGATGACCGCTGGGGCCGTTATCCGCAGGGTGGAATTTACCTTCCTTCAGGCAGCCCAACCAATGCAAGGCTGAACGATGCTTACATGGTAGCCATGGGCCCTGTAACCGGCAGTGGTACTGGGTGGATGGGTAACTTTTTTGCAAGCAAAAAGCTCGACACCCTCGGTGGGGCAGGAAATAACAATTCAGTAAGCTCTGCATTTAATGCAACTACGTTTATTACCAACACTGCTCCGTTTCCTTCCGGAAAATTTGATTTCGCTCGTCTTGACCTGTCAATGACTGATGATGGTTCAGTAAGAGCCCTGGGAATTCTGGCTGACAATGTTAACGGAACCGGTGCCGCCTACGGTTACAAAGGTGCCAGTATCGTAAATGGTTATTTCGCATCTGGTTCATTCAGCTGGGAGGCCGATACAATTATTCCTCAGTACTTTACAAATTCAGCCGGATCGCAGAATATCAGCGGAACTCCTCATATGTGCTGGAATGAAGCCGGTACTGTAGGGTATGTATGGTTCATTGGTGTAAGAAATCCCAGACCAGGGCAGGGCGATACGCTTGCCAACATGGGATACCAGCCAATTGTTTATAAATGGACTGCAGCAAATCCCGTATGGACAGAAATGGCCAGAATGGATTTTAATGATGAAAACATGTATGGTGATGTACTCAGGCAAATTTTTGCTGTAAGGGGAGATTCAACTCTTGGAATTCCCTTCTTTAACCTGGGTGAAGGTATGGATGGTATTGTTGACAGAAACGACCGTCTTCACATAGTATCTACAGTGGTTGGTACTTTCAGCAAACATCCTGATTCACTGGGTTACACCTACCTGCTTACTCATGCTGACGGTCAGCGTTACAACTTCCGCCATAGTCCTGGTCTTCGTCCGTATATTTTTGACTTTACTGAGACTAACTCTGGATGGAAAGTGACTACTATTGACTCAATGAGCTCTGAAGGACCTGGAACACAACCAAATTCTGACGGTGTTGACGACAACCCATGGGACAATGCCGGAGAAGGCGGAACTAAAGTGGGTGCTGATGCCCGTATTCAGCTTAGCCGCACTCCAGATGGACGTTATATTGTGTACACCTGGGCAGAGTCTGACACAGCATATACTAACCAGAGCCGCAAATGGAACAGTCTGCCAAACGTAAAAGCCCGCATGGCTGAAGTTGGTGTTGAGAGTGGTTCAGCCCCTGCTTCACTGGTTGTTCATCCTTCGGAGATCAATATGACTGGCCCGGCAAATGCCACTATTCCTCCTTATGCTAGGGACAACAGGGTTGCCGGTAAAGCAGTGATGCATTACACTTCACCAAAATGCGCGGTGATCAACGATCCAAACAGCAGTGGTGTGGCCCTCGGTCTTCCGCTTACTGTATCAAACAATTCGTTCTCTCCAATGCAGCAGCTAAGCCCGGTTACACACTGGTACCTTGCAGCAGCACTTGATTTTGATAACCTTGGATTAAGCAGCCTGGATTGGCCTGGGCCTGGTGTTGGACTTGGAGAAAACTCGCTATCCGCAAATACTAAGCTTTATCCAAACCCTGCAGGCACTTCGGCAAGTCTGAACATAGGACTTAACCGCGATGTAAACGTTGAGGTAACTATTCTTAATACCATGGGGCAGGTTGTAAAGGCCTTTACTCACAAGGGTATGAGTGGCGAGAACAATGTTGAGATCAGCGTGAACGATCTTGCTACAGGTATCTACATGGTAAATATTAAGGCTGGTAATGCAGCAGGCACTAAAAAGCTTGTGGTACAGCATTAATCAATAGTTCTTTTATAATAAGAAGCCGCGGCAAATTGTCGCGGCTTTTTTCTTGCGAAAGTTTTCGAGACTATTAATAGCGGTTTGCCGTGAGGAGGATAGGGGGCAGATTGCAGACAATGCCGAAAGTGGAGGTACAAAAGTTCCCTTATCTTTTTAATTTCCTTAATGATGACTCCAGTCCGGCCATAACTTTCTCAACATCATTCAGGCTACAGGTGCCTACCGAAAGGCGATACCACGAGGAGCTTGCTGAGGCGCCGAATGCGTAAAAAGGCACAATGGCCAGTCCGGCCTCGTTCAGCAGATAGGCAGTCACAGCCCTGGTATCCTCCAGTACTTCGCCCTCAGCCGTTTTCTGTCCATGCAGATCAAATTGCACGGTAAGATATATCGCTGCCTGAGGTTCAATGGCGTTTACTTTGAAACCCTGATTCCTTAAATTAATTATACCATCATAAAAGCCTCGAAGTCGCGCGCTGATCTTCTGTTTTTGAGTTTCAATGTATTTGTCGTAAAGATCAAGCCGGGAAAGATAGCGTGCAGTGGCCAGCTGTTCGGCTTTTGGAGCCCATGCTCCGATGTGCGTAAGGATGGATTTCATTTTACTGATTATCTTTTTTGGTCCCATACTCCAGCCTATCCTTACGCCTGTTGCAGCCAGTGATTTTGAGATGCCATCAACATAGATTGTGTATTCCCGCATCGCAGGGTTGAGATTTACCGGGTCATAATGTTGTATGCCATCATAGGTTAGCGCCCAGTAGATCTGATCGTACATCAGATAAAGCGGTTTACTGTCTGGGCCTCTTTTTTTGTTTTCTGCTACTACCATATCGCAGATCTCCTGCAAGCCTTTTTTTGTAAAAACTGTGCCTGTAGGATTTTGCGGAGAGCAGAGTGCAAGCAGCACCGCCTCAGGCAACATTGGCGCAAGATCTTCAGCGCGCGGCATAAAATTGTTTTCCGGCATGGCTTCCACCACCAATGCCTGAGCATGGTTAAGGTAAGTATAGTGGTTGTTGTTCCAGCTGGGGGTGGCAAAGATAACTTTGTCGTTTTGATCAACCAGTGTTCTGAAGATGCTGTAAATGAGAGGACGTGCGCCTCCAGCCACGAGGATCTCGTCGGGCTTGTAATTCAGGCCGCCCCGTTCTTTCAGCAATCCCGAAATAGCTGTGCGCAGTTCAGCCATGCCGTCGGCAGCAGGGTAATTGGTATGGTCGTTTTGGTATTCTTCAAGAATGTAAGTTTTTAGCTGATCAGGAATGGGAAATTCGGCAGGATCAAAATCACCAATGGTGAAGTTGTAGATCACTTCTCCCTTACGGATCTTTTCATTTACATCGGCGGCCAGTTTTATGATCTCTGAACCAATGATGTTTTCTGCAAGTTTTGAAACTTTCATATAGAGTGCTTTACATACAAACCTACATTTATTTTTGGGGACTCAAAAAGATTGGTTTTATGAAGTTTCCGGCAGCCTCTGCACAGCAGCCAGGGTGAAAAGGGGGCGGGAAAATATACCTTGTTTTGCATCAACTGTCAACCGGGCTTTACCGAGGCAGGATAGCCTGGTTGCAGACTTCGATAAAACCCCTTTCTAATATTATAGAACGATTTTGTATGGGATTTGCTCCTTACCTTTAGTCCGGCAGCTGCCGCTTATGAAAAAACTTCAGCTTGAAGATCTTTCCAGAAAACTGGGATATTCAAAAACACTTATTTCGATGGTGCTTAATGGCAAAGGCGACCATTATGGAGTAAGTAAAAAAACGCAGGAGCTGGTATTAAAGGCTGTGGAGCAGTGGGGGTATACACCCAACCGATTTGCGAAATCACTTCGTACCGGCAAAAGTCATTTTGCAGGACTTATCATCAGTGATATATCCAATCCCTTTTATTCAACCATTGCCCGGCATGTAGAAGCGCTTTTATTTGAGAAAGGATACAATCTTATGGTATGCTGTGCGGAGGAGGACGAAGATCGGGAGAGACTTATGGTTGAAACCCTTCTTCAGCAGCAGGCGGTTGATGGTCTTATTGTGGCTACGGCGCAGCGTGATGTGGGATTTTACGATTCGGGGCTGGTAAGCAGGTTGCCAGTGGTTTTTATTGACAGGGTAGTGCCTGGAGGTGCAGGACATCATGTGCTTACCGACAACGAGGGAGGCGCAGAACAAATCGTTTCACATCTATTGGAGGAAGGTAACAAACAGATCGTTTGTATGGCCATCACACCATTGTATCTCAGTACGATAACTCACCGGATCAATGGTTATAAAAAAGCATTAAAAAAAGCCGGATACGCAAAAAGGGAGGAAGTGGTAATAACAATTCACTATGAAAATATACAGGCTGAAATTGAACAGTACCTGCAGGGGTGTCTTCAGCGGAAAATTAAACCTGATGCGGTTTTTTGTCTCAACAACAACATTGCGTTAAACTTGCTGCTTTGTCTGCGTAAAAAGAAGTTTTGCAGATTATCGGGAATTAGAGTGGCCTGTTTCGATGATCTGGAGGTTTTTGATCTTATTGATAAAAAGGTAACCGCAGTTTCACAGCCTGTTGAAGAAATAGGCAAACAGGCGGCGACATTACTGCTAAAACTCATTGCAGGGAAGGGGGGAGAGGCCGGGCACACTGTGTTGCCAACCAGACTGGTAAGACGGTAAGGCGATGGAGATTTGCCGGACACTATCCTGTAGCCACTTGCTGATCAAAGACCTCTACCTCAGCCAGTGCGTCGAAAAGATAGATCTTTTCGGTGGCGATCTCGAGACACTTAAAACGCTTGCGAAGTTTTTCTTTTTTTACGAATAACCTTGAACTGTTGAACAGAAATACAGTACCCATTGGCAAGTATTCGAGAAAAACCTTGCCGTTCTCTTTGTCGTGAAGTTTTAAAGTTTTTAGCAGATTGGGATCGCTGCAGCTTGAGGCGGCGGGGTTGCGCATATAGCTGCGAAGAGCGCTGAAAATCTCAAGCGGAAAAATATCGGTATTAAGAAAAGGTAGCATTAACC
>JAEZDS010000008.1 GCA_023433205.1 Bacteroidota bacterium
CGGTAGCATTAAGCGATGAGCCGCACTTCTCGCACTGGTCGCCGTACGCGTTGGGGTTTGCACAACGGGGGCAGGTTCCCACAATATAACGGTCGGCAAGAAACTGTTTAGCCTCAGGGTCGTAATACTGGCTGGTGACCTGCTCAGTGAAAACCCCTTTGTCGTACAATGTTCTGAAAAAATCGGAGGCGGTTTTGTGGTGAGTGGGAGAGCTGGTTCGCGAATAAATATCGAAGGAAATGCCGAAATCTTTAAAGGCCTGCTGCATAAGTTGGTGATATTTATCCACAACGGCTTTGGGGCTGACATTTTCTTTCCGGGCTTTAATGGTGATGGGCACGCCGTGTTCGTCGCTGCCACAAACAAACTTTACATCCTGTCCGCTGCTGCGCAGGAACCGGCAATAAATATCAGCCGGCAGGTAGCAACCCGCCAGGTGACCAATGTGAACAGGTCCGTTGGCGTAAGGCAGGGCGGCAGTAACCAAACTGCGTTTAAATTCTGAATTCATAAACTTAAGGGAACAGTAAACCTAAATATCTGTAAATGCGTTTTATTTGGATATTATATGTGTTACTTTTATGCAAAGGTAACAATCTGTTCTGTTTCAGAAATACTGGCCTCGTTGTTGCAGCCTTTCCTGCGCGGGACCGGTTATGATGAAGCAAAGCAGGCTCTCGTGAATAAAGGCATCTAAACAAGTACTATAAATAAGTCAGTCATGGGAAACAAAAAGGAGGTCTGGAAACCGATCTTAATTGATGGAAAAAAACCGAATGTGCCATACATGATCTCGAATCATGGCCGGTTCGGCGTAATGGTTGATGGCAAGGTTGAAACCCGCTCATTTAAACCTACTGCAGGCATCTACCGGTTTAATACACGGCAGGATGGAAAAAACAAGGCAATTTTTCTTTACAAGGAAGTGGCCAGGGCTTTTCTGAAAAAACCTTCGCCGCGCCACAAGTTTATTATTCATAAAGACCATAATTACCTGAACGATCATGTAGATAATCTGCAATGGGCCACCCGTGAAGAACACCGTAAACACACCACTAACAGTCCCCGCTCGGTGCTGGCGAGGAAACGAAAGGCTATTACAACCAGCAGTCACTCAAAGGTGCTCGATGAGAAAAAAGTCACTACCCTGAAAAAAATGATCTGGGATCCGGAGCGAAAACTTTCCTATAAACAGCTTGCGGCGAAGTTCGGCGTTTCTGAGATGCAGATCTACCGCATTAAAACCGGTGAATTCTGGTACCACATAAGGGTTGAGAACGAACCTCTGCACCCCAAGTACAAACAAAACCAGCTCAACCTGGCCTACCATAAGAAGTTAAAAGAAAAGGCCGGGAAAAAAGCGGGTTCAGCCAAAAAGAGAAATGTAAAAAAAGGTAAAAAAGTGGCGAAGAAAACCGCAGGCGCTAAAAAGTGAAAAAATTAATGATCAAATTATATGTTTTTTGCCTATGACCAAGCTACCTCCCTACCTGCACGCAGGAGATAAAATTCTGCTCATCGCAACCGCCCGCAGTGTGAGCGAGGCCGATATGCTGCCGGCGCTGCACCAGCTAAGATCATGGGGTTTTGAAATAGAAACAGGACCGCACCTGTACAGCAAGTACAACCAGTTTGCCGGCACCGACGACGAGCGCTGCAGCGACCTGCAGTGGGCGCTCGATCATCCGCAGGCAAAAGCCATCATTATCGCACGTGGCGGTTATGGTACCATGCGTATCATCGACCGTATTTCATTTAAAGGGTATAAAAAATATCCCAAATGGGTGGCGGGCTATAGCGACATTACCGCGCTGCACAACAGCCTTTACAACCAGGGCTTTTGCAGTATTCATGGTACCATGCCGGTTAATTTTACCAGAAATGAGATTGCCACGCTGTCGCTGAAAAATGTGCTTTGTGGTGAAAAGGTGCTTTATCAGATCAATACCCACCCGCTCAACCGCAGCGGCAAAGCTGAGGCGGAGATCGTTGGCGGTAACCTTTCATTATTGTACGCTTTAAATGGAAGCAGCTCTGCCATAGACTTGTCGGGCAAGATCTTGTTTATTGAAGACCTTGATGAATACCTCTATCACATCGACCGGATGATGCTCAGTCTGCGAAGAGCTGGCAAACTTAAAAAACTCGCGGCACTTGTTGTAGGTGGAATGAGTGACATGCGCGACAATGACATTCCATTTGGGGAAACTGCGCTTGAGATCATCAGGCGTAATGTAGAGGAATTTGATTTCCCTGTTTGTTTTAATTTCCCTGCCGGCCATATCGACAACAACAGAGCTTTTTATCATGGCAGAAAATGTGTACTCCGGGTTACGGAGAGTGATGTTGAATTTACCTATCCCTGATGTTCCTTAAGAGTAGTGATGGCAAAAATATATTTTGCGAGGTTAGGGGTAACCAGCAGGCAGAATCTACGCTGGTATTGCTCAATGGACTCACCCAAAGCACGATGGCCTGGCATTTTTTTGTGCCCTTTTTTAAAAAGGATCACAGGATCATACTTCTTGATTTTATTTTTCAGGGTCAGAGTGATAAAGATGGTGGCTGGAGAGATTTTAACCACCATGCCGCTGATGTGCAGGCGGTGCTTGAACAGTTAAACGTTGACAGATGTACGCTTATTGGAATTTCTTATGGCAGTCTGGTGGCTCAGCATTTTGCCTTACTCTTTCCGCACAAGTTAAACAAGCTGGTTCTTATCAGCACCTTTGCGCACAAAACTCCCTATTACGAAGCGGTTGAATTAAGCTGGTGGCGGGCGCTGGAGCAGGGGGGTTATAATTTAATGCTCGATATAATGCTGCCCTCTGTTTTAAGTGAGGAATATTTTGAGCATCCTGTGGTACCCTTGAGCAGTCTTAAAAATTTCAGACAGGGCATGAACGAAAACAGCGAGGCCATTTTTAAACTCATGCGTGCGACCAGGGAAAGAAAGGATTTCAGAAAAGAGCTGCAAAAGATCAAAACACCAACGCTGATCGTGCAGGGCGAAAAGGATCTGCTTTTTCCTCCTCACATGGCACTTGAGGTGCAAAAAAACCTGCCAGGCGCCGAACTCAAAATTATAAAACTTGCAGGCCACACCCTCAACCTCGAAAAGGTGCCGGAGGTAAGCAGGGTGATTGGGGAGTTTTTGAAGGGGTAGACCCAGTTTAATCTTAGTTATTCAAGAAATTTATGTTTCGGGAAGAAAATACAAAAATACTGAAGCAGAAATACAATCGTATTCTTCATTTCCATTTCGCTCCAGTATTTTAGGTGAAACATAGAACGCTATTGTTCCGGTCAATGTATGGAGTGCGTAGTTATAAATTCCCAAGCATCATTCACTGTAAGTTAAGGTTTAAAAAAAGAAGAAAGCCGATGGATGCCTGAAGAATAGAGGGAATCAGATATACTAGCGACTTTCTACATAACAAAATTAATATGACCAATGAACATAAGGTTAACCCCAAAATAAAGAGAGGTGGAATATTCATAGTTAATCTATGGTACTCGGCTACACGCTCAGGATGGTTGTCATGATTATTAAAAGCTACAGTCCACGCCACTATCACATAGATATTCAAGGCTAAGCTGGAGAAGGCGATAATTTTCATTTGTGCAGATATTTATGCATCAGGTTGACAGAGAGGTGTGCAATCCCAGTGTTCACACATTGCACAATGCACATCATGCCAGTAGCAGAACGTCGACCAGTACCAACAGCATCCTGAATAATTTCCACAACACCCCCAATCTGATCCAAGTCCGAACCAGCAATTGGAGCTGTCGGTTGTCTCCGGGTCACTTAATAATTGCGAGTATCGCGCCTCAACCGACTGCATGAAATTCCCGCTTGGGATAGCACTATTAAAAACGTTCAGAAAAGGAACGCGCTCCTGATGTGCTACTGTTTCCAAGTATGCCATCATTAAACTGTCTCCCGAGTTTTTGACGATAGTATCTAAAACGCTTAAACACTCTTGCGGATTAAGCATATAGTCCTCTTGACACCAGAAACTAATACGGCCATCAAAATATAAGGGCATCGGGGCACAATCGCAATTGGCTGTAGAGTAGCTTCGTTGCATAGTATTCAGAATCGCATTATGATAGAACAACGAAGGTAATGTTAGATTATTAGGTGACTGCGACTCAATCATGTATATGAGATTTCTAGCAAAATTTTTCGAAATTGCTTAATGCATTCTCACACTGAGACGAAGTAAAAGAGTCTTTGAAATCCTCTGCTTGATCAATGACCTGAAGATGTGACCCAAGCTTGTAACCAGCTACACCTCTATCTTCTGAAAAAGAGATAGAAATAATAGTACCAGAATTCATTATTGTCAAGGTTGAAGTCGTAACATCATCGATAACCTCTGCGATGAAAGTGAAGAGTCTGTTGTTTGAGACCTCATAATCTGCTGATAAATATGTTGGTGTATTACTATAAACTTCTACTCCATTAGTTCTTTGTAGAATAGATGGATTAGTACTCTGTGTTACATTTTGAGCAGGATTTGGTGATTGCTCAGGAGACTTCTTACAGGCATATACTATTGTGACAACAGCAAGGCTAAAGGTTAGACATGTCAAAGTGGTTCTTTTCATCAGGTGTTTTTTAAGTTAAATTTATTTAATTATTGCAAATATATTTGAGGCCATCTTTCTGGCCATTGACTTTGGTCAATATTGAAAAGAAATGATTTGATCATCGCTCATCCCGTTTTCTGACATTGCTCAATAATTTGAAAGCGCTATAAGTGGGATGTTTTACAAAACAGAGTTCTACGGCTTTATTCTTACAATTTTATTGTCACGCAGAATAACTAATTCGCTCTTCTTCATTCTTTTGAAGTCAAGGAGCCTTTCATAAACTATTGTAAGTCCCTTCAGGATCTTTTCTTTCTCTTCCAGTTGTAATTCAAGGGTTGTCTTCATGATATTTTTTTAGAAGCTTGAACGCTTTGCTATTTATGATTTTGAAATTGCCGGTATTTTGTTTTTCTGCTATAAGTTCATGTTTGCCCTTGGAATTATCAAAAATGAGTGCGCCGTCAACAATTGGTAAATATAAGTCGAATAAATATTTTATACCTTTAATGTACCTGCGCTCAATAATTTCGGGCATGATGTTGTGACCGCCTTCTTTCACCCTTGTGTTAACGCGTTCCTTTGCCAATTCTATATTTTGAAGCCAGAAGAATAGTAAACTAACACTATAACCCACTTGCTGGGCAGCTAAAATTTTGTTTTTATAGATTTTAGTAGCTAAAGTTGTCTCAAACGCAAAGTTTTTGTTATGAGAAAGCAGATCATTAATTCGATGCAGCATAATTCTACCTGCTTCAAAAGATATTTTTTCTGGCTGGAATGGTGAGAGTCCTTTCGCAATTTCATCAGCAGAGGATTGGCTGTCACTGATCCTCTCTCGCACGAATTGCAAATACAAAATGTCAGCCACGCTGCTCGTGCCTGATATTTACATTGTACCCGCCGTTCAAAAACTACGTTTTGCTCTCTTGCGGGATACAATGTAAAAAGCCAGCGACTACGCGCTGGCCATATTGGCTTTATCCTGTGACCCCGAGAGGATTCGAACCTCCAACCAACAGAACCGGAATCTGTCATTCTATCCAGTTGAACTACGGGGCCAGGGGCGCAAATATACCATGATTATGCCAATTTGCCCACTACCGTTGGGTAATTTAGGGTGATGTAATTAGTGCTCCAGAAGGAAGGGGGTTGTGTTAGATGTTCCTATCACCGGGTATGTGGCCCTTGGGAACCCAGAAATACCGTATTTCTCTTATTTTTGCAGCCTAAATAAGAATTTATGAAAAAACTGGGCATCTTTTTACTGGCATTCTGCAGTTCCACCTTTATGTTGGCCGACGAAGGCATGTGGCTGGTACACCTTATCGGAAAAAAGACTTACAACGATATGGTGAAACGGGGCCTTAAACTCAGCAAAGAACAACTCTACAGCATGAACAAAAGCAGCATCAAAGATGCTATTGTGATCTTTGGCGGCGGCTGTACCGCTGAACTGGTAAGCTCTGAGGGTTTGTTATTCACCAACCACCACTGTGGTTACGGTAATATTGCGGCGGTAAGCACAGTTGAAAATGATCACCTGAAAGAAGGTTTCTGGGCAAAGTCAAAACAGGAAGAGATCCCCTGCAAAGACCTTAGCGTGCAGTTTCTGGTGAAAATAGATGATGTTACAGATTCTGTAATGGCCAGACTCAAAGACCTGAAACCTGAGGAATTGTCGGCTAAACTGCCGGGCATACTCTCGCAGATGGGTGCAAAGGCGGCCGCCGGCACCGGCTATGAGGTGCGTATAAATAGTTTTTTCAAGGGCAATCAGTTCCTGCAATTTACCTATGAGCGGTTTAAAGATGTACGCCTGGTGGGTACTCCCCCTGAAAGTATTGGCAAGTTTGGCGGAGATACCGATAACTGGGAATGGCCACGCCACACCGGCGATTTTTCTATCTTCCGCGTTTATGCTTCTGCCGATGGAAAACCAGCTGAATACAGCAAGGATAACGTGCCGCTGAAACCAAAACACTTTTTGCCGGTTTCAATAAAAGGACTGAACGATGGAGATTATGCCATGATCTACGGTTATCCCGGCGGCACCAACAGGTACGAAACCAGTTATGGCGTGAAACTGAAAGTTGACATTGATAACCCAAGTCTTGTTGAATTGCGGGACGTGCGCCTGAAAGCAATGCATGCCGAAATGGTAAAAAGTCCTGAAGTAAAGATCAAACTTGCTTCTTCTTACGCGGGTATTGCCAATTACTGGAAGTTTTTTGACGGAGAGACCAAACAGCTGAAAAAACATGGTGTGATTGCTCAAAAGGAAAAAGAGGAGGCCGCATTCGCAAAATGGGCAAAGGGTAAAGCAGAGTACGCTAATCTCTTCGGCGACATCGAAAGAAACTATGCCGACTGGAGGCCCTACGCAAAAGGCCGGGTTTATTTATATGAGGGAATTCTTGGTTCGCCTTTATTGCGGTTTGCAGCGGGTTTGAAGACTTTTAATGCAGCACTTTCCAATGCTTCCACAAAAGAGCAGGATCTCGAAAAACTTAAAACAGCTGTTAAAAAGGGCCATGAGAAATTTCTGGAGAGCGAGAACATTCCCTCTGACCGCAACATCATGGCAGCTGTACTGAAAATGTATTATGATGAGGTTGATCCTGCCCAGCGGCCTGAAAAATTTTATACCACTCTCTCTCAGAAATACGGCAGCCTGGGCTCAGAGGAAACCTACAAAAATTTTGCCGGTGATGTTTTTGCGGGGACCATTCTGCTGAATAAGGAGAAGTGGGAGAAGTTTATGGCAGCTCCCGACAGCAGCGTGTTACTGAGCGATCCAGCCTACAGCACCGCCATCGCGTTCTACGACAATTACCTTGCCATTGCAGGAAAAAAGTACGCTGATTTTAATGCGAAAAATTACGCGCTCGATAACAAATACATGAAGGGAATTTTAGAGATGAAAAAGGGTGAGACCTTTTATCCTGACGCTAATTTTACAATGCGTGTTTCGTATGGTAATGTGAAGTCTTACAGTCCCCGCGACGGCGTTGTCTATAAAGAGATCTGTACGCTTGCCGGTGTAAAGGAGAAATATCAACCCGGCGATTACGAGTTTGATGTGCCTGAAAAACTACTTGAGCTGATTGAAAAGAAAGATTATGGCCAATATGCAGACAAAAAGATCAATGATGTGGTAGTTAATTTTATTACCACTAACGATATTACTGGTGGTAATTCGGGGTCGCCTGTAATTAATGCTAAGGGAGAACTTATTGGATTGGCTTTTGACGGAAATTATGAAGCCCTGAGCCATAAGATCGCTTTTGACAGCGAGCTTAACCGCACTATTTGTTTGGATGTGCGTTATGTCCTTTTTATCATCGACAAATTCGGCGGAGCCGGTAATATTGTGAAGGAGTTGAGTCTGAAGAATTGAGCGAGATTTAACCACATAGGCACATAGGAAACTATGTGACCTGCTATGTGCCCTATGTTGCTATGTGGTTAATTTTTTAGGAGCGCCCGAAGTGCAAAACCCTCTCAGATCTTCTCGCTTACCTGCCCGTTATCGAATAGCAGGGTGCGTGAACGGAATTTGTTATAAAGCAACATGTCGTGGGTAGCGAAAAGCACCGCTCTTCCGCTGTTGCTTAATTCCATAAGTAGTTTCATTATCTCCTCAGAACTTTCGGGGTCAAGATTTCCTGTGGGTTCATCGGCAACAATCAATTCAGGATCGTTTACCAGCGCCCGGGCAATACTTACGCGCTGCTGCTCGCCACCTGAAAGTTCGTGCGGAAATTTGTTCTCCCTGCCGCTGAGGTCAACTTTTTGAAGCACTTCCTCTATTCTCGCTCTTATCTTTTTTGAATCGCGCCAGCCGGTTGCTCTCATCACAAATCGCAGATTGTTATAAACACTGCGATCGCCCAGCAGCTGGAAATCCTGAAAAACTATGCCCAGTTTACGGCGCAGAAAGGGGATTTCTCGCTGCCGAAGCTGCGAGAGGTCGAAACCGCATACTTTTGCACTGCCGCTGCTCAGGCGCAGATCGCCGTACAGCGTACGCAGAAAAGAGCTTTTGCCGCTCCCCGTCTTGCCCAGAAGATATACAAATTCGCCCTTGTTTACCCTGATATTAAGGTTTCCCACAACAGGACGTTCGTCCTGGAAAATGGTAACGCCTTCAAAAACTACAAGTTCATCCATCAGTTCAGCGCTAAGTTAGCCCGAATGTATCTTTTGCCGTCAACAGCCTTATACCAATATCAACACTTCCGGGTTAATAACAATAACTAACGGAAGCCCTGTAAAACCAAGCCGATCGCGTACATTTATACAACTTTTTTCCAGGCTTTTCCTGATGAACCATAAGCGGAATTTCTGCGTACTGATTATTTTACTTTTTCTTTCGTTAACGGCGGCGGCCCAGCGCACCGCGTTTTATACCGACAGCGACCGCAAGTTTAAAGAAGGCCTTGAGCTCTTCGATAAAAAACAGTTCGTAAGTGCGCAAAAAGTATTCAGCGAATATGCTTCCTCAGATGCTCCCCTCCTTTTAAAAGCAGAAGCCAGGTTTTACGAGGCAGCCTCTGCCATTGAGCTTTTTAATAAGGATAATGAGTGGCTAATGCGTGAGTTTATCAGACTTTATCCCTTCAGTCCAAAGATCAACGACGCCTGGTATTACCTTGCCAACTCAAATTTCCGGAAAAAAAAGTACGACGAGACCATAGAGTTTTATAACCATGTTGATCTCTACCGGTTGAATACAGATCAGCTGGCAGAACTTTATTTTAGACGGGGTTACAGCTATCTTCAGGAAAAAAATGAGGAGAAAGCCAAAGCCGACTTTTTTGAAATTAAGGACGTCGAGAACAAATACGCATTCCCGGCCACCTACTACTACGCACACATTTCCTACAACGAAAAAAATTACGAGGCTGCTTTAACCGGGTTTAACCGGCTGCTTGGTAACGAGACCTTTGGGAGCCTTGCCCCTTATTACATCACGCAGATCTATTTTATACAGGGAAAATACAGCGAAGTAGTACAGCAGGCGCCACAGTTACTGAACGATAGCAGTAATGTACAGAAGGAGTCGGAGATCAACCGCATGATCGGTGAAAGTTATTTTCAGCTGAAAGATTACCGCAACGCTGCAGACTTTCTGCAAAAATCATATGTTAACAGCCCTGCCAGCAACTACGCGCTCGGTTACAGCTACTATAAACTTAACGATTGCGCAAAAGCGGTAAAGTATTTTGAAAATGCCACTTCGGGGAGTGATTCACTGGCACAGAATGCCTGGTACCACCTGGGCGATTGCCAGATAAAACTGAAAGACAAACTCAAGGCAAAAAACGCTTTTTACAGTGCGTATCAGAAAGGTCAGGACCAGAAGATAAAAGAAGACGCCTTGTTTAGTTTCGCCAAACTCAGTTACGAGCTCGACTTCAGTCCCTATAACGACGCCGTAAAAAGTTTCAGCCGCTACTTAAGTGAATTCCCCCGTTCGCCGCGCCGCGATGAGGTGTACACTTTCCTGATTAATGTATATTCTACCACCCGTAATTACTCGCAGGCCATTCTGAGTATGGAAAGCCTTGAGTCAATTGATCCGGTTTTAAAGGTGACTTACCAGAAACTCATCTATTTTAAAGGCATTGAATATTTTAATAACAATCACCTCAACGAAGCAGAAGAGCAGTTTAAAAAGTCTTTTGTTCAGAATTCTGATCCCAGGCTAAACGCGCTTAACTTATACTGGTTGGGGGAGGTTGCCTATCTTAAAAAAGATTACACCACTGCCATTGAGCGATGGAAACGTTTCCAGGTGACAGAAGGGGCGGCAGGACTCGAAGAATACAACCTCAGCAATTACGCGCTGGGTTATGCCTGGTTCAAAAGGAAAGAGGCGGGTGATTATACCAGCGCGAACATCGCATTCCGTAAATTCCTGTTTGGCAGCGCGGGTAATGATGAAAACAAAGTGGCCGATGCGCACATCAGAGCCGCTGACTGCTACTTCATGAACCGCGATTTTGCGCAGGCGGCTGAATATTACAGCAAGGCCATCAGTCTTAATAAAGTGGATGTTGATTACGCACTCTACCAGGAAGCCTTGTGTGACGGATTAAACCGGGAATACCAGAAAAAGATCGACGCGCTGAGCAGGATTGAGAACAAATATCCGAACTCGCATTACCTCAGCGCCGCGCTGAGTGAAATGGCAGATACTTATTACAGAAATCTGAAGAACTACGAGAAAGCCATTACCTATTATGAGCGAATATTAAAGAACTATCCTAACTCCTCTTTTACCAATAACGCGCTGGCCCAACTGGGTAACATTTATTATGAACGTAAACAGGACGACAAGGCCTTTGAATATTTTGATCAGTTTGTAAAACGCGACAGCAAGAGCGATGCTGCTAAAGATGTGCTGCAGGCCATTAAAAAGATCTTCGAAACAAAAGGCAATGTTGAGGAGATGGAACAGTATTTTGCCTCCGTTGGCAATCCTTTAACCGAGAACCAGATAGAAAAAGCCCTTTACACGGCTGCTTATGACGCCTTTTATACCCGCAAGAGTTGTGATGAGGCTGTGCCTAAATGGGAGAGTTATATCAGCAAATTTCCAAACGGACGTTATATTACAGAAGCGCACTTTAGTGTGGCAGAATGCGCTTACAATAAAGAGCAGTGGGAGGTGGCGCTTGAACACTACACTTTTGTGGTTGAACGCGACCGCAGCGTGTACAGCGAAACGGCACTGAGCAAAACTTCTTACCTGCATTACAGGGAGAAGCGTTATAAAGAGGCGCTTCCGCTCTTCCAGAAGTTGCAGGAACTTGCAGAAACGCCGGCTAATAAACTCGCGGGCCGGCTTGGCGCAATGCGCAGCGCTTTTTACCTGCAGGATTTCGGGACGGCACTGCCTGAAACCGAAAAGGTGCTTGCAACAGAAAAGCTGAGTCCGCAGCAGCTGGCGGAGGCGCGCTACATTAAAGCCAAATCGTTCTTTGAAACGGCACAATATGATCAGGCGCTCTCTGAGTTTAAGGCCATCACTACCACCGCCAAAAATGTTACCGGCGCAGAAGCATGGTTTCACATAGCGCAGATCCAGTACATCAACAAACAATACGATGCCATCGAAAAAACGGTAAGTAAACTGATAGGCTTTCCCTACAGCAACGACGACTGGCGCAACAAGGCGATGTTGCTGCTTGCTGATTCATATATCGCCAAGGGGGCAGATGCTGACGCGAGGGTGATCCTGGGTACTATAATAGACGACGCTCCGGCTGAATATGCCGACGAAGCAAAAAAACGTGTTGAAGCGCTTGATAAGAAACAGGAGGAAACAAAACGAAAGCAGCAGAACGCTGAAGAGGGGCTGAAGCTGCAATTCAATCAGAATAAAAAAGACAGCGCTTTGTTTAATAATAGATCGCAGGACTAATGAAAGGGCAATTCAACAATAAAGATCAGGCGCAGTCCGAATCACTGCCACCAGAGCTCAGGAAGCGTATTGAGTGGATAATGATTGGATTTATCACGCTTTGTTTTGTCGCTGCAGGTGTGGCACAGAATGATCCAAACCAGTTGAAAGAACTCAACTTTCAGGCTCAGAGTGAATTTCAACCTACCATAAAGGATGCGGTGAAGTATGGTGATCTTCCCGAGATAAAAGACACGGTAAGAAGGATAAGGGATGTGCGTTACGGTATAAGCAGCAGCCCATTATTCCCTAAATACCAGGTGCAGCCCATCCAGCCTGCGCGGCTGCAGAACGAACCTCTTCAGAAGCTGTATCACTCGTTATTGCGTGTTGGTTATGCACCTACCTACAATATGCCTTTGGCGGAATTTCTTATCAGCAATGAACGTTCTAAAAACGTGAGTTATGGAGCCAGGCTCCGCCATTTTTCAAGTAACGCGCATTTGCAGGATGTAAGCTACAGTGGTTTCAGCGATAACAGCGCGCGGGTGTTTGGCAAGCGGTTCTATAAGCGCCATACACTATCAGGGGAGCTGGGCTACTCATCGAATACTGTCCATTATTACGGTTTTGATACCAGCATTTACAAAGTGAGCGAGCGGGCTTTCACAAAGCAGCGCTACCAGCTGATCGATCCTTCCATCCGCCTCCAAAGCCATTATACCGACAGCTCCAAGATCAATCACAACATAGGTCTGGGCTTTTACAACCTTCAGAATCTCGATCAGGAGTCAGAGAACAACATTCGTATGCAGGCCCTGGGGAGTATGTTTGTGAACAGGGAGAAACTTAACATTGACCTGCTCACAGATTTTTACAATCATAAACAGGCAAACGACACGTTAAATAACCTTATAGTTTCGCTTAATCCTTCGTTTGAAGCTAAAGGAAAGAAGTGGTTGGGTAATATAGGAGTGGGGGCAACCATAGATCATTTCAGAGACCGTACGCGTTTTTACTTTTACCCAATGGCAAATGTGGAATATGATATTTATGAGAGTATTGTTATTCCTTATGCGGGTGTTACCGGGGGGCTGATCAAGAACAGTTTGCGCAGTCTCAGCACCGAGAACCCCTTTGTTGACAGCACGGTAAATTACCGCAACACCAATAACAGGTACAGAATTTATGGTGGCCTTAGGGGAAATATCAGCAGCAACGTCTCTTACGATGCCAGGGTAAACTATTCGCGTTTCGACAGTCTGCACTTTTTTGTATTAAATTATGAAAGCACCTCCATTCCAAATCGTTTTAACGTGATATATGATAATGCCAGTCTGCTTAATATCAGCGGCCAGCTTAATTACCAGGTAAATGAAAGATTGGGTTTTACAGCCAGAGGAAATTATTATTTATACAAGACCGATAGTCTGCAGAGAGCCTACCACAGGCCAGACCTGGACATGACCTTCTCTGGAATTTATAATCTGAAAAGCAAGATAATTTTGCGCGCCGATCTTTTTGTATTCGGTCAGCAGTTTGCCAGGAGGCCTGTTGCCGGTGACAGCACCCTTACGTTTGAACCGCAGCTTATCAAAAGCTGGATTGACATGAATCTGGAGGCTGAGTATCGTTACAGCAAGATGCTGAGCTTTTTTGTGCGTTTCAACAACATCGCCAATCAACGTTATTATCGTTGGGACCAGTATCCCCGCCAGCGTTTCAATTTTATGGCCGGGTTAACTTTTGTGCCTTTTTAATGTCTCCGCGGCGCACTGATCAACCGCTTCAGAAAAACTTTCGTCAAAAAGTGGTTGAGAATGCCTGGACTTTGAGGAAGTGTTAGTTTAAGGCCGGAAACCATTGGCCTGAATGCAGAGGCTTCGGCATTAGTATTTATGTTTTAGTATTTCTAATTTTATTTTTTAATAATATTCAATTCAGCCCACGAGATCCCTTCATCATTATAGATCTGCTCTTCGATCTCTTTGTGGTAGTCGTATCTTTTCTGATGTGGAATTGTTTTGGCATCACTAACCCTTAACCTGCTTACGGTAAATAACTGCTGCACTTCAAGTTTGGCGTGCTCATTAGGGTTAAAGAGATAACGTTTGGTAAGATCCACTTTTACATCAATTTGTATATTCTGCGGATACCATTTACCACCGGCTTCGCGGAATTCAATGGTACGCGCGTAAATAGGATTGGTGACGGCCAACCCAGCTACAAATAATATAGGCCGGACAATTACGGGAATTACGAAATCGCCGCTGTTTTCAATTTTTACAATGGCGAAATCGCGGTTGTCGAGGTAGATAAGACCTTTTTCTCTGAGGTGATCAACCTTTCCTTTGCTTTTGAACGAGATCACCATAATGGAATTTCCGCTGTAGGCCGATGGCTTCTCAAAGGCAAATTCATAGCGACGGAATTTATTTGTATCGAGAAAGTGCCATGAGTTGCTGCTTAACTTACTGCTTTGCAATATAGCCTGGGGCCCGCTTAAAGTTGAGGCGTCAATACTAAAACCCTGTTTCTTTTTGGTTGTGTCGTTTTCCGCGCGGTTTTTTTTCTTCTTATGTTCACGGTTCATAAATGCCAGTTCTTTTAGGTCATCTGCTCTCCGCCACAATAATAGCTGGTCCTGGTTGCGTATGGTATCAAGATAAGCTGGATAGTAGGTTTTGAAAACAGCCTCATCACTTTGTACAAACTGCTGATTTTCTTTAAGTATTTCCCGATAATAGCCAACTGTTTCGAAAGGTTGTGCAGGGTAGTTGGCTACTATGTTCCTTACTGCCATTTTGATATAGTGCTCCGGCGGCATTGCAAAAACCTGCACCTCCTCTATTTCCAAAGCTGCCTCTTTTAACTGGAGCTGAACAGGTGAGACCAGTTGCTGAAGGGCTACAACTTTTTTTTCGTACCCAAAAGCGTTTATCAACAATGTGTCAGTTGATGCCTCGGCGGGATAAAACAGGTCGAACTCACCATTTTCGTTGCTCACCACCCCAAGCAATTTTTTCTGCAGACCAAGGGTTACAAATGGCAAAGGTTTTCCTTTAGTATCTGTAATTCTGCCGCTTAATCTCTGCTGTTGCGCTAAAGTGGAATTAACGGAAATGGTGCAGATCAGCAGGCAGAGAAGAATATAACTTAATCTGGCCTTGAATGAGGACATAGATTTTTTTGGTTATCTGTTTAATGTCCTTAGACGGGGATATAAGTCAATAAGTTACAGCATTAAACCTGCTGAAGATAAAAATAGTAGTTCATGAATAGCCGCCAAACGGTTTTCGGTTAAATTTGGATGGAACCTCCTACTCAAACACATACAAAAACCTGAACTGGAAAAAAAGCGGATAAATAAGACCAAGGTTTTTGGTTCCGTCGCCAGTAATAAGATTATATCCCAGAGAGGCTGCAATAGAGATCGGATACTTCGAGCGGAGATACAGTCCTGTTTCTGGTGAAAGTAAGGCCTGGGAATTGGGCAGGGCTTTGTATTTTTCATTCCCATAGTTGGCGTGGGCATATCCTATGTTTAATCCCAGAAAGGGCTGCAATTGTTTACCATCGCGAAAACTGTAATGGGCAAAACACTCAAGGGCATGCACAGGTATAGCATTTGAAGTGAAGGCGGAACCAAGTCGCGAACTGCTGAGTACGGCGCCTGTGCGGACATGTGACCATGGGCTGCCTTTGAGGTGGTAACTCAGGCTGATACCATTCATCCAATAAAAGCCTGCAAACTTTTTCAGACAAAGTCCGGCCTGAAACTTATAGTCGTAACTTTTTTCCAGACTATCCTGTCCCTTCATTGATGACGAACACATCAAAAAGCTTATCAGAAATATTGTAATGAAGGACCTCATTTTTGTATGATCTCACTTATTTCTTCAAATGTATTTTTTTGTAAAGTACTGTCTGCTTCCGTTACTGTTGGTCTTGCCTTTAAACGGGTAAATACATGCAACTGCGAAGCAACGATAGTTACTGAACAGTTGCGTAGCCCCTTTTCAAGCAGCACCGCGCTCACAGGATCGGCGCTGCCATCGTGTTCTGATTTATAAACAAGGGTTTTGATGTGGTCAGGCAGTATAATTCCTTTCTCGAGGTCCTTGCGCATTTTTTTTGTCAGATCATTCAGCTCTTTCAACGCTTCCTGTGGCCGGTATTTATACCAGTAACCATGCTCACCTTCATCCAGGCCGCTTTCTGTATAATGTATCACAGTGCCACCAACCAAAGGCGCAAGTGAGAGTTGTTTGTTTGAGGGAACAATTATTGGATCAACAAAAACAATATTATGCACTTGTTCAAGTGAGATCTTACCTGAACGCACTAGGTCAAGTACCAGCGGGCAGCCGGTAGATGAGGCTACAAAATTCACATTGGTATAACCCAGTCTAACAAGTTTATCATACTCGTTTAAAATTGGCTGTTGCCAGTCGGTCCAGGTGGCTTTTCGGAATGCCTCGTAGTTTCGTCCGTGTCCGCCAAGCAGTACTTTTGAAACCAGAACGTTTTTCGGTTTAAGGTAAGATCCTAACTCCTGCCATTCAAAGTTACTTGCAGAAAAACCATGCACAGTAATAACTACTGGTTTTTGAAGATCATCAGCAGTGGGTGATGTTATTGCGGCAGAGAGCAGAAATAATTCTGGAGTGATAAGCGACGAATCAACAATTATTTCTCCGTCAAGATCTGTGAGGTCATTTATAAGAGGAAGTTTGTCTTTTTTCCCGCAGCTAAAGAAAAAATATGCGGCTATCAGTAAAATTATCTTCCTCACCATAGAACGAATGTACAGTTTTATTACAATCCTGCCTTCTTACGTGCTGGGTAAAAAAATGGGGCTGGCAATCAATCGACCGAATTTGCGAGCTAATTAGATTAACGCGAGCTAATCACGGGCGATAGCTGTTCAGCTGTCGAGGGCGAATGAGGAGGCGATGCAAACACCCGACATCGTAACTTTTAAATGAAGTTCTTTGACGTGCTCACAACTACTTTAGAACCCTCCTCTTTATTTTAAAACTAACTTCGATTGCACTATCTTCTGATCTGTTCTAGTTTCCACCACATAGATTCCCGGTACAAGGTCTGTTACTTCAAGCTGTATCCTGTCTGAATTTGAAATTGTGTAGCTGCCATCATAAACCAGGGCACCCAGGCTGTTATAGATCTTTAGGGCATGTATGCCGCCAGGTGATTCAATGGTGAAACTGCCCCGCGAAGGGTTGGGGTATATTTTTACGGCTGTGTTTATGGTTATTTCTTCGGCCTGTAGTACGTTTTTTGAATTGTCCCTGATCCTGAACAAATAGTCGGTATTACTATAAGCATCAGCTATACTCAGGTATATCATGTTGTCAATAATGGTCATACAGCTCAAACGCCAGTCGTGATCTATTTTGTTGTAATGCGGTAACTGCATGCTCCAGATCTTTTTTCCGTATGCGTCATATTTCAATAGCAGGTACTGGTTGTCGTCGGGCACATCTTTGTACTGAACCACAAAAGTGTTGCCCTCGTCGTCAACTGCGAGCCCTACCGGCAATATCGCCGGGCCAGTGGTTGTGCTCCATGACAATACACCAGCATTGTTAAAACGTTTAAGTATGGCGTTTCTGGGAAATTCATTTGATCTATGTAGTATTGTTATTTCATCCTGGTTGTTAATAACAAACCAGGCGCCAAAGGGGTTAGAATCTTTCCATAACAGTGTTCCATCTTCTGAGATCCTTTTTACAAATGTGCCCCAGTGGTCGGCTGGTAGCCGTATATACCGAGCCGTCGCTGGCAACCGCATGATATTTCTGGTCATAAGGGTCAGGTATAGTAGTAGATAGGTTTCCAGCTGTGTCGAGTTTCAAAATTCCGCAGGTGCCTTTAAGGTAAATGAACCCGTTTCTACTAGAGATCTCGGTGTTCATACAGAATGGAAGCGGTTTTACCCAGAGCAATTTTCCCAGAGCGTCGAATTTGAAAAAATGGGTGCCGCCCCCTACTGTGCTGCTGCCAATGCTCACAGTCCCAAGGCTGTAATAGGAGGTGTAAAGATTTCCCGTCTTATCGGCCGCTATGCCAGAACCGGCCCGGCGCACAGCTGTTGAGCTCAATACGGCAAGTACCTCACTGCTGAGATCGGGCGAGAACCGCACCATCTTAAAGCCACCCACGTCTTCATAGCCGTATCCTGCTGCGGAAATCAAGGTGTTGTTCTCCCCCCTAGAAAAAGAATATATATTAAGGTAAGGAAGAGTATCAATCTTTACTACGGTCTGTGTTCTACTGCCGCAGTAAAAAAATGATAGAAGAGTGAGGAGAAAAAGCTTTGTCATTGCGAAACAGTTTGTGAGTTCTAAGGTACTTTGAAGGGCGAGGAACCATATGTTTAGTCGGTGAAGGGGGGAAATTGATAGTTAAAGAGTAAATTTATGGAAATCAAAAAATTGTTTTTCTTGACTGGTAAGTGAAGGCAAAAATCATTCGCAGTATACTGTACAATTTCATGACCTTAAACTCCCGGTTCACCGGGTAAAATCCGGGCTCCAAAAAATTAATCGATTTATATAAGGTCTTTAGCTAAAATCCGCGACAGAGGTTTAAAAACCATTGTAATTTTATATCAGCATCAGTTAATAACCCGTACGTGCAGTGCGGCTGACTGATCAGATTAGTCACAATGCGATGATCCCGGTCATGGCTTCTCCCTTCCGATGGCAGCCGGCAGCGGTCGGTTAACTGCAAGGACAGGACAGACCTGACAAAGTGAAGATCAATAGCAGGCTTCTGCGCCGGTAGGTTCAGAGGTTCAGACAGCAAAAAACACAAAATCCCCGGGTGCGAGGAACGGCCCGGGGATTTTTTTTACCTGTTAGTATTCCGAAGTTACCGAAGCCTCGGCATTCGAATTCTTCAGGACTTCCTATCGGACACTTTAGTATTTAGTGCTTAGTATTTAGAATTTAAACCTTCTCATCCCAAATACAGTTCCATAATTTTCCTCACCGAATTCCTCATGTCATGCGGTTTGATACGGTTTGCAACAAATGGTGAATCAAGCACCGCGCTGATTTGCACTACAGCCTCTTCTTCATTCTTAAATATTTTGATGTAAGCCTCTTCTTCTTCGCCCGCAGAGATAGAACTAAAGACTTTACAGCCGCTATACAGTGCTTCCAGGCAAACAGTACTCATTCCCTCATAGGTTGAAGTATGAAGAAATATTTTACTGTTATTCATCAGATCGAATATTTTCTGATGAGGAACTGAACCAACCAGTTTAAGATTGTGCTGTAAACCTAATCTGAAAGCCAGGTCACTAAGCTCACGCGCTTCAGGTCCATCACCCGCTAATACTGCCTGTATCCCCGGCCTGTTTTTTTTGAGTTCGTGTAAGATCCTAATAAAAGAGGCATAGTTTTTCAGGGGGATCAGCGATCCCACACCAAGCAGATCAATGGCGCGTGCTCCTGTGTTTAATGCGGGAAATGCATTTTCATTTACGCCATTGGGAACTATCGAATGTGCCTTTCTGCCGTGGTGGGTCTGCAATTCAACCCGGTTGAATTCTGAGATACACAGCAGACTTTCTGAGGCTGGATCCACCCTGCGGACATATCTGTTGCTGGCGCGGGCATCCTGGCCCTGCAGCCAGATATAATGTCGGAGCTTGTGCCTCGATGCGAACAGCTTCCCAATCAGGGCGGTCTCGCCCAGCCAAAGACTCAAAATACCAATTACATGGTTCTCTTTTTTCAGTGTATTAAGCTTGCGGTAAACCCGCACCCAGGTGAATAAACGCCGTAACTTTTTCCTGTTCCTTCCTCCAATAGCATGTACTTTAATAGAATGCCAGGTAGAGCTTCTTTTTCTAAAAGGATACTGAAATGCAATTACCACGATTTGAACATGAGGATACTCTTCTGCAAGCAGGCGGCAGAACTGCTGAATATGCGGCAGACAGGTAGAGTCGGACTCCGATTCTGGAAAACCGGGACTCAGTATTATCAATGTTTCAGTTTTTCCCATAGTCTGCCTGGTTCAGTTTTTTTTTGTGCTGATATTCTCTTTGATTGCGAGAAAGATGAAACAGAAAATCAGAGCAACGGGAACAAAATACAAACACATTACCAGGATCCTCGGAGGAAATGAGTGATGTTTTGCCGGGGTGATCCCTTTTACCAGCTGAAAGTTATCAAGAAATGTTTCCTGGGCCATCAGCGCCATTTTTTTTGTCATGCGTTCATTAGCTGCCGTGTATAGTCTGGAGGGATCAAACAGATCTTCTGCCAGGATGATTCTGTTGCCGGCCTGTAGCTGTTGTTGGCGCAACTGCAGTGTTTTCAAGCTGTCAAGCATCAGCAGGTCCCTTTCCACCATTGCCATTTGTTCTTTACGCTGTGCCTCCTGAAGCCTCCTGATTTTGGCGAAGTATGGGTTGTTTTCAAGGTAGTAGAGTATTCCCTTTTGTAGCGCAGGCAAATAACGCGGATCAGAGCTGCTGATTCGTACCTCGGTATAGTTAATAGAGTCGCTGCGGTTGCTGAGAAACGGATTATGCGATTTTATACCTGTGAGGTGCTTCAATTGTTCAGGTGTCAGATTCAGCAACCTTCCTACTGAAGCGGCATCACTCATCTTTAACAGCCTTTCAATATCACCGAGCATTTTCAGGTGAAAACGTTCGTTCCTGTCAAGTGGTCGGATGATGAAGGTTGAGCGGTATTCTTTTGCCAGCACATATTTTCCGGTAACGGCAAGTACAACTGCAGTGAGGAGAAAAAGCAGAGTGGTTAATTTATTCCGGTTGAATAGTCTGAAAGGATAAGACACTGCCCTTGCGATTTTGTGCGCAATCCTGCTGAAATCTATCTCATCTTCTGGGACGCGGTGTGTGTTGGCATCCTGCATATTCTGCTAATGTATAAAAAAATGAAATTGTTTCTGCCTGGTACAATAAACGATTCTTCCTGAAGATGTGCTAAAATGGTCTAAATTCGCTTTTATGTCACTTAGCCCCCGGCAACTGGTAAAAAATTCAGGCTGGACCTTCCTTGAACTGGTCCTTTACCCGCTGCTGATGATCGCCGCGACGCCAGTCTTTATTCACAAACTTGGAATCGAACATTATGGTTTGTGGATGCTGGTTTCTACGATCAGTCTGGGGATGAATGTGTTTAATGTTGGCATGGGAGATACCAACATCAGAATGATCTCTGCATTTCGGGCCGCAAATGATCAGAAGGGCATCAGGATGGTCTTCAACCATAACTTTACGCTTTCGGTGTTGCTTTTTTTGCTGGCTTGTTTGGTGGGACTTGTGTTATCCACCACCGGTTTTATTCGTTTATTTTATCAGGGAAGTCAAACAGTGCTTGCACAACAAATATTACTCCTGGCCTGCATTTCGGCAGGATTAAAATTTATTGAATTAACCGTACTTTCTGTTTTTAAAGCATTCGAAAGATTTGACAGAAGCTCGCGGCTTACGTTACTTTCAAAAAACTCGGTAATGCTGGTTAACATTGCCCTGGTGCTGGCAGGTCATGGACTTGCTGCTATACTACTTAGCACTGTAGTAATTAATGTATTAAATATACTTGTGCAACTCTTAACGCTGCAGCGTTTTCAGCCTCTCATCAATTACCCTTCGTTTAAAAATCTTCGGTTTGCTTCGGTATACTCCTCCTATAATATCTGGTACTGGCTGCAGTCGGTGATTGGATTACTTGGTTTTCTGGCAGATAAACTGGTGGTTGCCTGGTTTACCGATGTAAAAACGCTTGGCTATTATAGTATAGCCTCTCTTATTGGCACACAGATCAACAATTTTTTTGTGGCTTTCGGCAGTTTTATTTTTCCCAGGGTTTCCTACAGACTGGCAGCTAATGATGGCATAGGTCCGCTTTATTATGTTGCGAGAAGTTTTATTGCGCTGCCTGGCTGGAGTATCATCGCGCTGCTGCTGTTATTCGGCGATACAATTTTCAGGCTCTGGCTCGGACCGGAAGTTTTTGGCAATAGTATAGTGTTTATAAAACTATACCTGGTTTTTCAGGCAGGTATGCTGCTTATTATTGTGCCGCACCATATTATAAATGGCAGCAGAATGGTAAAACTGAACAGCCTTTTTGAGATCACTATCAGGAGTACACATCTGCTCTGTATGTTAGGCGGTCATGCTGTTTTTGGCATCCAGGGCATTTTATATGGACTGATCTTTTCCACTTTTCTGAATTTACCTTTTCAGTATTTTTTCTTTCACAAAAGAATTATTCCTGAAACGGGTCCTGTTGCTTTTTTGCAGATCTTGCTGCCGGTCTGTTTTTTAACAGGCCTCCTGCTTTCCGACAATTTTTTTTACCAGCTATCTCTCGCAATATGTTTAGTTTTAAGTTGCAAACTCATTTATTTTGACCCCGCCAGAACATATTCACAGAATTTCCTCGTATTCAGAAGTCTCTTCGCGAGAATGGAAAGTAAGTAAGTATAGTCTGCTGGGCTATCTTTACTTTTTTTTTAATGGACTCTTTTTGCCCAAAGGTCTGCTTTTTACTACCATACTTGCTCCCTGGTTGTACCTTAAAGTGTGGCAACGCCGCCAACAAACTTTTATCAGACCTTTTGCTGTTTTTATTTTAACTTATGCTGTCCTGCATCTCTGGTATGGTGTTCACCTTCGGAGTTTTCTGGTCTCTAATATTTTGCTGACGCTCGTATTTTTTTTCACAGTCTCTCTCTGGCATTTTGTAAATGGTTATGAGAAGCTTTCAAGGTTGTTCAGGCAGATGCTGGTCTTTAACTTTTTTATGACCCTTATCGCTTTGCCTTTTTTGTTCGCCCCCCCTGAGTACCGGCAATGGTTCTGGTACATCAACAAGCTCACGAAAGGCCTTGAGAATTTTCCGCGCCTGGCCATGTTTACTTACGAAGCCTCTTATTACTCGCTGTTGATCGCGCCCCTTGTATTTTACTACGTATTAAAATTTGTTTTGGGTCAGTTTACCCGTTACAGGTGGGCAACCCTGGTTATGACATTAGCTCCACTGCTGCTTTCATTATCGTTTGGCGTGCTGGGGGCTATGTTTATTACCGCCCTCATCATGGCATCGGTTAATATCAGAAGTTTGTTCAGATACCGCAAACCGTTTGTGATCACCACTTCTGTGCTGGGGGCCATGTTATTGACTTTTGTAATTCTGCTCCTGTGGTGGCCCGAAAATCCACTGTTTATTCGCCTCAGCAATATTTGGGCAGGAGCCGATACTTCTGCAAGAGGGCGCACCATTGAATCTTTTGAAGTGGCCTGGCGCCTGGCCGCTGATAAGAATATACTTTTCGGGGTGGGAATGGGCCAGGTAAAGATTGTAATAGTTGACGTAGTTAAGAAGTTTTACAACTACTGGGGTGATCTCCCACGGTACGACATTCCAAATGCGATGGGTGAAACGCTGGGCATATTTGGCATGAGTGGTGTAGTGCTGAGACTTACGCTTGAGGGCTGGCTTTTTGTGAAAACCAGGGTATATAACAACCACTATAGACTTGCGCTCTTTATTTTCATCTTTATTTATCAGTTCACCGGCAGTTTTATTACCAATGTGATAGAATACTGTATATGGGTGCTGGCCTTTGCTCAGATATTCCCCCAGTTTAATCGCCGGCCATTACCCCCGGCCGGAGAAAATTTTAGCGCAGTTTAAGAGGCCGGGCCTTTACTCTTGCCTGGAGATTGTTTAATTTTATATTGATGTTTGAGACCGTTGATATCAGCAGCAAGTTACGCAGCGTTCGCGCGAAAGAGCGGAACAGGGAAGAGGAGCTGGTTGCCGCCGCAAAAAAGATCCTGCACGACGACCTTTTTTCAAAACAGAAAGTCCTGGAGTACCTGGGTCACTACAGTAAAAGATTTGAGACACTTAACGAAGATACCATTGACAGCGCCGAGATCTTCACGGCTGCAGAGATTAAGACAATTGCCACAAGATACAGACTTAAGTTGCTGGAGCGCAACAAGTACCAGGCACCGCTACCACATGAAGCAGATCTGAGAGTAGCAGAACTTAACAGGCACCATAAAACAGAACTCAAACATTTTTATGTGCTTTCGTATCCTCAGGCTTTTAAGAAGAACGACCCCTCAGCTCCGGCCATCTTGTTTACAAAAACAAATCACGATAACTTTTATCTTGTATCACTCTGGGGAAAGAAGCTTCCTTTTTTCAGGAAGTTGCTTTATTGGCCTATGCGCAATTTTGAGAACCTGCTTCTTACCATCATTTGTTTTACCCTGCTTGTAACTCTTGTACTTCCTACAAAACTAATTACACTCGACGCCAAAGCCACATACTGGTGCGGCTATCGCGCAGCGGCCTTTATGCATCTGCTGATCTTTAACGCTGGCATTACCACTTACATCACCTTTGCTTTTTCAGGAAATTTCAGCAGTACGGTCTGGAACCGCAAAAAGGACTTTGATTAGTGAAAGTGATTGGCAATTAACTAAGCCCTGTTATTCTTTTGCCATCTTGACCTTGGGAATTGCTTCTTTACATGGCCCCCCTACATAAATTGCACCTGGAATTTTTTCACACTGTTCGGGAGTCATTTTTATACAAATCTTTTCACCGTCTGGGCAGATCCACAGGCAGGCGCCTGCTTCAGCTTTCTGGGAACTCATTTTTTCAATAATGCGCAGGGCAGCTTTCAGGGCTGCCACTGCGTCATTATAGCTGTTCTTTTTTATGGGTCGCATACGTACTGCAGGTCCAAATGTGGGGTGTTCATAGTTTTCCTGCAACGGGACTTTGTGCAGAAGGTCTACGGGATTAATCCCGGGGTGGTTTGTCAGAATTTATACCATTTTTGTCGCAAAACCCACACATGAAAAAACGATGTTTTGTACACAGACCATTTTTAGCAGCGGGCACACTGCTTTTATTGGTTGCTGCCTGTTCGCAGCAGCGTGAACCGGATAATGGCGCTACGCCGGAGATCACCGAAATGGCCATGGCAAACTGCATGTACCCGGCCTCTTCTGAACCAGCTATTGATCTTACCCCGCATGAAATGGATGAAGACACGGGTAATTTCGAGATCAGCGAGTTTGCTGCGAATGTGCGGACAAGCGCGGGAGCCATCAGTTCAAGGTCTGTTAACATTATTGAGAATGATCATTTTTGCCTGCTAAGGGAAAGGGCTGAAGACATAGCCTCCGCTCAGAATTGCACCGCTTCGGTGGCAGCACTCAAAATTATATTTGGCCTTACCCCTGATCTTAAGAAAGTGGAACTTGTGTATCAGCCTGTGTCGCTTTGTTTAACTCAGCTAAGTGGCAACACCGCCACATTTTCGGTACAAGAGGGAAGCAGCCCGCAATACTACACTTACGACCCGGGTGGTTTCAGCTCAGGTGCAAACCTGGTGGCCGCCCAGCGTTACAGGGAGGCTAGCAGAATGAAGCACAGGACCGGTACGGCTTTCCGCTCCTTTGTGCAGGATACCAATGTTGTTTCTATTATTTTTTCTTTCCAGGAAATTGGCAAACTTATAGATGACAACAGCCAGGATAAAGTAGTTGTGTGGAATGCACTGACAAAAAAAGTCGTCAGCGCCGGTGACTCCTTACATTACCATACCTTATTAATGGGTGCTTCAGACCTTACGGGGCCGCAAAAAATGCTGGGGGCTTTTACGCACAGGTTCGCAAACCTGGCACATCTCTGTCCGCCAAATTGTGTAACGCTGAATTTCAGAATGACTTATTAGTTGTCAGAGTTATTTGTTTGTTTTGGTTTTGGCAGATTCCCATTTATATTTAGCATCTTGGCTTCAGGATGCCGGACATCAAAAAGCTCATCATAGATCTGTCAACAACCCTGCTTGCGGCAGGTATAGGACTGGTGCTTTACCGGAACCTGCGTTCGTTCCACCGGTTGGTGCTCTGGCAGGTATTGTTGTACCTGGTTACAGATATTTTTGCAATAACTGTGCCTGTATATAATGTAATGGCATTTAATGTTCTAATTATAATGGAAACCGCCCTCCTTACCTGGGCCGGGGCATTGGTGCTAAAAACCGATATCAGGCCTCGCTGGTTTGTGTTCGCGTGGCTGCTTTTTTTTGCTGTTTACGTGTATGATCATTTGTTTACCGGCGGATTTTATTACCACGCCGCAATAACCCAGGGTTTGCTGCTCACGGTGGTTTATCTGCTTGTGCTTTGGAAAGGTCTGCACCTGAGGGTGACTGATTACAATAAATGGTCGGTAAATCTGCTTGCGCTTGGCATGGTTTTGTACTACGCGTGCAGTGTTCCCTATCTCAGTCTCATGTTTAAAGTTCAGCGGGTTGATCCGGTACTTAACAGAACACTCTTCCAGTATATTATTGTATTGCTTGCCAGCCTTCGTTACCTTCTGATAGCCATCGCATTTGTTTTTGCAGGTCAGGGCCGGCTCACAAAAAATTATGGGCGGGCTTAACGGCGAAATCGATAATGATCTTCTGCTGGCCATTATAGCCAGTACACTTCTCATTCTGTTGCTGATTGCCGGCATAACTCTGGCATTTTTTATCAGCGGACGGCAGAAAATAAAACAGCGTATTGAACTGGCAGAGGCCAGGCTGGCTTTTGAGAAGGAACTGCGGGCGGTTGAAACGGAGGTCACCGAATCGGTAATGAGCCAGTTTGCGCAGGAGCTGCATGATAATATCGGACAGCTGCTTACAGGTCTTCATATACAGATCGAAAATCAGAAACTCGACCATCCGGAACTGGCCGACAGTTTTAAGCCGGCCGAAAGCTCAATAGTTGATATTGGCCAGCAGCTGCGCATGTTAAGCCGCACACTCAATAACGACTATCTTGGACATATAGGTTTGCTGGCAGCCATTCAGCTTGAGGTTAAAAGAATTGTTTTACTTAAACGTTTCGAGGTGTTTTATGAGCCGGCTACAGGCAATTCCAATCTCGAAAAAAATCAGGAGCTGATGGTGTTCAGGATCTTTCAGGAGATCATGCAGAACGCGTTAAAACATTCAAGGGCGAAAAATGTGCAGATCCATATTGTGAATCACGGCAATAACTTCAGCCTTCAGGTAAAAGATGATGGCAAAGGTTTTGATCTGGATGCTGTCTTGCGCAGCGACCGTGCTTCTGGGTTACGCAATCTGATCAAACGCGCCGAGCTGGCCGCGCTCAACCTGCAGATGGAAAGTGCCGAAGGACGCGGAAGCTTGTTTTTGATCAAAAAAAAGTCCAACTTGGCCTGACCTTCACCAGGTATGGAGAAAAAAAAGCGTATCGTACTTGTCGATGACCATGTGGTTGTGAGAAATGGTTTAAAGATCCTTATAGAAAAACTTGGTCCCTTTCATGTGGCCGACGAATTCGATGATGGTGAAAGTTTTTTGCAGGCCCTGCCACTTAAACAGACCCCTGATCTGCTGCTGCTCGACCTAAGTTTGCCGGGAATAAATGGCGACCAGGTGGTTGAAGAACTTAACCTGCGTAAAATTTCCCTGCCGATCCTGGTGTTAACGCTCAACCGCGATGAAAATATCATTGTAAAACTTTTCAGGAACGGTGTACGCGGTTACCTGCCAAAAGCCTGCAGCTCGGCAACTCTGAAAGCTGCCATCGAAGAGATCTTCCGTTGTGGTTATTACCACAATGAGTTTCTCACGCTGTCTTTGAAAAACACTACTCCTGATCAGCCAAAGACCGAACAACAAAAAATTCTTGCACAACTTACACCCCGCGAGCGGGAATTCCTGAAGCTGGTATGTCATGAAAAAGAATATACCTACGAGCAGATTGCTGATTTGATGTCGGTGCAGCACCGCACAGTGGATGGTTACAGGGAAGGCATTTTTGAAAAATTCGGCATCAAATCCAAGACCGGCCTGGTGTTATTTGTATTAAAACACAAGCTTTTTGAGCATTTGCAGGGTGCCTGAGAGAGGTGCGTGAGGGGCTATATTTATCCACTGGGCTGGGCCTTTTTTATTGCAAAGTCAGCTAAAACCTCTATAGAAGCCCGGAAAAACCGCATTTTGAGTCCAAAAACGGATCTGAACAGTCCGTTCCGTAACCTGTTAGTAATTTCTTTGGCGGAAGTATAAAATTTGTTTGCTTTTTGTACCTTGGCAAAGCTATCGCGGCAAAAAACCAGATGCCCAAAAAGAACAACACAAAAAAAACATTTTGATTACCTGCCAACATAAAAAGGTAATAGGGCAACATATTGTTCCTGCGCAGCATTTTCTCTTATCTGATCCGTTACTGTATTGTTTAACGTCAGCCGGTAACAAATGAGTAAGCTGCTGCAGCACGTTTTGAATCTTGTAAACTCCAGCGCTCAGGAGATGGGCATTGAAAGAGACCGCTGGCGATTCAGGATCGCGCCTGATCCGCGCCTGTTTATGGATGAACTTCAGGGCCGTGCCTTTTATTCTTTTTACGGAGAGAATCTTCAGGAACTCCGGCAATTACTTCACACCTTGCGCGACGATCATCACTTTGTTCTGCCGCACAATAATAAAATAGATGCCATGACCGGCAATTTTGTAATTATGTTCCTTGTGCCTGGTCCCGAAGGCCGTCGCCCCCTGCCAACAAGTTTGATTTGAAGAATTACTTTTGCCCTGCATTTATTGCTGTGCGCAATAATTCAAATCAAAGACGGGGGGTTTAATGATGTCGTGGCTTTCACCAATTCGGATTTAACCGCAGTGTACTTTTGAAAGCTCCCACTTTTAACAGCTTCTTCTACGCGCAAATTGTTAAGACGCAAAGGGTACTAGTTTTTGCGCCTTTCATAATTGAGCGAAGCTCAATTTCCCCTGCGCCTTAACCATTATTTTTAATGCGTTGCGCCTTTGTGTGGTTTCTGCCCTCTAAGAGCCGGTCGCATTTCTTAGACAGAAACCGCATAGAAATTACCAAATCTCCTTTGTTTCGAAAGGGTTAGGGCCAGTTCAGAGTCCGTCGCCGATCACCTTTACTTTTACATTATTCAGCTGATCCTGTATCCTGAGCTGGCACGATAACCTTGAAGTCTCCGTAATGTTGGGCAATGTATCAAGCATGGCGTATTCTTCATCACCAATCTCCGGTAAATTTTCATAACCTTCCAAAACCTGCACATGACAGGTGGCGCAAAGGGCCATTCCGCCGCAGGTTGCAGGAATATCGTAATCGTTGCCTTTTAAAAATTCCATGAGACTTAGTCCCATATCTGTTGGTGCAACCAAAGTGTTCACGCTCTGGTCGGAATTCTGGATGTGTATGGTTATTTCGTTCATTGTGTGTTAGGGTCTGCTTAAAAAGTCCAGAGTGCATCAGGTGCGAGGAGGCGAGGCGAAGCTGTATACTTAATACTGCGAGCCGAAGCCAACGAAGCAGATGATGTGCTATGGGCTAACGAATAAATTATTCTCTTTTGATTAAGGATGTAAGTGTTTTTAATAGATGATCAAGGGGTTATGAACCCAATTTAAAATATTTGTTATATTCATCGTGCTTCAATTGGTGAGTGTTTTTCAGCAGACCCTATTTTCTCCTGGCATAGTTCAACTAAAACTCCATTGGTGCTTTTAGGATGCAGAAAACAGATCAGTTTATTGTCGGCACCCTCCTTTGGCTCCTCATTCAGCAAGTCAAATCCTTCTTTTTTTAAACGGGCCATCTCCGCCCTGATATCATCAACATCGTAAGCAATGTGATGTATACCCTCTCCTTTTTTTTCGATAAATTTTGCGATGGCACTCTTTTCATCAGAGGCCTCCAGCAATTCTATCTTGGTTTCGCCCAGCATAAAAAAAGAGGTGCTTACATGTTCACTCTCTACCTTTTCAAGTTTGTAGGCTGAACTGCCAAACAACTTTTCAAATAAGCTGTTGCTTTTTTTCAGGTCCTTTACGGCAATACCTATGTGTTCTATTTTTCTGATCATTGAGGCGTTTTAAAAAATTCTTTGGGGCCGGTTTTTACAAAGTTCTCGTTGATGCCCGGTAACAGGCTCAACTCGGCATTGTCGCCGGCCAGTAAGGAGGACAGACTTTTATAATACGCGGCCTTTCGTGTAAATCCTCCCATAATATTTACTTCCTTAAGTTTAAGCCTGTAATTAAAATCCTGACCGCAACAATATCTTATATCAAGGGCGGTTTTTGGCAACTGTGCCACTTCGGCAGAAAATCCTCCCTGTATAAAAAAGCTGCGGATAAAATCATTGTTACTGAAAATACAGATAATGGCGTCAAGACCCGTCATGTTTTTTATGACCAGTTTTTTATTGTGTACCGTGTCGAAATGCGGACTTCCAAAAACAAAATTATAAGGTGAATCACCAGGACGAAGTTCAGAAACGCTGCTGCTGCGCACCTCGCCGCTGTTTTTATGACGTTGTATTGTTGGTGAAGCCAACTTCATGATCATCACAAAAAGAAGGACTGCTATCGGCGTAGCGAATAAAATATACTTGTATTCATTGTATGCTCTTTTCTCACGCGCTTTTGCATTGTAGCTGGCTGTTTCTTTGGCGTACTTTCTGATATGTTCGTTGTAGTACTGCCTGCGTTTTAATTCCTTTTCATCAAATCGCCAGTTTTTTACGCCGCTTTCTGTTTGTCTGGATGTTGAATCTTTGTTCTCGAAACTTTTTAGTTTATAATCGTAGGCGATCTTGTGCTGGTTGTTGCTGAGGGTTTCATATGCTTTTAGCACGCGCTCAAAAAACTCTTTGCCATTGGGGTTTTTATCGGGATGGTATTGTTTCGCAAGCTGCCTGAAAGCCGATTTGATTTCACTGTTTCCCGCATTTCTCGGCACACCTAATATTTTGTAGTAGTCGATCAAAAGAAAAGTAAAACCATCATAGTTTTACGCACACATTTTTTGGTTCTGTAAAAAAATTGAGCGCCTCAAAACCACCCTCACGGCCTACACCGCTTGCTTTTACGCCACCGAAAGGTGTTCTCAGGTCACGCAGCAGCCAGCAGTTGATCCATACAATTCCTGCATGAATGGCTCCCGCAATTTTGTGAGCCCGCGTGAGATTGTTGGTCCACACCACACTGGCGAGCCCATACATGGTTGAATTTGCCAGCTGCAATGCTTCTTCTTCGGTATCGAAGGCTGTAATTGTAACAACGGGACCAAAGATCTCTTCCTGATTGGTGCGGCAGCCTGGTCCAAGCCCTTCTATTACTGCAGGAGAAATATAATAACCATCCGAAAACTCTCCGCCCGGGTCAATAACTTCGCCTCCGCACAAAATTGTTCCGCCCTCTTTTTTTGCCAGTTCTATATAACTCAGAATTTTTTCTTTGTGTTGCAACGAAACAACGGCGCCGATCTTTGTTTTTTCGTCCATTGGGTCGCCAACTTTCATTTGCCGTACACGGTCAACGAAATCTTTTTTGAACTTTTCGTAAAGCGGCCGTTCTACCATAATGCGTGAGCCGCAGAGACAGATCTGTCCCTGGTTGGCGAAAGATGAATGGATAGTTGTGCTCAGCATTTTATCATAATCGCAGTCGGCGAAAATGATGTTTGGATTTTTTCCACCCAGCTCTAAAGACAACTTTTTAAACATTGGTGCTGCCACTGAGGCAATGTGTTTGCCTGTAGCAGTGCCGCCGGTAAAGGAGATCAGCGGTAAATCAGGATGGCTTACTATAGCATTTCCCACTTTAGGACCAAGACCATGCACTATATTCAAAACGCCTGGTGGCAGTTGCACATCAATACAGATCTCCGATAACATAAAAGCCGTCATGGGTGTTACCTCCGATGGTTTCGCCACCACAGTGCAGCCTGCCGCAAGCGCCGGAGCGATCTTCCAGGTAAAAAGATAAAGCGGAAGATTCCAGGGAGAGATACAACCGGCTATACCTGCAGCTTCACGCAATGTGTAGTTGATCGCTGTGTTTTCCATGGCATGTGCTGTACTGGCATAGTGCAGAATGGCTGTACCGTAAAAATGAAGGTTGGCCGCGGCGCGGGGAATATCTACCGTTTTTGCAAGTTTTAGTGGTTTGCCGTTGTCAATACTTTCTGCCAGCGCGAGTTTCTCAAGATTCTGTTCTATGAGCGCGGCTATCTTTAAGAGGTAGTCCGACCTTTTTTCTTTGGACATAGTACTCCACAGTGGAAATGCCTTTTTTGCAGCTTCACAGGCAGCCTCCACATCCTTTTCATCACTGTCTGGTATGTGCGAGTAAACCTTTCCGGTCGAAGGGCAATAATTATCGAGGTGTTTCCCCGACTGAGGACTAACCAGCTGGCCATCTATATAATTTTTAATGTGTTGCATCGTATAAGCCCTTAAATTTAGCAGTTTATAGGGCAAGGCCAAACGCCTTTAGCAAGATTTAGTGAAGCAGACAAGGAATTTACGGCAAATTGAAAGAGGAAAGAAAAAATACGAATAAAAGTTCTGTGGCAGTTGTTGGCGGTGGCGCCGCTTCGCTGATGTTTGCGGCGTGTATAGACACCAATAAGTTTGATGTGGTTATTTATGAAAGAAACAACGCGCCGGGCAGAAAGTTTCTTGTGGCCGGTGATGGCGGTTTTAATCTCACACATTCTGAACCTCCACAGGAATTTATAAGACGCTACACGCCTTCTCACTTTATAAAAGACGCTTTTGAGCGCTTTAATAATGCAGATCTTGTAAACTGGCTGCACGATGCCGGCATTCCCACCCGCACGGGCAGTAGCGGCAGGGTTTTTCCAACTAAAGAGTTCAAACCCATAGAGGTTCTTAATGTTTTTCTGAAAATTATAAGATCCAAAGCCATTCAATTTAAGTTTCGTCATCAGTGGCTGGGGTTTTTGCCGAACGGGGCATTAAGGTTTCAAAACGCCTTTGAAGAGCTGGAAGTTGTTGGCGATCATGTTGTTTTTGCGCTTGGCGGTGCGAGCTGGCCGGTAACAGGAAGTGCAGGTGAGTGGCGCGGATTTTTTGAGGGAAAAGGGATAAACACCAGGGTTTTTGAAGCAAGTAATTGTACAATGCATGTGCATTGGCCGGAGGCGATAGCTACCAGATTCTCCGGCGAGCCGCTCAAAAATATAAAGATAAGTTGCGCAGAACATGCTGTTATGGGGGAAGTAATTATTACCGAAGAAGGACTTGAAGGAAGTGGCATTTATCCGCTTAGTCCTTTAATCAGAGCACAACTTAACAGTAAGGGAGCTGCTGAAATACAGATTGATCTTAAACCTGCTCTCACAAAAAGAGAACTGTTGAAAAAGATCAGCGCTTCGCCCGCACATTTGTCGCAATCAGATAGACTTAGAAAAGCACTTAATCTGAACGCGCTTCAAATGGAGTTGCTAAAGCATTACGTAAGCAAAAAAACCTTTCTTGACAACGAAACGCTGGTTGCTGCTGTTAAGGCTTTGCCGCTGCGAATATCCGGAATGGCTCCCGTAAAAGATGCCATCTCTACTGTTGGCGGAATAATGCTGGAAGAAATAGACAAAAAATTTATGCTCAAAAAACTTCCGGACCATTACGTTATTGGTGAGATGCTTGACTACGACGCTCCTACAGGGGGTTATCTGCTGCAGTCATGTTTTTCAATGGGAAAATTTCTTGCGGAAGTTCTTAACAAAGATTTGTAACCTGTTAATGATTTGTGGCTTATATGATTGTCGGAAAGCCTTGATATTACACAATAATCAGTAAAATTGGAAAAAGATCCACTTACACAAAATAACATTTGTAATAAGCCTTTTCGATTATATTTGTGAGAATTCAAAAAGTAAATAGATGGTGGCAGCATGTGAGTACATACTGAGCGAAGTTAGAAACGGGGTTCTGATCATTACGGTGAACAGGCCAGACAAACTTAACGCGCTTAACAAACAAACGATTGAAGAATTGCATGAAACGCTGGCTGAGGCAGAGCACATGAACGAGATCAGGTCTGTGATCTTAACTGGTGCCGGACAAAAAGCATTTGTGGCAGGCGCTGATATTGCTGAATTTGCGAACTACAGCGTTGAAGAAGGTAAAATGCTCAGCGCAACTGGCCATTTTAAGATCTTCAATTTTATTGAGAATTTTAGTAAGCCTATTATCGCTGCTGTAAATGGGTTCGCGCTTGGCGGCGGACTTGAACTGGCACTTTGTTGTCACATCCGCGTGGTAAGTGACAATGCTAAAATGGGATTGCCTGAAGTAAGCCTGGGTGTGATACCAGGTTACGGCGGCACCCAGCGGCTTGCTCAGCTAATGGGCAAGGGCAAGGCCTTTGAAATGATAGTTACTGCCGATGTGATAAATGCGCAGGAGGCCTACCATTGGGGATTGGCAAATCACGTGACCACTCAGGAGAATTTGCTTGACAAATGTCTGGAGATCTCCTCGAAGATAGCTACCAAAAGTCCTACTGCCATTAAAACGGCCATCAAGGTGATCAACTCTGGTTTCAAAAACCAGGTGAATGGTTATGAGGTGGAAATTGAAGAATTTGGGAAGTCATTTGGCACCAAAGACTTCAGGGAAGGTGTTGATGCGTTCCTTGAAAAACGCAAGGCTGATTTTAAAGGAGAATAATGTCTGGCAGGCGCTTTTCTGTTATTAGGAAAGGCCTGCTCCTTTTATTGTTCTCTTCTTATTTTCACGGTTCAGCACAAACTACCAACAATCCAACGTATGCTGCGATCGACGCGGAGATCAGAACATTCAGCGCTGATTCTCTTTACAACGCCGACAGTCTGCTCAAATTCGTAAACAGTCGTTTTACAGATGATGCCGCAAAGGTACGGGCATTTTATACCTGGATCGCCTTAAATATCCGATACGACAAATCGCTGCTTGATCAATATAAACTTACTTCTGCATTACAGTTGCACAATTTTGCGCCTGGAGGCTACAGTCAGGCCGTTGATACGGTGCTCGCCCGTGGCCGTGCTGTTTGTGAAGGGTTCTGTAACCTGATGAATTATTTCTGTGCGAGGAGCGGCATACGATCCAGTCTCGTTCCGGGCATCACCAGGGTACCCGATGGGGAGGTACTTGAAGATATTCTCCACACATGGACAGTTGTTAAGATCGATAGCGGCTGGAAATTGCTTGACATTGCCTGGGCGGGTGGATACGTTGACGGAAGAAACCAGTACGTTCATGATTTTTCCGGCAAATATTTTTTTACTTCACCCGACCTGTTTGTAAAAACCCATTGGCCACTGGACATGATGTGGCAGTTGCTGGAATTTCCGGTTACCAAGCAGGAGTTTTACCAGGACACTCCTCCCTCGGCAATGCCTTATTTCAATTTTCGCGATTCTATCAGCGCCTATCTGCTTATCCCTGAAAAAGAAAGAGAATACACCGATCTGCTACACTATCAGCGCTACGATACTGCCAACAGGTTGTATAAAGAAGGAGCCGATCGTTACATATACAATAAGGCGGCATCGCTGTTCAACAAGGCCGCCTTGTATCTGGATGACTACGCTGAGTATGCTGCTGGTTTAAAAGGCAGGGAAATTGGCAGTAAAGAGATCAACAAGTGTCTCAGGCTGCTGCAAGAGCCAAAACATTATCTGGAAGAGGGATTAAAATTCTCGGCCTCACGCAAATTTTACACTGCTGAGGTTAAAAACAACTTTGAGCAGATGGTTCAGGCTTCAAGCAAAAAACTGATCGTCACCAATCATTATATAGAGACCTACAGGCAGATGCTGGCCAGCCTGCGTTAAATTGATTAACTTTGCAGGCTGGTGAGAAGGCCGAATTTGTATATTTTCTGGATTCTGGTGCTGTTTTTGGCGCTGTGGCCTTTTACCGATGTGCAGGCGCAATGCGCAATGTGCAAGGAAGCCGCCGAAGCTTCAATGAAAGATAATCCGAATTCGATGGCCAGAAATCTGAACAAGGGAATTTTGTATCTGATGGCAGTTCCTTATCTGGCCATAGCATTTATCTTCCGCAAACAACTCTTCCAGCTTTGGAAAAAGGTCAGTGCCAGGTTTTTAGCCAGGCAACACTGATCTATTTGTTGTGATCGGGAAACAACTGAGTGGCACTCAGCGCATTTTTATTTTGCGGGGTTTTTTCACTGCGCTGCTTTTCACCAACACCTTCTGGCGGGTTCGTGGAAAATGCACTTTTTCGTTGATCACCATTCTGAGGTTTAATTGGCGTGGCAAGCTGCCGTACTCTTTGTAGATCTTGGTTTTGATCTTTTCTATGCCCCGCGAATCCAGCATGTCATCCTGCAGCGCTTCAAAAACCAGCAGATCGCAGGCTGAAGATCGCATCCAGTCAACATCTACCTGGTAACCAATTGCCGCAAGCGCGTTGGTTTTTGTAAGAAATGACTGGATCTTTCGTTTATCTATTTTTAATGTTGAACATGACCCGAAATAAAACACCTTTCCATAACACTGATCCTGCAGTATCTCTGCTATCTGATCAAGCGTAATGTAGTCTCTTCTGTTTAAGAAAATCTTTTCCTGCTCGCCGTGCATGGCCAGGTAAAGAATGGGAAATCTTTTTGAAATTGATTTCTGCGCCCATTTTTTCAGGAAAAACTCAAATTCGTTCTTTGTCGCGCAATCGTGGTGAATGTAATGGCAGGAGTTTGATTTGTATAAAAACTCCAGCAATGGTGTTACTGATGATTTATCCTTGAGGTTATAATCATTCCACATCCCCTCCAGGCAATATATGTGTTTGTTGGTTTTCATTATCCGTCTCCCCGTTCTGTCTGCACTTATTAATTATCTGTTTTGTGTTATCACTTTTGGCGCTTTAAAATAGTCGCTGTCTTTTTTTGGCGCATTTTTTAATGCTTCCTTCTGACTTAAGGTTTGCTCTGGTTCATCGGGCCGAAGCACGTTCCTTTCATCAGTCATGTAAATAAGCGGTTCACTATTACTTGTGTCAAGCTCGTTGAGTTTATCAACAAACGCCAGCATCCTGTTCATATCATTCAGGATCTCTTTTTTAGATGTCTCATCAAATTCCAGTCGTGCAAGATGCGCGATCTCATCAACGGTGGTTATATCAATTTTGTTTGGCATGTTGTTTTTCAAGTTGTTCCTTAATAAAGGTATGTACTTTATCCCGAAGTTCTGAAACATGGCTTTCATCCAGACCCGTGGTTGTAATTGGCTCACCTACAAGTATTTGAGGCCGGCCAACACCCCCTTTACTCTTAAAAAAGCCACCATTTTGTAGGAATTCCCAATTGTTAAAATTTACTATAGGGACGATAGGTACTTGTCTTGACACAGCCAATCTAAAGGCGCCGTTCTTGAAGTTTCGAAGCTTTCCTTCTGGACTAATCGTTCCTTCGGGGTAGATCACCAGGCTAAGTCCCTGATCTAGTTTATGTCCGGCCTGAGTAAAGGCTTTGTGGGAGTCTGTAAGACTTCTGCGGTTAACAGGTATATCGAGGTATCGGAAAAAGTTTCCGAAGAGTGGAATTTTCAGAAGCTCATACTTGCCCATGTAAACCGCCGTGTGATTAATGTAAAATACGCTGAACACAATGTCAAGGTACGATGTATGATTGCCCACCACCACACAGGGTGAGGGCAGGGTATAGGGCTTTTTCTGATAACTGATACGGGGAAATAAAAATGAACCGTAAGCTATAAGTCTGGCCCACAGCCTTTTAAGTTTAAATACCAGAGCGGATCGTCGGGTCTTCAGGGCCCAGTAAAACAAGGGGTACAGCAGCAAAAAGGGCACTGCGAACCACAGAAAGAACCAGATCTTCCAGATTGGCGTGAATATACTCCTGATAATTTTCAAAGGAGCGCTAAAATAGCAAAATAACAGTGCCCCAAACTGATGAAGCCTGCTATTTACGGGAGAATCGGCATGTTTTTGGCAATCTTAACAGCCCCCTGTTGCGATGTATAAATGTGTCTATTTTAGCCTGGTGATAATAAATTCTGTGCGGCGGTTCTTGGCATGCTCCTCTTCAGGGCAATTAGATACAACCGGGCCCTCACACAAACAATTATTCAATAATTTGGTTTCCCCATATCCTTTTGCGGTGATCCTGGCCTTGTTAATGCCTTTTTTAATAATATAGTTAGCGCTTGATTTTGCACGGGCAGTTGAAAGTTTAAGGTTTGAGGCCGCGCCCGATCGGCAATCGGTGTGAGAGCCAAGTTCAATGATCATGTTTGGGTGCTCGTTCATCACCTGCACAATTTTATCAAGTTCTTCTGCAGCATCAGGACGGATGGTTGATTTTCCGAGGTCAAAATAAATTGGTTTCATGTCGATCATCTTCGCCAGGTCCATCCCTACCTCTACTTTTCCTAATGAAAGGTTGATGTGGTCATTCATATTTATCTCGCCGCTTTTTGTAACATCATGGGTGAAAACGGCAGTGCGTTCAAGATAGCCGGGTTTTTCTATCCGCACCAGAAAGGCGAGTTTGTCACCTATGCGGTTGCTGAATAAAAATTTAAAATAATCACCTGACTCAGTGGTAGTGTACAAGTCAACTTCTGTATTGGTGGCCAGATCGGTAAGGCGGATGGTAGCGCCTTCAAGCATCTCGCCTGTCTTTGCGTCGGTGATCAAAGCGCGTAAAAACAGTTTGGGATCTTTTTCGATAATGATATCGTGTGAAAAAACCTCTTCTTCATTCAGTTTTGACGAGAGAACATCCTCGGCGTCAAAATAATCCAGTTTGCTGGCCTCTATCCTGTATTCAATTTCCTCCTCTGCAGAAGTGAGATACTCACCTTTTTCGTTGGTATAAACCGTGTCGCCATTGATCACAAGCCTTACGCTGTCAACTGCTAAGCCGGTTTCTTTGTCTTTGGTGATCAGTGTTACATCTTTGCCCCTTTTTACACTTCGCAGGATCTCCAGCGCGTAAATATCATCGTCCATTCCCCCGGCTTTTCGGTTGCTGCTAATAAATCCTGTGCTGAGATCTTCACTCAGATAATAGCCGAAATCATCAAAACGGCTGTTTACAGGCTCACCCATGTTATACACCCGGGTAACTTCTCCATTCACGCGTTTTGTTTCATAAATGTCGAGTCCTCCCAGTCCATCGTGGCCGTTTGATGAAAAGTAAAGTATATTATCGGGAGCAATAAAAGGAAAAACCTCATTGCCTGCCGTATTTACTTTATTGCCAAGATTTACCGGAGGCCCCCAGGTTCCGCCTGAATCTTTTCGCGTAACATAAATATCCATTCCGCCCTGTCCGCCTTCCATATCAGAAGAAAAGTAAAGCTCGTTACCATCGGCAGAAATACTTGGATGGGCGAAGTTATACTCAACATTGTGAAAAGGCATCAATTTCACCATGCTAAAACCATTCTGATCAAGATGGGCTTCCAGCAGCTTTAACTTATAAGTGCCGTCTTTGGCTCTTTCTGTTTTCAGGTTGTTGTTTCTGGTGATATAAACGGTGTTGTAATCTTTGGTGAAAGAAATGGGCCCATCGTTAAATTTTGAATTCAGGTCGCCCATAAAAGGCTGAGCTGGAAGTTGCACACCGTTCCCGTCTTTTTCAGTGGCGAATAAACTCATAAAGGCACCATCGGTCCATCCCTGTTCTTTTTTGATCCATTTGTTTTTCTGGCGGGCCGAGGTAAATACTATGGCGTCAAAAAATCGCACGGCACAATAGTCGTTCTGCATTGAATTGTAGGCAACCGGAATAATACTGTAGGCATCGGCATTTCTGCTGTACAGACTGGCTTTGGTTGCTGAAAGTGCCAGCTGCTGCCCTCTTTCGTCTACTGTGTATTTTTCAAAGAATTCTTTCGCTTTTTCGGGCTCACCCGATTCAAGCAAAGCCTCACCGTAATACAGATTATGAACAGGCAATGCGTGACCTGATCTTACCAGTTCGCCATAACAATGTAATTTGCCGGTAAGGTTATTGGTAAGCCTGTAACAATCTCCAAGTTTCATCAGCACCAGCTTGTCGTTCACACTGTCAATATGCCTTGCCCTTTCGTAATAGGGAATTGCTTCGGCATACGCTTTGAGAGAATAAAGCGTGTTTGCAGTTTGCAGGGCACGGGCCTGCGAGCTTACATTTTCTTTTTTCGGGGTCGAGGCGCTTGCCAGCAACAGGTCTTCGTTGTCATACTCTTCAGGCGCCGCTGTTGAGATGCTGTCGGTAAAATATTCATTGCCTTGTTCGGTATTTGGAATATCGTTCTCTTCAGGATCCGTGTTTTCCAGGTTGCCCTGGCTGGTGCTGTCGGAAGGCAGCAAACTGTACTCCTGTTCCGCAGTTTCTGTTGTAAGGGTGCTGTCTGCCGGCTCAGTCTGAGCTGCACAGAAAAGCCCCGCATTCAAAGCGATGGCAAGAAATAGTTTTCTGGTGTTCATAGAACTTTTTTTAGAAGTAACGTGGTGTGATTATTTGACGCCCTTTGTAGGAGAAGAGGTAGTTCAGTACAATTTCGTGGGTGCCCTGTGAGTAACGTTGTATCTTATTCAGTCCATAATCGTACGAGTAACAGGCAAAAAACTGCTTATTTACCTGCATGCCCAGAATCAGTGCAAGTGACGAGTTGGTACGATACGATAAACCTGTCCAGATCATGTCGTTTATTATGGCCACAGCGCTCAGGTCGGCCTGTGCCGGCGCCCCGCGCACAGCTTTTACCATGGCGGTTCCGCGGAGTTTTAGTTCTTCATTCACCGTAAATACATTGCCCAGCGTGAGGTAATAGGTAAACCGTGAGGCCTTCATACTTGTTACTTTTACTGTTTTGGTTCCGTTATAGTTAAACTTCACATCATTATCGAGCAAACGCGGAACCGATAAGCCGGCGTAGAAAGTTTTGGTATTGTAATAGATCCCGGTGCCAAAGTTGGCAGCTACCACATTGGGGGTGTTCTGCTGAAAGTGAGGATCGTTTATCGCGCCGGGATCGTCAGAGACCTTTAATTCAGAAAAACGATGTATCTGGTTGTCAAGTCCTCCCATCAGACCGAATGCAAGCGTGCCTTCTTCATGTACTTTTAAACGGTATGCATAATTGCCATACACCAGGTTACGGTTAAGCGGGCCTATCTTTTCACTCAGCACACTAAGTCCCAGCCCCATTTTGTTATCGAGCAGCGGACCATGTACTGAAAAGGAGGTGGTAATGGGTCGTCCCGGAAAGTTCACCCACTGCTGGCGGTGCAGCAGCGTTGCGCTCATGGCTTCTTTGCTGCCCGCATAGGCAGGATTGATGAAAGTTTCATTGAACATGTATTGTGTGAACATTGCATCGAATTGCGAATGCATCTTTGCGCTTAACAGCAGAGCAAACAGTGTTATGACAGCTCTTCCTCTATTTATTATCTTTTTCATTACTTCCTTTATTTCAGATTAGTACTGCAACACCACAAAACCTGTGATCGCTTTCTGACCGCTTCCTTTTATTTCAAGAATATAGTAATAGGTACCTGGTGGCAGTCTGTTGCTTCCAAAGGTGCCTGAAACGTTCGAGTGACCGCTCCATGTATTCTTATAATTTCCATCCACATAAACCTTGTTGCCCCATCGGTTAAATACGGTAAGACTGTTCTCACCGCCATCTGGCAGACCTTTAATAACAAAGAAATCATTGATGCCGTCTCCGTCAGGAGAAAATCCTTCAGGAATAAAGAGCGTGTGTGTGATAAGCGGAGGGAGCACCAGTACAGTAGGCACATTGTCGTCGGCCTCATTCCAGATGCCGTTGTTATTCGAGTCAGGGTCATCACCACTGTTGCTCACGTCAGCTACGTTTACGCTGCTGGTAAGATTTGTCGCCTCTCCGTAAGCGCTGTTGATCAGAACGGTCACAGTGTCTGGTACAACATTCACTACAAAACTTACCTGGCTAATCTCACCGGGTGCAATCCTGCTTTGAGAAACGTTAAGCAGATCAATGTCGAACCGGCCATCAAAGTTACTGTTGGCAGCCAGATGCCCCGTAGTTGTTGGTCCGCTCTTAATAGAATAGGCAGCCGGCGATTTAATGGTATTGTCGAAGAGACTATCTGTTACCGAAACGTTTCGCAATGTGTCGTTGCCAAGGTTGTGAATGGTTACCGTGTACGAAACATCATATGTCTTGTTATCCATCAACTGGTATTCTCCTTTTTTAGTAAGACCAAAAAACAACTTGGGGGTCAGCGAAATTATGGTCGGGTCACTGTTGTTCCCGGGGTTGTTGTCGCCATCCGGGTCAGGCTCCAGTCCGTTGGTAGATAGATCATTGATTGTAACGCCTTCAGCACTTAAACCGCTTACAGTTACCGAATTACTGAACGGTCCGAAGAAGCCATTTGGCACTACACGTACAGTGAACCTGATGGTGTCTGAACTGCCCGCGCTTATGCTGCTGACCGTTGAGGTTAGCGAGGTTTCGCTGATGCCGTTGTATGCGGTATTATAAGATAGACCACCTGCGCTATTTACCTGCATTCCCACAATACTGAAGTTAACCGGGGCCGGCAAGGTGGCAGCAAGGTTTTCGGTAACCACAACCTGATTTACTGCCGCGGTGTCGTAATTCTTTACAACTATAGTGTATTGCAGATCGTAGCTGCCGTCGCTGTTGGTGGTGGCAGTGCTAACTGCCTTCGCAACACCCAGTGGCCGCAGGGTGCAGTCTTTTGCTTCCAGCGTAAGAACCACATCCTTGACACAACCTAGCGAATCGAAGATCCGCAGTGTATAATTTACTGCGTTGACAGGATTGGCCAGGTTACTGGTAATTATTCCTGATGAAGGGATTGTGATGGCAGTGCTGTAGGTGAGACTGCCGGTATAAGAGGTTCCGGCAACAAGATCGAACTTGTCAAGCGCACCAAAATCAGATACCATTATAGTGCCGTCGTTCAAACTCACACCTGCAGAACAGGTTGCCGCAGTAATTGTTGCTGTTACTGCCACCTCAGTGTGACTGCCAACAGTAACAATGGCGCTGCCGGTGCAACTACTGCTGAGATCGGTAACCACAACAGTATAGGTTCCCGCTTCTGAAACCACCACACTTTGCGTGTTGCCTGCAGCGCCCGATGGGCCTGTCCAGCTGTAACCCGCATTGGTGGTAGAGTGCGTGGCAATCAGTTCAACTGTTGAAGTTGCACAGGTTATACTGCCGCCAGCTGACGCGGTGGCCACTGGAATTGAATTGTCGGTTGCAACGTCTACAGTGGCCGAGCCGGCACAACCTGTTATCGTGTCGGTTACCAATACAGTATAAGTGCCCCAGCCGGTAATTCCCTGCGGATTCTGGAGGGAGGAACTAAATCCACCGGGGCCCTGCCAGCTGTAAGAAACATTTGTATCGGTTGAACTGGCCGAAAGATTCACTGAAGGGCTCGCGCAGGTGATTGTTCCGCTCACTGTGGCTGTAATATTTGATGGCACCGGAAACACGACTACGTCTGCTGTAGTTGTGTCAAGGCAGATGCCACCGTTGTCGCCGATAATGGTATATGTGACCGTTGAACCCGGGCTCACAATTTCAGTACTTGAGGTTCCGCCACCCGGAAGCCAGGTATAATTGCTGGCGCCGCTTGCAGTTAGCGTAGCAGTGCTACCGGCGCAAATGCTTGAAGTAGCCGGCGTTACAGCTATGGTTGGTATTGTGAACACTCCCACCTGAACGGTTCCTGTACCAATGCAGCCAATCGCGTCGGTGCCCTGCACGGTGTATATAGTGGTAACCGAAGGTGATTCCGTGATGGTAGGGGTATTTGCACCAGAAGGCAACCAGGTAAAGGAGTTCGCGCCGCTCACTGAAAGTGTGGCAGTAACCAGACTGCCTTCACACATTGCAGAGGGAGTTGCAGCTGCAAGGATCACCGGATTTGGATTCACGCTCACACTTACCATAGCTGTGTTCGTACAGCCATTGGCATCGTCTCCTGTAACCGTATAAGTTAAAGTAATGGTAGGTGTATCTGTCACCGTTGCGCCCGAAACTGAGATGGGCATCCAGGTATAATTAATGCCGCCCGTTGCTGAAAGATTTACAGGAAGTCCTTCGCAGACTGATGTTGGTGAAATCGCTGCACTGATAACTGGAAGGGGATTTACACCCATTGAAATTGCAGCCGTATTACTGCAGGCTCCATTGTCTCCGGTTACCGTGTAAGTAGTGGCCACCGCCGGACTTACAGTTACGCTCTGGCCGGAAAGGTTGCCGGGCTGCCAGGTATAATTCAGAGCACCTGAAGCTGTCAGCGTGCCGCTGCTTCCCAGACAAACAGAAGGCGAGGAGGCAGACAATGTGAGGTTCGGAACAGTGAGAACGGGAACATTTACTGTAGTAAAATTCGGGCACCCATTGCTTCCAAAACCAGCCACGGTATAATCTGTTGTAGATAAAGGTGTGTCAGTGACAGTAGATCCGCTGATCATTAAAGGCATCCAGGTGTAGTTAACTGCGCCATTTGCCGTGAGCGTGGTTGACATGCCCTGGCACACTGAGGTGGGAGAGGCCGCCGCTGTGATGACTGGAAGCGGCAGGGCGTTCACCACTACCGTTGCAGTTGCCGTACAGCCATTACTTTCGCCGGTTACTGTGTACACAGTGGTGGCAGTTACTGTGACAGTGTTTGGATTCTGACTGCTGCTCTGCGGCATCCAAGTATAATTGTTCGCTCCGCTGGCAGAGAGAGTTGTTGTGAAGCCCTGGCACACCGATGCATTGGAGGTGCTGGCGTTGACAGTCGGCGTAGGAACAACGTTCAATGTAATGGTAGTTGTGCTGGTACATCCGAAACCATTAGAGCCAATCGCGGTGTATGTTGTGGTGCTGCCAGGAGAAACAACCGTTACAGACCCGTTTGTGCCGCCAGGTAACCAGGTGTAACTGAGAGCGCCGGAAACTGTAAGTGTTGCGCTGCTTCCGCTACAGATAGAACCTGAGCTGACGCTTGCCGAAATAACCGGAATAGGATTAACCGACACGTTTACTGTTTGTGTTCCAATACATCCCTGGCTGCTTAAGCCTGAAACTATATAAGGTGTATTTGCTGACGGATTTACTACAACAGTAGCACCGGTAAGCGGACCGGGGTTCCAGGTGTAACCTGTGGCGCCGCTGGCAGTGAGTGTAGTTGATGATCCACTACAAATGGAGGCAGGATTAGCCTGTGCCGTAATAATAGGAAGAGGAGTTACTGCAAGTGTATGAGTGGCAGAAGCTGTACAGCTGCCCAGACTGCCGGTCACTGTATAAACTGTAGTTGCCAAAGGTGATACAGTTACTGGATTGCCCGATAATGAGCCGGGTTGCCAGGTGTAGGTGTTTGCTCCGCTGGCTGAAAGCTGTGCAGGCTGACCTGCACAAACTGTATTGGCCGATCCTGCTGTGCTGATAGTTGGATTAGGATTTACCACCAGCTGTATAGTTGCCGTACTCTGACAGCCAAAACTGCTGAATCCCTGAACAGTATATACAGAAGTTGTGAGAGGACTTACAGTGATCTGTGAAGCAGTGGAGCCTCCCGGTAACCAGCTGTAGCTGGTGGCGCCACCCGCACTAAGTGTTGCTGTGCCACCCGGGCAGATGGCCGCAGGGTTTGCAGTAATGCTTACTGATGGTCCCGCATTAACGGTTACCGCTACAGTGGCTGAACTGCTGCAGCCCGCAGTGTTGCCGGTAACCATGTAAACACTGCTTGTTGGCGGACAAACCAGAATAGAACTGCCATTGTTTCCGGTTGACCAGGTATAATTAGAGGCACCGCTAGCCGTTAAGGTTGAACAAGATCCGCTGCAAATCGCAGGAGGTGAGGCCCCTGCAGAAACAACCGGATTGTTTATAACGCCTACACTGATGGTTTGGGTTCCCGCACAGCCATTGGCGCTGAAACCCTGAACGGTATAGATGGTAGTGGATGCAGGGCTGACAACAACCGCCTGGCCAGCGAGATTCCCGGGCAGCCATGAGTAAGTTGAGGCTCCGGCCGCGGTGAGTGTAACCGAACTGC
>JAEZDS010000030.1 GCA_023433205.1 Bacteroidota bacterium
AATCACAACCATGCCCAGGTTCTTCCGGTACTGTGCTAAGTTTTTATCAGTCTGTCAAAGATCAGAAATTGAAAGCAAATCACAACTTAAACTCAGTCGAGCCAACGGTCAGGTTCGTTTTTATCAGTCTGTCAAAGATCAGAAATTGAAAGCAAATCACAACCGCACAGTAATGCCTACGCCTCTGGTTAGTGTTTTTATCAGTCTCTCAAAGATCAAGATGCCAATGCATTGGCAGAAAGCAAATCACAACCGCTTAGCCATGTTATAGTACTACGGCTAAGTTTTTATCAGTCTGTCAAAGATCAAGATGCAGATGCATCGGCAGAAAGCAAATCCCAACTTCCCATTAACTGTGTCTTACTTTTTTTTCAAAGATATATTTTTTCTCCGTCAAACCATAAGCTAACACACGTTGCACGTAAGCTCACAAATAAAAAAAGGAACACAGAGAAATCCTTCCCTATGTTCCTTCTATGTTCCTTATGTTCCCCCCGACAGATGTCGGGGTTGTTAAGAATCCAATCCTCACTCTATCTCAACCCTGCGTTTTGGTTTTAGTTTCGACTCCTCGCGTTTTGACACCCTGAGGGTAAGAATGCCGTCTTTGTACGAGGCGTTCACCTTTTCTGCGTCGGCGCTGTCGGGCAGACTAAATGTGCGGCGGAAGGAACCATAGTAAAACTCACGGCGGGTGTGTTTGTCGTTCTGATCCTCCGTTTCGTCTTTTCTTTCGCCACTAACGGTAAGCACGCCGTTGTCAACTTCTACCGAAAAATCTTTTTTGTCCATACCCGGCACCGCGAGATCTATTACAAAATCCTCGGCACGCTCCCTGATGTTCACGGCAGGCATCCAGTTAAGTGTTTCATCAGACCATAGACGTTCCAGCGTGTCTGAAAAGAACGATGGAAAGCCCAGTGGGCGGTCAATGGCGGGCATCATGCTGCCTGATCCATTGCCATTTTTGGTTTTTACAAGCGACATAACATTTAAAATTTAAAGGTTTAACAATCACAGACAGAAAAAACAAAACCCGTTCCACAGCACATTTCCTGTCAAAAAATCAAGTTGTCTGTTAAATTTTTAACGAACCGGCTGAAATTTTTTCAGCAACCGAAACATTTTGACATAAAAAAAACCCCGCGGAGTGCGGGGCGAGGTTAATCCCATGACTGCTTATCCGGATAGCTGCCTGCCCCTCTTTGTATTTTTCAACTTCAGCCGGGCGGGGAAATAATTCCATCCTCCCTCCCGCAAATCTTATACCAGCTATTATTCCCCAATCCCTCACAAATAAATCCCCAAACGGGCAAAATAATTCCTGGCAGGCGCCGCATTGTAGAATCTTCCACCAAAGGCATTAAGGTCGTGACCCAGACTGTATTTTTTATCCAATATATTATCGCAACCTGCCAGAATATATAACCTCCTTTTTTCAGAATTGTAAAAATCCCAACCCAGGTTGGCAGTAAGCAGCTGATACCCGGGCGCGGAAACAGAATTGGCATCGTTTAAAGGGATCTCCGAAACACTTATTAATTGGATAAAAACCTTAAAGTTGCAGATCAAGGGAATATCGGCTGTGCCGGTGTAAACCTGCGCCGGCACCCCGGTGAGACTGTTCCCTGAGTAGTCTGCTCCCGCGCTACTATAGTTCTCAAACTTAAAATCATAAAGGGTAACGCCGGCCGTGAACCGCGCGGACTCATTCTTACGCCTGAATTTGGGTCTGTAGCTGAGCATAAGTTCTGTGCCAGGCTGACGTGTGCTTCCGGAATTCACAAAATGTTCCAGGCCCGTGGAATCAACCTGCCGCACTATAGCCGACTGTAACCTGTACAAAAACACAGTGCCGTCAAAACGAAAAACTTCCGTACCTGCACGTAAACCTGCCTCATAATTCCAGCCATGCTCTGGCTGCAAACTGGAGTTAAATACAAGAGGGGCCGGACGTACTTCCTGCAGTGAAGGAACAGAGTAGCCCCTGCTCACTAATCCCCGTAATGAAATATAGCGCCCCGCCAGATACGAGAAGGCTGCTTTTGGCATAAGTTGGGGATTGAATGCGCGCACATTTATTTCGGTACCTGCCTGCTGCCTCATGCTGTTGTAATTGTTTCCCAGAGAAAATTCAAGAAGAAGTTTGTTATAAAAATCAAAACCCAGCCTGGTAAAAACAAAACCCTGATAAAAAATCCCGTCACTGCTTCCTAGCAACCCGCCGCGTTCGCCGCCGGTGTTAGTGTAGTTGTCGATCTTGGCCCCCAGCCACTGTTGTTCGGTTCCAACAATAAATTCCGTTTTAATGTTTTCACCGCTATAATAACGCAGCCAGGTTCGCAGTCCTGCACCCTTTTCATCACGCAATTCGTAGTTGGTGATAAATGGATTTCTGAAATCAGTTGCCGAACCGAAAAAACAAACAAGATGTTTCCATTTTTTACCAAGATCCAGTTCATGGGTTACAGCACCTAAAAGCGTTTTATTATAAATCCCGGCTTTTTGTTCAACTGCTCCCGGCAAAAAAGCTGTGGCAGTTCGCGCCAGCCGTGCATCGGTATTAAACTGTTCAAGTGTAAGGCCTCCCGGTGTCTGGTACTGTAAAGAGGCTGCAACCATAGAAACCCGCAAACGGGCCCTGCGGTGATAACTGTATTCACTTCCCACATTCACAAAAAGTCTGTTCATGGCACTGTGTTGCCGGTGACCATCTGTACGCTGAAGCGCAGTTCTCACAAAAAATAGGACCTTTCCTTTTTTCTGTTCTGTAGCGGCCATCAAACGCATAAAACCAAATGAGCCTCCACCAACCTCAGCCTGGCTGCCGGTGCGTTGGCCATTGCTGAATAAATTCAGGCGCACCACTCCGCCAGAATTTGCGCCAAACAAACTGCCATCAGGACCTTTGTGTATTTCGATATTTTGTACACAGCCCTGATCGATCAGATTCAGGTAGGTTTCTCCGCCGGCGTTGGTAAGTGGCATTTCATCCAGGTACACTTTAATGTTTCGTACACCAAAAGGCGAACGCAGCAGGCTGCCGCGCACAGAAAGACGATAACTGCCGGGAGAGCGCTCTTCCATACGCACACCGGGCTGATTATTGAAGGCAGGAAGTAAAGTTTGTGCCTGCTCGAGTTCAGGCGCATCACGACCGATCTTTGCAACCGAACCAGGTTCACGCAACACAGGCCGGTCGCTATGTAAAGTTCGGATGTTTACCTCAGGTATCAGCACCGAATCAACCTGGCAAATAATACCATGTGTTGAGAATAAATAAGACAGTGCCGATAAAAAGAAAAGTCTTTTTCTCTTTATAAAAACACTAGTGCTGCTGAACGCTGATGCTGTTGCCATCAGGATCTTTAATAGTGAAGAACATTCCGTTTTTGGTCTCTGTAAGTTCGCTGATGTTTAATCCCTGCCCTTTAAGTGAGGCAAACTCAGACCTGATATCATCGGTTACAAGCACTACTCCCTGCATGGCGCCGGGCTGCATTGATTTAAACCAGGTAACAAGACTAATGCTTGTTTGAGCACCTGGCAAACCCATCTGAATCCATCGGGTATTGTCTTTCATCTGTTCTTCCGCGAGGATCTCAAATCCAATTCGTAAATAAAATTCTTTGGCTCTGGCCTGATCAGATACCGGAATGGCGATATTGGCGATTGCTAGCATAGCTACAAGTTTACAAAAAACTGTGCCAGAAAAATTAGTCAAGTTCCTGAGGAAGTCTTTAAGATAGATTCGTGTGCCACTTCGATAAAACAGCCCGAAAATCAGCGTAATTATAACCGGGGTACTATCTCTCTGCAATTGCTTACTTTTAGAAAATCTGAAATTCCTATCATGAAAAAACGCGTTTTTAATTTGCTGGAGGTTCAACCAAAAAGGGAAATGCCAGCTGGTTTTTTGATGTTTTTATAATCACACTCATTCTACTTAATACAGCTGCAATCATCCTTGAATCTGTAGAATCTGTTCGTCTTCAATATGCGGCTGTTTTTTATGGCTTTGAGATTTTCTCGGTAATAGTTTTTACTATTGAGTATATTTTACGATTGTGGACCGCAAACTACCTTCCTGGTTTTGAAAAGCCTGTAAGCGGGAATCTGCGTTATGCCGCAACGCCCTTCGCTGTGATTGACCTGCTTGCCTTTTTGCCATTTTATCTTCCGTTTATTGGCGTGGATCTTCGTGTACTGCGGGTACTCCGTATTTTCAGAATCTTCAGGCTGTTTAAGATTGCAAGGTACGTAAGCGCGCTCACGCTGATCGGACTGGTATTTAAAAGAAAAAAAGAAGAACTGATGATCTCGCTGATCTTCACCTTTTGTCTTTTGCTTCTCACTTCCACAGTGATGTATTATGTTGAGAACAAAGCTCAGCCCGAAAATTTCTCCAGCATTCCAAGTACCATGTGGTGGGGCATTGCCACACTCACTACGGTTGGTTATGGCGATGTGTATCCTGTAACTGGACTCGGTCAGTTTTTGGGAGGCATCATTGCAATTATTGGTGTTGGACTTTTTGCGCTTCCTACCGGCATCCTCGCCTCAGGATTCTCGGAAGAACTTGCCCGTAAAAAGGATTTTAGCGGAGCCTGCCCCACCTGTGGTCAGGAAGTGCCGCCAAAACAAATGCGGGTTGAAGGCAACGATACCCCCCGCTAGTCCGCGTTTGTAACGCAGACGTCCGAGATTAGCGTTTTTGACGCCAAGCACCCCTCAGCTATCTGAATGTCTTACCCTTCGGTCGCGTAGCGAAACATCGCGATCGTACTTCGTACTTTGTACCTAAAAATTACCTCAGTAAAAATCAATCTAAAACAAACAACCTTATTACC
>JAEZDS010000034.1 GCA_023433205.1 Bacteroidota bacterium
TTTTAACTCAATACTTTTTATTAGAGTGTCTGACCGCAACCTGTTTACCTGCCCGTCAGTTAACGAGAAGCTGTAATCACCTTTTTTTGACACTTCCCCTCCCTCCCCCAGTTCGTAATGTTTTAAAAATACACTGTCGAGAAGAACCTTTGATCTTACAAAATAGTTGTGTTTAACGCTGCTGGTATCACGCAGATGTTTGCTGTTAATAAACACTTCCTTGTTTTTGATCTCAACAGTATCGCCGGGCAGGCCAATAAGCCGCTGTATCATTTTACTTGAGCCGGGTGTAATACTGTCGCGAAGCGGATATATAAACTGCAGAATTTGCTGTCGTTGCAGCTCAGCGGTGCTTTTTCTGATAATTACCGCGTCTCCAAGACCGTAAGTACTGTTCATGTCGTGACTATTAACGCGGGTAACGTCGAACACAAACTTTTTAAGCAGAATAAACAACAGCAATGCCGCTGAGGCACTGAGGAACCAGTTCAGTTCAAGAATAAAAGCTACTATTTGTTTTACTTTGCTGATGGCTGCTGGGTCTTCAACTTGCGGCGCCTGTTCCATTTAGAAAAAGCCCAAATCAGAAAAATGCCAAGAATAAAAGGAATTTTTACAGAGTGTAATTCACCGTCTTTTACATAACAGAGAAAACGCTCCCACCTGAATTTGCCATCCTCACTGTTCTTGAAAAATGAGCCAATCACCGATTTACCACTTACAGGATTGTTCTCCTTGTATTTCATGCTGAACCATACAAAGAATGGTGAACCCACTACGTGGTCAAAAGGCACGAATCCCCAGCTTCTGCTGTCGGCGCTGTTGTGGCGGTTATCACCCATCATAAAATAGTAGTCCTGCTTAAAAGTGTAGGAAGTAATGGGTTGATCATCGTAAAAAACCTGAGCACCCCTTCTGGTGATGCGGTGAATACCATCGTCGTAAGTGCTGAGGATCTTTTCAAACAAAACAATGTTATGGGTGTCAATTGGAACAGTCATGCCTTTTTTGGGAATGAGCAATGGCCCAAAATTGTCGTTGTTCCAGGCGTAGGAGGGATTGTGCGGGAAGATGCGAAAGTCGTAATAAGATTCAGGCTCTATTTTTCTGGTTACAGAATATACGCCGGGAATCTGTTTAACCTTCTCAACAGTCTGCTGAGGCATGTTCAGATCATAATAAGATGTGTCGGCCATGGGCGACTCAATCTTGTAAGCCTCCGTTACATAAATATCGAGTTTGTCAAGCAGTACATGGTTACTTAACGCATGTGTACCCTGACGGGTCCTGGTATTTTCTCCAAAAATATTGGCGTTGCATTTCACTATGTACCGGTGCTGGGCATGCTCGGGCATGGCCTGCTTTACACCGTTAATGTGCACCGCGCCATTTTTTATTGAGAGTGTATCGCCTGCAATGGCAACACAACGTTTTACATAGTGGTCGCGTTTGTCAATGGGGCGGTACGTAACCTCACCATAAGGCTCTTGCGGTCCATTTAGGTAATTCCACGATTCATTCATGTAATATGACAGGGGCTTTTTACCTCCGTCTTCCTGCTGAATGCTGTGGGCGATCTCACGCACCACATTGTAATAACTGGCGTTTTGCTGTTTCAGCAACACGGTATCTCCGTCAGGGTAATTAAATACCACTATCTGGTTGTTTTTTACATCACCAAAACCAGGTAACCTGAAGTACGGGAGTTTTATCCATTCGAGATAAGACTTTTTAGTTTCACTAAGCGGCAATGTGCTATGCGCGAACGGAAACGACAAAGGAGTTTGTGGGATCTTTGGTCCGTACGCGAATTTGTTCACAAACAAAAAATCTCCTACAAGCAGCGACTTTTCAAGTGAAGACGTTGGGATTGTAAAAGCTTCAATAAAATAACCACGTATAATGGATGCCGCAATTACAGCGAAGATCAGCGGATCTACCCAGTTTCGGATAAAACTGCTTGGCTCTTTTTTATAACGCTCCAGCCCAACGAACTTTGCATTTTTATCGTAACCAACCTTTAGAAAAAAGATGTAGGGAAGAATGGCGCCGAACAGTAGATCACTGTTGCCTGGTCTGTTGTAGGCCCTTGCAACATTAAAACCATATACGCCGTACATGATAATGTTTACGCCGGGCACAATCATAATGAGGCACCACCACCAGGGTTTGCCCAGAACTTTTGACAATACGTAGAAGTTGTAAACCGGGATCCAGCCCTTCCAGCCCTTTTCGCCTGCTTTTTCAAATAACTTGCTGAGACCTAGAAAAGAGGCCAGTACCAGCAGAAGAAAGATGTAATTTCCCATTTGTGTGAGCGGTAAAAATAGGTATTTCTGTATTGATGAGCCGCCTGTTTATTAACCAGGCCCTGGGCGCATTGTTAATATTTGTTGCCCGATAATAATATTCACTCTTGAAACGAAGGGTCGGGTAGGGTGGTTTTGTGCTCAAACAATTTGTCTATCTTTGATTCTGAAAAACAAACCTGCGTTGTTGGCAGGCAGGAAAATTTATGATAAAAATTACTCTTCCCGATGGTTCCGTCAGGGAATACGAAAAGGGAACTACCTCTCTGCAGGTCGCGCAGAGCATCAGCGAAGGCCTGGCACGCAACGTGCTGGCAGCTAAAGTAAACGATAACGTTTGGGATGCAACGAGACCAATTACCGGCGATGCAACACTGCAACTTTTAACCTGGAACGATGCCCTTGGCAAAGAAACAATGTGGCACTCCTCTGCGCATTTAATGGCTGAAGCCCTGGAGGCGCTTTATCCTGGGGTTAAATTCTGGGTGGGACCCCCGCTGGAAAATGGTTTTTATTACGATGTAGATCTGGGCGGACAAACACTTTCTCCCGCCGATTTTGAAAAGATTGAGCAGAAAATGCTTGAACTTGCCAAAAAGAACAATGTGTATGTAAGGAAAGAGATCAGCAAGCAGGAAGCCATCGACTATTTTAAAGAAAAGGGAGACGAATACAAACTCGAACTCTTAGAACGCCTGGAAGATGGTAATATCTCCCTTTACACCCAGGGCGACTTCACCGATCTTTGCCGCGGACCGCACATTCCTTCTACCGGATTTATAAAGGCCGCAAAGATACTGAACATAGCCGGCGCGTACTGGAAGGGTGATGAGAAAAACAAAATGCTTACACGCGTGTACGGCATCACCTTCCCGAAAGGTAAAGAGCTGAAAGAATACCTGACCCTGCTTGAAGAGGCAAAAAAACGCGATCACCGCAAGTTGGGGAAGGAACTCGAATTATTTACTTTTTCAGAAAAGGTCGGGATGGGACTTCCCCTGTGGCTGCCCAAGGGTGCCATGCTGCGTGAACGCCTGATCCAGTTTATGCAGAAGGCGCAGATGAAAGCAGGATATGTGCCGGTAGTAACGCCACACATAGGGCAAAAGGAACTGTATGTTACTTCCGGGCACTATGAAAAGTATGGCAAGGATTCATTCCAGCCCATTAAAACACCGCACGAGGGTGAGGAGTTTTTTCTCAAACCAATGAACTGTCCGCACCATTGCGAGATCTACAAAGCTTCCCCAAAATCATATAAAGATCTGCCGGTGCGTTTTGCCGAGTTCGGTACAGTGTACAGATACGAGCAGCATGGCGAATTACACGGTTTAACCAGGGTGCGCGGTTTTACCCAGGATGATGCCCATCTTTTTGTTCGTCCCGACCAGGTAAAGGAAGAGTTCTGTAAAGTAATTGATTTGGTACTCCACGTCTTTAACGCCCTTGATTTTAAGGATTACACTGCTCAGATCTCGTTACGAGACCCTGAGAACAAAGAAAAATACATAGGCAGTGATCACAACTGGCAGCTGGCAGAACAGGCCATAATAGACGCGGCCGCAGAGAAAAAACTAAAAACCGTTGTAGAGCTTGGTGAGGCCGCCTTTTATGGGCCTAAACTCGATTTTATGGTGAAGGACGCTCTTGGCAGAAAATGGCAGCTGGGCACCATTCAGGTTGATTATAACCTGCCTGAACGTTTTGAACTGGAGTACACCGGCAGCGATAACCAGAAACACCGGCCGGTAATGATCCACAGGGCTCCATTCGGCAGTCTCGAACGTTTTATTGCCGTGCTTATTGAGCACTGTGGAGGAAATTTCCCATTATGGCTTACAGCCGATCAGGTGGCAATTCTCCCCATATCAGAAAAGTACAATGATTACGCGCAAAAAACCTTAAATTTGCTGGGTAATTTTGAGATCCGTGGTTTTGTTGACGACCGCAATGAAAAGATCGGAAAAAAGATCAGGGATAACGAAATGAAAAAAGTGCCATTTATGCTGGTGGTGGGAGAGAAAGAGGAGAGTGAAAACACTATAGCGGTGAGGGCCAGGGGCAAAGGTGATATCGGCTCATTTACTCCGGCAGACCTCGCAGCGTATATAAACCAGCTTATTGAGAGCGATTTCGCTCAAAAGGCACATGAATGATCCCTTCAGTTTTCTGGCGGTATAGAATTTGAATAACATAGATTATTGTTTAATAGTATAATTAAAAGCGGAGGCAACCATCAACCAAAAAAAACCAAATGTACCTGCTTCAACAGGTGGAGATCAAAAACCGGCATTCAGACCAAGAGGTTTAAAAGCGGGCTTTAAGCGCCCTGGTGTAAAAGAAGAATTACACAAGGTCAATAACAGAATTTCAGCCTCAAAGGTGCGTGTTGTGGGCGAAGATGTGGAAGCGGGGATATATCCCCTTTCAAAGGCCCTTGAAATGGCCCGCGAAAAAGGCCTCGACCTGGTTGAGATCGCGCCAAACGTTGATCCTCCTGTTTGCAAGATCATTGATTATGGCAAATTCCTTTATGAACAAAAGAAAAAAGCCAAAGAGATCAAAGCAAAAGCAGCCAAGGTGGTTGTAAAAGATATCCGTTTCGGTCCTCATACCGATGAGCACGATTTTAATTTCAAGAAAAATCACGCCATTAAATTTTTGCAGGAAGGCTGCAAAGTAAAAGCTTACGTGTTTTTTAAAGGACGTGAGATCGTATTTAAGGTACAGGGAGAGATACTGCTTCTGAAGTTCGCCAACGAGCTTGAAGAGTGGGGCAAGCCCGAACAGCTGCCGGTTCTGGAAGGCAAGAAGATGATCATGCTGATCGGTCCAAGAAAAAAGTCATGATCTTAGATAGATTTTGAACCAATAGTATACACTTAGTTTGAATACTCAATAAAAAAAGCCGGGACGAACCCGGCTTTTTTTTATTGGTTTTATGATCATGATCTGTCTTTAAACCATGGCAATTAAACTTTACCGCATGTCGTTTAAGATATTGCTTGCTTCGTAAATGTAAAGGTCCTTCGAAACATTCTCGGCCCACCTGGTTTCGCGGCCTAATCTTGCGGTATCTTTGCTCAGCCTGCCCCTGTCTTCAGGAAGCAGTGTGGCATTGAATCCTTTGATCTCCTTACGTAAGTCTTCGTATTTCTTATTTTGCTCACGCAGATTTTTCTGATCCTCTCTGAACTTCGCAAGATTGAGGTTGTAACGGGTATCTTCTTTTTTCTTTTTCACCTCATTGGCCTGCTGCTCTATGAGCGACCACACGGGATTTGAGGAGATCCGTTTTTTACTGTTCTTCACAATAAGACCATAGTTGATGTTGTTGAATTCATTATAGCTGGCTCTTGTTATTGTGTCCCACGGCATTGGATGATCGAGCTGTTTCTCTCCCAGATCAATATACGCGTAAGGGTCGGGTAACAAAATATCCGGAATTACGCCTTTAAGCTGAGTGGTTCCGCCGTTGATACGATAAAATTTCTGTCTGGTGATCTTCACTGATCCCACAGGCTTAATGGTGTCGAACTGCGGAATTACCAGCTGATCGAGATCAAAGAACGATTGTACGGTGCCTTTTCCGAAGCTCGGAGTGCCTACGATCACACCTCGTTTGTAATCCTGCATGGCAGCCGCAAGTATCTCGCTGGCACTGGCGCTGCTATGGTTCACTATAATGGTAAGTGGGCCGTCCCAAACCACTTCGGGATTTTTATCACCCAATATGTTTACCGGCACGTTGTTCTTGTCTTTTACCTGAACTACAGGGCCTGTAGGAAAGAACATTCCGGCCATGTCAACCACTTCCTGCAATGAGCCGCCACCATTGTCGCGGAGGTCAATAATAAGTCCTTTGATATTCTGCTTTTTAAGCTTCTCAATTTCTTTGCGCATGTCAGTGGAACTGTGATGCGCGCCGGTACGTGCAAAATCGGTGTAAAAAGAAGGCAGATATATATAACCCAGTTTGTTTTTGTTTTGCAGGATCGCGCTCTTTGCAAAGGTTTCTTCAATTTCAACCACATCGCGCACAATGGGTATTACCTTAAGGCTGTGATCTTTTTTTCTTACAGTAAGTCTTACCTCTGTTCCTTTTTTGCCTTTGATCAGCTCAATGGCATCTTCCATGTCCATGTGCGTTATGTCAACCGGATCGGCTGCGCCCTGTGCCACCTTCAATATCTCATCACCGGCCTTTAATTCGCCCTGTTTGTGGCTGGGACTGCCAACGATGATCTCACTTACCACCAGTATGCCGTCTTTCGACATCAGCCTGGCGCCAATGCCCTCAAACTGTCCGCTCATGCCCTGGTCGAATCTTTTTTTATCGCGGGGGGCAAAGTATTGTGTATGCGGATCGTAAACACTGGCAACCGCATTCGCGAACTCGCTGAAACGGTCACGGTCAGTTGCTTTTTTTAATCTCCTGAACCAGTCCTGCTGCGATTTCAGGGTTTTCTGACGGGCTTCCGCTTCCAGACTGTCAAATGGTTTGCTTTTTACAGCTGTATCAGCCTTTTCCTCGGCTTTTTCCTGCCTGTTAAGGAGATCATCAAGTCTGAAAATTACCTGATACTTCAGCATCTTACGCCATTCGTTTTTTAAGGCTTCATTGTTGGCAGCGTAGCTCACTTTTTTTGAATCGAATTCGTATTCTTCATCGATGGTGTAATCAAAAGGCTTCTTCAGCAGTTCTTCGCTCCAGCTTTCTTTTTCTTTGATCCGCTGGTCAACCAGGTCACGCGCCGCCTTAAAAAAGTCCTGTCGCTGACCAAGGATCTGATCATCAATGTCATGTTTATATTTTGAGAGTTCGTTGATGTCTTTCTGAAGGAGGAATTTTTTGTGAAAGTCGGTGTTCAGATACTGGTCAAAGACCTTTTCACTGAAACTGTCGTCCAGTTTATTGGGTGAGTAATGCAACTGTTTAAGGCTGTCGTACAGCAGGCTGAAGATCACGTCGTTCCTGTCGAAAACGTATTTCAGGATAGTAAAAGAAGAAAGAACTATTACACTAAATATTATTAGTAGCTTTTTAGTGTTCCCCCGGAATTTCATAGGCATATTGGTCGTTGTGTATTTACAAATTTAATTTTTCCATGCGCTCGGCGCTTTCCGCCTGTCACATATTTTCATAAGGGCTTGTTATATCTTGTTTAAATATTGTTAAAAGCCCCAATGTTGAGAAGCTTATATTTGAAGCCCTTAACTGGTGCTGTATGATAGATTTTTCGAGGGCCACGCTCACACATTTTACCGTTCATTTTGTTGGAAACAAAGGATTGGGTGAAGAACTTACATTAAATGAATCAACGATCGAACTCAAAGATGAGTTTGTAAAAGAAACGCTGCTCAGGTATTTTCTATCACCGTTCAAAACCGATATCTATCACGAATTTAAAGGCAAGATAGATATTTCGCTCGCAAGTGTGGCCAATGCCTGTGAAGATATTTTTACGACGCGGCAAAAATTTATTGAGGCCAGCCGTCAGATGGCTACCCATCTTCATAACCAGAGCATGCATCCGAAAATAAAGGGCGGAGAATTTTACACCTGTTTTTTCAAGGATGCAATGGTTGACGGCGAACTTTGTGACGCTGTTGGATTGTTCAAGACCGAGAACAAAGAGACCTTTCTGAAGGTTTTTCAGCACATGGATAGTTTTGAGATTGACTGCGACAACGGCATTAACATCAATAAACTCGATAAGGGTTGCCTGGTGTTTAACACCTACAAAAAAAACGGCTACTAGCTCAGCATTGTTGATACAAATAATAAGATTGCTGAGTGCGCGCTCTACTGGGAGGAAGATTTTTTGAATGCCAAATTAAAACCCAACGCTTATTACCATACCAGAAATTTTATGGATGCCTCACGGGGTTTCTGTGAGGAGGTGCTTACCGAAGCGAACAACGTTGAGAAGCAGGACCAGATGATGATGCTTAACCGCAGCACCGGGTACTTTAAGGAGAAAGACAAGTTCAATATCCGCGATTTTGAAAAAGAGGTTTTGGTGCAGCCAGAGGTTATAGAGCCCTTTAACGACTACCGCCAGGATTTTAATAAACGGCTCGATCTCACCGCAATTGATGAGTTTGATGTGTCTCCCACCGCCGTAAAGAAGAACCAGAAGTACATGCGCAGTGTGGTTAAACTCGACAAGAATTTCCACATTTATATCCATTCAAAGCACGATTACGTTGAACGCGGTTTCGACGAAGAGCGCGGCTTAAAATACTACAAGTTGTTCTATGTGAATGAGGAGTAGGTTTTACTCCATCATTGGGGTGAACACAGGGGCAATGAAAAATATTTATCAGACTTGCCTCAGGTGTCAGCTTTCCTCTTAACGATCAGCATTACATCATTCTCTAAAGGAAGATACCCGTACTCATAACAAAACACATAGGTGTGATTGTTTTTTGTAGTACTCTGGCTGGTGTGATACGAGAAATTAAAACCTTTGTCGAGTAATTTTTGCCTGGGCACCTTGCTTACCTCTCCCTGCAGGGTACTCTCGAGGATCCGCCGGTTCCTGCGAAGGGCGTTGTTGATGTTTCTCACAAAGTTATTGGTATCGCTGTTGTTCTTGTTGTTGAACGAATTGCGGCACATATCACTGCAGAATTTTTTGTCGATCCTGCCTTTGATGGGTTCGCCGCATTCGGGACACGTGCGTTTTTCCATTTTCCGGGTGGTTACTTTAGCGCCTTTCTACTTTTTGTGTGAAACGGCAAGTAAAAATAACAAATCTCTGCCAAAAAAACACATAGTCTACAGCAGCACAGCATACACATGGGGAACAACCGGCATCCAAATGTAAAACCTAAGTGCCATCAGGTACCGGGGGTGTTTTGCAAGCGAATTCTCTACGCCACAACCCGCAAACTTCTCTTAACCAGTCGTGCTTTTTGCCGGGCTTTCTGAATATCATCATCCACTATGGTTACATGTCCCATCTTGCGGAACGGTTTGGTTAATGCTTTACCGTAAAGATGAACATACACGCCGCTGAATTTCAGAACATCGTCAAGTCCTTCGTAAACAGCCTCTCCTTCATATCCCTGCTCGCCCAGCAGATTAACCATTACGCCGGCCTGGATTACCGATGTGTCACCTAGCGGAAGGTTAAGGATTGCACGCAAATGCTGTTCAAACTGTGAGGTAATATTTGCTTCAATAGTGTGGTGCCCGCTGTTATGTGGTCTGGGCGCAATTTCATTAACCAGCAGCCTTCCATCTCTTGTTAAAAAGAGCTCAACTGCCAGCAATCCAACAATACCAAGTTTTTCGGCAACCAAACAGGCAAGTTGAGTGGCTTCTTTTTCTATGACCTTTTTTATATTGGCAGGACTGTATAAAAATTCCACCAGGTTTGCTTCAGCACTAAATTCACAGTCAACCACAGGAAACGCTTTGGTTTCACCCCTTTCATTCCTGGCCACAAGCACCGCAAGCTCTTTTTCAAAATCAACAAGTCTTTCAAGAACACTTGGCTCGTTAAAGGCCCGCTCAAGTTTTTCCGGAGAGGTAAGCCTTGTAACGCCTTTGCCGTCGTAACCGCCTTTTCTGAGTTTTTGGAAAAAAGGAAAAAATCCCGCGTATTTGCTGATCTGCTCCTTGTTTTCAACCAGAAAAAAATCTGCACTGGGAATGTTGTTGCGCTGATAAAACATTTTCTGACTGCCCTTGTCCTGTATCAGTTCAATGATATGGGGCTGTGGAAAAACCTTTTTTCCTTCTTTCTCAAGTTTTTTTAGTGCCTCAACGTTTACATTCTCAATTTCAATGGTGATTAGATCCTTGTCTTTACCGAAATTATAAACCGTGTCGAAATCAGTTAACGATCCCTGCGTAAAATTCTTTACCAGATAACGGCATGGCGCGGCTTTGTCGGGATCGAGCACTGATACCTGAAGGTTCAGGTTAATAGACTCCTGAAGTAACATCCTCCCTAGCTGGCCTCCGCCAATAAGTCCTATATGCAGATTCTGAATGGTCTGATTCATGTTTTGACTGGCAAAAATACGATTTCGCCGGTCTATGTCCTCGCAAAGTACTTTTTTTTGCGCATCTCCGGCTCAGCGCAAAATATTACTTTTAGGTCCATGAGAACTTTTTGTTTGTTAACAGCCTTTTTAGTTTTTGACATTAGCAGCGTTGCGCAGGTATTTGATGCGGCTGTAATAAGGAAACACGTTGAATATCTGGCTTCCGACGAGCTCGAAGGCAGAGGCACTTCTTCAAAGGGCGAAGAACTGGCAGCAGCATATATTATCAGCGAATTTAAACAGCTGGGATTGATCCCGCTGAGGGGTGATTACAGGCGGCCGTTCAGGTACAGAGCAAGAGTAAATCCTCACGACACCGCGACTGCCGGTGAAGAAAAAACCGCGCATAATGTGGTTGCTTATCTCGACAATGGTGCCAAAGAGCACATCGTAATAGGCGCGCATTACGACCATCTTGGACTGGGACACGATCACAACAGTCTTGCCGCTAATCCTGAAGGGCAAATCCACAACGGCGCCGACGATAACGGCAGCGGCACCGCCGGTGTTTTAGAACTGGCCAGGTATTTTACATCCAACAACCGGCTTGAACCTTATAATTTTATTTTTATTTGTTTCAGCGGTGAAGAACTGGGGTTGCTCGGGTCCAAAAAATGGTGTGAAGATCCGGATGTAGACCTTTCATCCATCAATTATATGGTAAATATGGACATGATAGGCCGCCTGAATGATTCTACAAAGAAGCTGATTGTTTATGGCGTAGGAACCTCCCCTCATTTTGTGCCTATTCTGGATTCAGTCACAACCCCGCTGGTTCTAAAAAAAGACAGCAGCGGCATTGGCCCCAGCGATCAGACCAGTTTTTACCTGAAAAATATTCCCGTACTGCATTTTTTTACCGGGCAGCACAGCGATTATCATAAACCTGGCGACGATGCTGATAAACTTAATTACAAAGGGCAGGCAGAGGTGCTTTATTTTATTGCAAAAGTGGTGGAAGAAACATTCCTTTATGGTAAAATGCCTTTCAGTAAAACCCGAAATCCCGATTCAGGAAAGGTCTCTTTTAAAGTTACGCTTGGCGTGATGCCAGATTATACCTATGATGGTAAAGGTATGAGGATCGACGGTGTAACCGATGACCGCCCTGCAGCCAAAGCAGGATTGCTGGCAGGAGACATCATTGTCAAGCTGGGAGATGATGAAATTAAGGATATTCATGCCTACATGAAGGCTCTTTCCAGATTTAAGAAAGGAGACAGCACTACCGTTGAGGTTGAGAGAAAAAGAAAGATCAGAAAATTTAATATTACCTTTTAAATCACCTCTGCTTGCCTAAATGGCCAGAAATTGAAACAATAATTTTTAAATCATAAATTAAACCTGCAACAATGAAGTCAATTCTTTTAGTAATGGTGTTTTTTTTCGGGTCTGTGCAATTGCATGCCCAGAGTGCCGAAGCCGATAGGGTGCTTGGTACCTGGCTGGTTGGCAGCGGTAAGGGGCACATCAAAATTACAAAGTATGGTGATAAATACGGCGGCAAACTGGTGTGGATGAAAGAACCCAATGATGCCAGTGGAAATCCCAAGCTCGATGATAAAAATCCTGATCCTCAAAAACGAAAAAACACCAAGCTGGGAATTAATAACCTGCTGGGCTTTACTTACGAAGGAAATGGCGAATACGGGAACGGAACAATTTACGATCCTGAGAACGGTAAAACCTATAAGTGCGTGATGGAGCTTGTAGATGATAACACGCTTAAGGTGCGCGGCTACGTTGGTTTTACGCTGATCGGACGCACCGATACCTGGACCCGCGTAAAAGAGTGATCCTTACCTGATCCTGTCGGCACTCTTCAGCAGCTCAATATCTTTCTTAATAAACCGCGCAGCTAACAAAGCACCCATAGTTCCAAGAATTCCTATTATCACTGCGTAATAGTTTACACCCACACTTGCGGGGGTATCAGCGCCTTCAACAAACGGACAGAAAGCCATCATAAGGGTAAGCACAAGCCACAGAAAACTGAGGACAAAACTTAGTTTGCGCTGCATAGCACGGTGCCTGTATATAAAAACAGTAACAAAAGCCAGAATCATTCCTGAAAAATTAAGAAAGATCGCAGCCCAGTGCCCCGGCGTGCTGCTGAAACCCGCGGCTGTGATTGGCAGCAGATAAACATCAGTAACAGTATCTCCTGCAAGAATTTGCGCGCAGGGCACGAACATCAGCACCAGGCCTAACAAAACAAGCTGGAACAGAAATAAGGATTGTACTCTTTGTATCATGGTCTCAAAATTTGATAGTGAATTTACCAGGTGCCTTTTTCGAAAACTAATTTTCCGTCGGCCCCTTCGTGTATCAGCACAAAACTACTATAATTGAGAAGGAAAAGCCGGGGAAATTCACTTTTTTTTAGTGTAACAACAGGTTTAACAGCAAGAATGTTATTTTCAATAACCGTTTGCCCGAAACTGATACTGCCCCTGGCTGTTTCTGTTTTTGCAAGCAACCAAACCGACTGCGGTCCGACTTTTTTGAATCCTTTTTTTACAGGAAAAGGAAGGTCTGCATGATTGAAGTAGGTGGCACCCAAACTGTCTGTACACAGCTGTCCGTTCATTCTTTTTTTGTCCAGCATATACAGCCAGCTCTCAATGGCTTTATTGCTGCTGATGACGTTTTTTTCAAACAGCACATTTTTATCCTGATCATTTATCCTGAATACCACAGTGTTGCAATAATTAAAACATCTTTGCCCTGGCTCTGCTATATAAAGATCTGTCTGAACCTCAATGCCTGTTCTTCCACGCGCCGCGCTTTCAAAGCTGAGATTAAAAACGGGTGATTGTTTGGCAGCGCCACGTTTGGTTTCTGTAACCGGCACAGTAAACACCTTTCGTTTACTTACATAGCTGAATGAATCAAGCTCCAGAAAATATAACTGATGGTATCCGGCAGTGCCGGCGCTTTTTAAGGGATTTATACATTCCCCTATGAGTATTAGCCGCTTGTGAAGGATGTCATTTAGCGCTACTCCCGGCAGATAGCTTAAAGTTTCGTTTTTGGCGTTCAGTTTGGTGCCTTTTAACAGAGCGCCATCTGCGGCATTTATTTTCAGCAGCCATTGTCCTTTTTTAGCGCCGCTTTCTATTTCCGTGAAAACGTGTACCGTGCTTTTGTCTGCTGATACAATCTTTGCAAAACCAATGTTCTTTCTGTCGAAAGGATGCTGCCACAAAAGTTGATAATCAAAATTTTGTTTGTGATCCCTTAACTTGAAACAGTTCAGGTAAAACTGCCGTCCACTGCTGTCGCCGCTGGTTTTGATACTGTACACAATGTCGCCGGCATAAAATGGCCGGGCGCCTAGCATGGCGCTGTTATTCAGTCTGGAAATTTCGGTTTTTTCAACCAGTGCGGTAAGAGAGAGGTCTTCCGCCAACCTTATGGTTTTTACCTGATTCTGACCTTTTTTCTGAAGATACAGATTTAAGTGTCCATGAAGTGTGTCGGAATACAGCCGTAAATAAAATTCAGCTTTGTCCTTTCCCAGAGGAATAAACGCACTGTCTTTTTTATGTAGATAACTGTCATACCTGTAACAGAGGAGCCCGGCGGACCCCGTGCTGTCGGTAAGGCCATAAACGTATAAATGCTGCCGGAACATCTGGGCATCGCCATTGCGGAGCGAGGTGGCGACAGACTGGCTTTTTACACTTAAATGAATGGTCAGTATTGGAATAAGCTGGTAAACCCGGATGTTGATTTTTGTTCTCAGCCCGGATAATGACGGGAGGTGTGACAATGCTATTGCTTTTATTCGTGCCAGGGGATAAAATTTTGTCATTTTATTATTTCTTCAATGTATGAGATGATCTTCCCTGCCTCGCCTGGGCCAAACTCTGTAAAGTTATCCCTGTTACGGAACCATGTGAGCTGACGTTTGGCGTAATTCCTCGTGTGCTGTTTTATCTTGTTTACTGCTTCACTAAGAGTTGTTTTACCTTCAAGAAACTCAAATAGCTCTTTATACCCCACTGTTTTCAACGCGTTAAGGTGTCGCCGGTTAAAAAGTTCTTTCGCCTCTTCCAGCAAACCCGCGGCCATCATATCTTCAGTGCGCTGGTTGATCCGTTTGTATAATTCTTCGCGCGGGGGCGTTATCAGCAGTTTAATAGGTTCAAAGTCTCTTTCGTTTTTCTTTTTTTTCAGAAAGTCAGAATAAGGTTTTCCGGTGTGAAGCGAAACTTCCAGAGCCCTGATCAGCCGCTGGGGATTATTGATATCACTGCCAGAAAAATAGGCGGGGTCGTGGGGTTT
>JAEZDS010000076.1 GCA_023433205.1 Bacteroidota bacterium
GATCCAGTCCTCAAGCTTTTCGGGAAAATGGAACCCGGAGCTTTTAACCTTTTCGTACATATCGGAGCCTTCGGTAGGCACAGGGCTGTATGTATAAATAATGATCTCGGTTTGAGGATTCACCTGTTTGATCTTTCTTATAAACGCAATGTCGGCATCAATTTGCGCGTTTACTTCTGCTTCTGTGTCGGCGGGCGTACCCAGTACAAAGGAATATTCTGGGATAATATTAAATTTTCTGAGCCTGGCCGCGAAACTAAGGATCTGTTCTGCCGACTGCGTTCCACCTTTATCCATTTTTTTCAGGATGGCATCGTTTCCTGTTTCAGCGCCATAAAAAATCATTTTGCAGCCTGCTTTACTGATCAGGTCAAGTGACTCGTCGCTGTACTTGTTCATGGTATCTATCCTGGCTTCTCCCCACCACACCATGTTCTCGTTCAGCATTAATTTTGCGAATTCAACAACACGTTTTTCTGACACAAAAAAATTATTGTCGTGAAACTCAATGGCATTGGCGCCGTACTTTTCTTTGATCTGTTTTACATCCTTATAGATAAGCGCTGCTGACTTTCCTTTCCACCTTGCATTATAGATTGGCACAACCGCGCAGAAACTGCATGTAAAGGGGCAGCCAAAACTACTGTGGTAGGACAGAGTGCGGGTGCCGAGATAACTCTTTCCGAGGTAACGAGTGATCGGATAAAATTTATTCAGTGTATGATAAGGCAGCGGCGGCAGATCATCAATATTGTAAATGGGATCTTTAGCTGTACGCACCACCTCATTGTTTTCGAGGTAGATGAGGTTGTGGATGCCTTTCCACTCCTTACCGGTATTCAAATTTTCAAGCAGCTGCGGAAAGGACATGTCTCCCATGCCGTTGATGATAAAATCAACAAATCCCGAGCGCAACACCACCGCTGGCTGGTTAGAAGGAAAATAACCTCCCCAGATGACCTTTATTTGCGGAAATAAGTCTCTGATCTTTTTAGAAATGGGAATGGCCTGCCGCAGCTGCGGACCAGGCATTACAGTGCAGCCAAAATACCTGAAATCACCTGTAGCTAAGTAATCGAGAATCTTTTTTTCAGGATCAAGCTCCAGGTTACCATCCACTATCACGTAATTGTGTTTTCCCTCAATAGCTGCAGCTACCTGCAAAATACTGTTGGGTATGCGGGCTTTGTGATTCTGCGCGCGGGGGTTGAAGAGGAGGACACTTGCCATTGAACAAATGCTAAGGTATAAAATATCCGCAATCCCCGTCGCCGGATACCTTCTGACATGACTGCCAACCGTGGTATGCCGGCTAATTGCCGTATTCTATAACAGTACTCAGTTTAAATATCTCGATATTGTTAATTCCCAGTTGCGTCTCCACCAGCTTATTCCATGTTTTCAGCTTGCCGGCATTACGTCCGCGTTGCACTTCGCGGAAGTATTTCAGACCAACTACTTCGATATTTTCAGCTGCTTTTTTATAACACTCCTGTATGTGCTGCCAGGAATTTGGGTCTCTGGCAATTTCCTCTTCCATCTTCCGTCGCTCGATTTCCACAAGATCAAAATAGATATTTAGTACACAGTCGGTAAACATGTCAGTTTGCAGGTTATAATAACTCTCCTCGATGTTAAATACACTTGCCGAGAAATGTTGCAGGCTGTCACCCACCGGATTAGCGTCAACGTAAACAGAAGCATTAAAGTAATAGCGGTCTGCAAGAAATGTGGTTCCATTGGCAGATTTTGCGCTGGCAGAAGTATCATTGTGAATATGATCCCCTGAAATTGAAAGCCTTTTGTCGGCAGACCAGAGCACATCGTTGATTTCCATGTACTCTCTTTTCTCCGGTCCAGCTGAAACCTTTAGTGCCTCTTTATAATTCAGTGATATGCCATTTGCCTGCAGATACCTGAGGTGTGATCGGATTGCGCTGGAAGGTGCAAGCACATGGTTATCATTCCAGAATTCTTCGTTATAACTAAGTGAACTGATCTTCTTGTAATCGCTTGATTCACTGCTATTCTGGAAAAGTACAGGGAGAAAAGGCTGGTGATAATCATAAAAGTACAGCAATCCACTGCTTGTGATCTGCCGCTGTTCTGACTCATCAGCGTAATTCAGATCATAATCAAAATCTATGTGATGGGTAAAAAGAGAGTCGTTGCGGTATTCGTAAACTTTTGTAAGGCGCATAGCTGCACCCAGAATCTGTGCACTGCTAAATAGCGGTTTAAAAGGATGTAAAGCTGCGTCTTTGATCTCGAGTTCTATCTTAAGAGGAAGATTATTAGTAGTAAGAATATGCGCCCGACCACTGAAACCATTCCTCTCATCTACTGATCTAAAGCTAACAACCTGCACAGGATGAAGGCTATCATAACTTTCCTCAAACTTTGCAGTAAAGTGTTTCCGCAGTGGTTTTAATGCCAGCTGAAACGGATTTACAGGCATCCGCGCGGTTGGATACAGCAGATTTAAAAGAGAAAACGCCCTTGAAATATCGAGGCTTACAAAATATCCATTGTTACGTGGTGCCAAAGCTACACGTCCGTTTTTAAATACAAGCTCTGAAACCCTGTTCTCATCAAGACTAGCCGTATAATAACACTCAAGCATTTCTACCGGCTGCGCTGATACCTGGGTACTAAGGGCGTAATATGCTTTTGACTTGCGCTCCGTAGTTTTTATCATTGCCTTTCTGCTTTTGGCGAGAAGCTGATACGCTCTCTCATCCTGCGCCACTATGGTAACCTCCTGTATCAGTCTTTCTGCTGGTTGCAGTTCAACCTGGCCGTTAAGAAGGAGTAGTTGCGCAGGAACTTTCTTTTTCTGGTACGTAAGCGAGCTGAATACGAGCGTGTCGTTAACACCCGCCCTGATCACAAACATGCCTTCTTCATTGCTTATTGATCCTGCCGGCGAGTGCAGGACCCCTACAGCGCATTAGGCCACTGGTTTTTTATCTGTAACATCAATTATTTTTCCGGCAAGGGTCGACTGGGCGTAAACATCTTTACATGCCAGGAAAATGAAAATTAGCAGCAATATGCGTTGTGTCACCAAGACCATTTCAAATGCATACAAAACACCCTTAAATCCGAAAGTACAAAAATGCTGGCGGCTGTCTTTCTTTTCTTGATAAGTGGCTGTGTAAGTTTGTTATTGTTTACTGGCTCAAGCATTTTAGGAATTGTTAAAGCGATCAATTTAGAGGGAAAAGCCCGACTAATATTTTTCTTCTGCAGATTCCTTAAATTTTTTGCTTCCGGAGTTGTTGCTAATGTCCTGAAAAAAGTAGCGAATAGTGTAAGGAATAATTATACATTCGGTACAACGGATGAAAGTGGTGAACCTCACATTTTACCCTCTGCGGCCTCAGGAAACTGCAGGTTTTCTGCTGCAAAGAAGTGAGTATTGTACAATATTCGCAGAACTGGAGAAACACTGTGAATTAGCTCATATTCACTGTTATTCCGGGAATGTGCCTCCAGGGGAAACGCAGGTGAAGTGGTTCAGGCGAAAAACAGGTTTCTTTTCTTTTTCGTACGCCCTTTGCCGCCATATACGAGCACTAAAACCCGGAATTGTTTTCCTGCATAGTTTTAATGAGCCAGTACAATGGTTGTGGCTGAAGCTGTTTATGCCGCAGTCGACCCGGCTTGTTATTCAGCATCATGCAGAGAAGCCATATGTACATCCGTTAAAAAGTTTTTTGCAGCGTCTGGCATTTCGTGACGCCGACCTCTGTTTTTTTACTTCCGTTGAGCTGGCTGCGGATTTTTTTAAGCGTGGAATAATTACAGAGACATGTAAGGTGAAAGAGCTGATGGAAGTATCAACGTTTTTCGGTAAAACGGATAAGTTTTCTGCACGAACACAGCTAAAACTATTTTCAGCGCAGACTTTTCTTTGGGTAGGCCGCTTAAATAACAACAAAGACCCCTTAACGGTATTGAACGCTTTTGATATACTGAGAAAAAGTTCTGACCTCCCTCATGTATTGTATATGCTCTACGGGAGCGTTGAGCTGGAGGAAGAGTTAAAACAATTTGTCAAAGAAAATACATTGGAAGAGTGCGTGTATCTGATAGGAGGGCGACCTCATGAGGAACTTGCCCTGTGGTTCAGCGCCGCCGATTATTATATTTCAGCATCACACTACGAAGGAAGCGGAGTGGCTCTCTGCGAAGCCATGGCTTGCGGTTGTGTGCCAATAGTCACAAACATTCCCTCCTTTAAAACAATGACCCGGAACGGCGCCTGCGGGTTTCTGTATCCGCCGGGCGACAGTGACAGGCTTGCCGCTATACTGGAAGAAGCAATTAAAACGAACGCACGCGAAAAGCTGTCAGAAAAGGCGCTGCAGATCTTCAGGGAAGACCTTTCTTATGAAGCCATTTCGAAAAAGCTATTTGAGGAAGTTACGCGGCTAATGGCTAGGCCTTCATGATATCGCCTGCGCTTTGTGAGCTCCCGTCAATTTAGAAAGGCTCCAAAGCCAGAATGGATAGCTATCAACTGGGCAGTTAGGTGCTATTTACCACGGAGGCATGGAGGATACGGAGCTACACGGAGAATGCAAGTTAATCCCTCCGTAGACCTCTGTGTAATCTGTGCCTCTGTGGTCTTTTATCAACAGGTGCAGCGAGCAAACCCGAAATAAATAATTAGTCTGCGTTTTCAATTGAGAGATATAATCGGGAAAAGGTAAAAATGCCTTTGTTAATCGCCAGCACTTTTCGCCTGGTGAACCACCCGCTGCGGGAACGGAATCACAATACCTTCTTTATCAAATTCGATCTTCAGACGTTTTCTCAGCTCACCGCTCACTTCCCACTGTTTGAGAGGTTCTACATCTCCCACGATCTTGATCATGATCGCTGAATCGGCGAATTCATCAACACGAACAAAAAGGGGCGGAGTGCGGATAAACGCTTTAAAAACCGGGTCAGTTGCCAAACCGTTGCCCACGCGGTTCACAACTTCGATCACATGCTCAAGATTGCTGCTGTAAGAAACCCTAAGGTTCATATTTACCCGTGCAAAATCCTTTGAGAGATTTGATACCCTTTTGATTTCGCCATGAGGAATGTGTATCACGGTACCGTTCAGGTCGCGCAGGGTTGTCATTCTCAGACTTATGTCCTCAACAAGTCCGCCGTTTCCATCGAGATTAACCACATCACCAATGCGGTACTGATTTTCAAGGATGATAAAAAATCCGGAAATAATATCGCGGATGAGATATTGTCCGCCAAAACCCACAGCAAGACCAACGATCCCCGCCCCGGCCAGAATAGGACCTATTGGCACACCTATCTGCTGCAGCACCATCAGAGATGCCAGCACGGTTATGAGAATACTCACAGCCCAGTCAAAGATCCTGATCAGTGTGTCTTCTCTTTTACGTTCAGCCTCAGGAGAAAGAAAACGATTGGCGACAACAACTTTTCTGATGATTCTTTCAATAAACCGGGAAGCACTCTTTTTAAGGACGAACGCCACAACCACTATTATGGCTATTCTGATGCCATGCAGTATTAACCAGTCAGCAGTAAGATCATACCACACATGTACCTTGTTCCACATAATTTAGAAAATGTGCAAAGTTAGGGATTTTATGTGTGCGCGGCCGTAGCGGGTTCCTCTTGCTCCTGCTTTTTCTTCTTTTTGGGCTTGCCACCCTTTTCGCGTCCTGCCAGGTCGTAATATTTTCTGAGCCTGTCGTTTTTTGTGATCTTCACCACCCCGTCCAGATCCCATTCGATCTGGGTAAGCTCCATTGTAACCGTTAAATTGCTTTCGTCGGTGGCTGTAGCTAAAAGCTTGATGAGGTTTACTTCCGCCCCGGTTTCGTCTGTATAAGTGGTGTCGTGTTTCACCCGGTAACGGATCCACTTGAAGCCGAACTTTTCCTTGATAAAATCGCTGCTGATCTTTCCATTCTTGAATTTGATCTGATCAGCGATCACTTTTTTTTGTACGATGCCATTCCTTGTTTCAGATAGACTCACATTAAATTCCCGTTTGTGAAGGGCGTCATTTTCATCGTCTTTAAATGACATTAAGATCAGTAGTACAAAAACAAACGAGGTTGTCAGCAACACTTTTTTCATGATTTTTCAGATTAAAGGTTTGTGATTCTTACAAATTTAGGGCTTTCAATTTTCTTAGAGTCCCAATCTGAGAGTGATCCTGCTAATAAGCGTTAAAAAAAGCAGGCTGAGCACGCAGATTTTTCACGCAGGGACGTAGAAGCGTTAGATTTTTCCGCCAAAGGTCTGCCTTCAAAAACAGCGTGAAAACGAATAAGTATATTTGCAGCCTTAATTTATCAGCACACAACACTTTGTACAAATTTATAGGTGCCATAGCAGGCTACTTCTTTCTGGGTAAATCGCTTTTCGGAGCAATTATTGGTTTTGTAATTGGTTCGATGATCGACAATATGACTGTGTCGGTTAAACGCGGAGGCAGTCAAGGTGCAGGGGAAGATATTTTTGATTATTACAGGCAACAGGCCTCGCGCAGCCACGAAGATTTCGCAACCATGCTTATGGCACTTTCAGCAGCAATTATGAAAGCTGATGGCAGTCCGAAAAAAGCGGAACTTGAGTACATCAAATCTTTTTTTTCGAGGCAGTTTGGTCCCGCTTTTACCCGCGAACACCTGCAGGTACTAAAACACTTCCTTGAAGGCGGCTCCATTCCTCTTGAACAGATCTGCGGCGACATTGTGTTACGCACCCGGGTAGAGGTACGTATTCAGCTGTTGCACTACCTCTTTGGCTTGGCCAAAGCCGATGGACACGTAGCTGATGCGGAACTGCTTGTGGTGAGGCGAATTGCATCACTGCTTGAGATCCCACAAACCGATTTTGAAAGTGTAAAGAGCATGTTTTACCGCGATGCCAATGCAGATTACCATGTGTTAGGCATAGAACCAACTGCTACAAACGAGGAAGTTAAAAAGGCCTACCGTCAGATGGCCATCAGGTATCACCCCGATAAAGTGGCGCAGCTCGGTGAGGAGTACATGAAAGGTGCCAAAGAAAAATTTCAGAAAGTACAGGAGGCCTACGAGAACATTAAAAAACAGAGAGGGATGAGTTAGAGTTTGGGCTGGTGGTTTAACTGAGCTTGGAACCAGGACAACAGGACACAGGACAGTCATATCGCATAACCGCTGGGAACCACTAACCATGGCCAGAAGATGCAGAGAGTAGTATAACACTTGCGGGAAAAAGCACGAACCAGACGATGACAAGAAACATGATGCCCTATGTTTTTTGTATGTTCCTATGATCCTATGTTGTTAGAAATTGCATTTCGAACCACTTTTAACCTATCAACTTACAATTCCACCGAAGAAAATCCGCCTTTTATCCAAAAAATAAGCGGAGCTCCTTTTATCGTTGTAGTTTTACATCAGAGACAGCGCAGTGAACGAAAGAGAAGAGGAAAGGTCGCTGACTTGATAAGACTTAAGCCCTGCTCTCCTTCGCATAGCTTCAGCGAAGCGAGGTAAGGCTGAGTCACAACAAGGGTCGCATGCCCCGTAAGGCAGAGACCCGCCCGCGAACCCGTTGAAAGAGAGAACGGGACCAGAGCCAGCTTTTAGGGCGGCCCGCGAAAATTAAGTTTAATGGCAGCCTGTTTTTAACTGCTGCCGTAAAATAAAAAAATCCCGCCATGGAATACGTGGCGGGATTTTTTTTGCGTTATGTTTCTCAATATATAATGAAAATTCTACGCTAACATTAACACCTGCCGCGGCCATCGCTGATTGAAAGGGCTCGCCGAGGCTGGCGCGGGCAACATTGGTAAGTTTGATCTCCATTTCTTTGCTGGTTGCTGAAGCCATACTTCCTTCAGCGATATTTTTTGGGTGTCATGAAGTAAAATTTCTACCGTTGACAACAATGTGTTGCTATAATTTGTAGCAGGTTTGTTAATGTGGTATCTGCTTAAAGGCAAAAGGCCGTGAGTCCCAAATTTGTTACACAAGCAGTGCTGTTAGTGGGCTGTGAGGACTCGGAGGACCTTAGAGGGGAATTGGTTACGCTTAAGACCCACTGACTGAATAAGAGTCCGGGAAGTTCCACATTGTCCCACAAGGTACAGTTGGCGGGGCTACAGCTGCTACCGGAGCTTATGTTAATTACTGAGGCCAATGAGCTTTACGGTGTGTCACTAAACCGCAGTCAAAAATACCCTTTGTACTGCACAACTTCTTTCACTGAACAAATACCATCGAAGTCGCCGTTCAAACAAAAAAGTCTGGGATTTTCTTTTACATTGAAAACTCTGTACAGGTGGTAATTGGCATTGTTTTTAACAGAAAAATCATATTCTGGTTTTGAGAAAAATATGGGTGTTTCCTTGGTTAATTTAGTCGCCTTTACTTCGATATATCTGTCGCTTCCATTTTCATTCTTCGATAAGATATCGAAACCTGCTCCATCATCGTTTTTTGAGATCCATTCAATCTGGTCAGCGTATTTCTCTTTTCCGAGACTAATGAGTCTCCACTTCTCAAACTCAATCGCAATTTCCTCACCTGCATCTCCGATTGATGAATTTCTCTGTTCGCGTTCAAGATAATTAATCTTCATAGGTCTTCTCTGATATTCTGATTGAGCTTCTGCAGCTATAGTTCGTCGATCAGGCGGTGAATCTAAAATCTTATCGAAATTGATTTTGTGTTGGAGCGAAACTTCTGTGTCAGAAAAGGATAGGAATCTGCTTTCAAATGCAGATTTTTTATCGGCTAAATATTTGACTGTTTCTTGCTCTAATAATGATTGAAAATTCCATGCTGGTTTATAGCCTTTGATATAAGGGAAACCAATTTAGCGAGGACAGCACTTATATTCTGATGCTTATATTCAATTGACCCGTCTGTTCGATTTATCAGTTTCTTTAAACCGTCTCGATGAAAGGTTTTATTAATTGGCTTACCATCCAATTCGTCAGACAACATTAAAAAGTAATCCAGTACGATCAGCTCAACCTCTTTAATACTCCAATCCATTTCAGGTTCAAGATTCCAGTTCTAAAATCCATATAGGCAAATATACTACTTAGAAAATCTAGCTAGGCCGGTGGTTAAAATACCTCATCGCCTGTTCCCCAATCCACTCACCCATCTGCACGGGAACAGCATTACCAATCAGACGATAGGAAGCGCGTTTGTTCGCAAAGTGGAAATCGTCAGGAAATCCCTGAAGTCGCGCGTATTCACGCACAGAGAAAGGACGTAAACCGTAACGCGATTTTTTATCTTTGACCAATCGTGTACTTAAATCTTTGGAATAGTGGGCTACACAGGTCGGCGCCAGAGCGAGCCTATTGTCGGGGTCAACGATAATGGGCGTATCGCGGTACTTGCCGTTAATTCTCCTAAGCACATAATCTGGCATCTCCACCACTGGATCTTTTTCAAGTATGTCTTTTAAATAGGGCCGCACCTTTGCTGCTGAGGGCTCCGAAATCGGAAAAGGTTTTCGTGTGCCGATCAGAATAAGTCGCTTGCGCCGCTGGGGTAACCAGTTGGCCGCGTCAACCGGACAGAAAATATGCACATAATAATCCGGCAGCTTGGTCATGGCCTCCATCACCACCTTGAATTTTTTCATGCCCGGCACATTCTCTACTACGTACATCTCCGGTTGAGCCAAGGCGATATGCCTGAAAAAATGCAGGAACAGATCATCGCCGGTGCGGGTGCCGTGAATATCAGCAATGGCCGAGTATTTAGTGCAGGGGTAAGTGCCCACGATGATATCGGTGCCGGGTTGATCGAGCACAGTAACATCTTTTATATCTGTATTAAGTACCGCGTGCGAAAAATATTTAGGATTCTCCCGCATGCAACTTGTGGCCTCGGTATCCAAATCGAGCGACTGCACCAATTTAACCCCCGCCTGCATCAGCCCAATTTCCATGCCTCCGCAACCGGAGAAATAGCCTTTGGCAGTTGGGTGATAATTGTGGCGCATGGTAGAACAAATGTAGTTCAAGGACAAAAGATGCGTTGCTATGGATTGTAGCAAAAGGCGAAGGAAGGGGGAATAGTTTTGAACAGGGGCAAAAGGGGAATTGTACTTCTCAATCAAAAGATATCTTAGTGCCATTAGCTTCTGAGGTTTTTGAGGCATTCTTTATTAATGCCAATTCCTCATGTGTTATTCTTACATCAACCGGTTCTGACCACACCCTGAGAGATGCCGAATCAACATAAAAAATAGGAGGATCAAAAGTAAGCTCGCCATTCGCAACTACGAACTTTGAACCAATTGAGATCAGCAGACTGCCTCTTGAGATGATCTGAAATAATATTAATCCTTTATTGCCCACAAATGCTCATAATCGGTATCCTTAGAAAACGGTCAAGAAGGGAGAATTTGGAACACAACAGTACTGTAAATCAAAAACTCATTTCGCCATCGAACTTAATCGTGTCTCGTCTTTTTCATATTTGCACTGCCCATTCGGCTATGCGCATGTTCATACCTACATCTTATTATCTCATAAATTTGAATTACCACGTGTAAAACTCAAAAGCATTATCATTCTCAGACACTTTGAAGACTTTGTTTCCCCTTATAGCCTTGGGCTTAATCTGACCATTGTGTTTGACATATTCAAATTCAATACTTTTTCCCTTCCACAATACCTTCTCTGCATCCCTCACAGTAATATTATTTTGCGCGACTAAGATTCCTGTAGGTTTGTAAATTTCTACAACTATCATTTCATTTAATTTTAAACGCAAAATATTTGTTTCTTCGTCAAATGTTAACCCATTTAAATTATAGAAACTATCGCCCGGCTTACCAATCTCATCCAGCCACGTACTAGCGCAACCTGTTTTAGGCGTCTTACCACTTTCATAGGCTTTAATGAAGTTCTGAACTTCTGAATTCATAGACCATACAGCGTGATGGAGCGGGTAACAGTAATAAATTTGGTCACGATCCCCGCCTATCTATCTATTTCGAAATCAATATTAGTGCAATGGACTCAACAAACGCACTTTCTCAATCAAAAATTATTTTGGTGCCATTGCCTTCTGAATTATTTAAGGCATTCTATATTAAATCACTATTGTCCGACTAAAATACAGGAAAATTTAAAAGGGAGAGCTTAAAAAAGCCCTCCCTTTTTGGTAATGTTGCAATTACTACAAAGCGACTTTACCATGAGCAAAACTAAAAAATCTACCG
>JAEZDS010000137.1 GCA_023433205.1 Bacteroidota bacterium
TGCGTAAACTGTGCAACGGTACCATTGACTGTCGCGAAGAAGATCACCTGGTGAACCGCAGGGTGGAACTACTGGTGTACAAAGACTGACAATAATTCCTGAAAAAATTTGTGGCAAAATAATTGAATCAGGTAAGCTGAATTACCTAGATAGTACTAAAACCATGCAGAAAGACGAGAATACGCCGAAAGAAGAAGCCACCGAAAAGGTGCAGGCAGAAAAGGAAACTGACAATAAGACCGAAAACAGCCAAAACACTGACGAAACGGGTAAAAATGCCAGTGTTTCTGACCTGGAGGCCAAAAATGCCGAGCTCAACGAAAAATACCTGAGGTTATACAGCGAATTTGATAATTACCGCAAACGGACCATGCGCGAAAAAGCTGATATCATTAAAACCGCAGGAGAAGATGTTTTTAAAGCCATATTGCCTGTTATAGACGACATGGAAAGGGCTGTAAAAGCCAACGAAAGTCAGGAGGACGTTAATTCCATTAAAGAAGGAATGAAACTGATCTACAATAAATTCAAAAACGCGGCGCAGCAGAAAGGACTTCAGGCTTTTGACAGTGTGGGGCAGCCCTTTGATGCCGACCTGATGGAAGCGATAACCCACATACCTGCCGAAGACAAGGACATGAGTGGCAAGGTACTTGATGAAGTAGAGAAAGGTTATAAACTGGGAGATAAGGTAATACGTTTCGCCAAGGTAGTGGTAGGACAGTAGGGAGTAAAAAAGCAAAAAAATGTCGAAAAGAGATTATTACGAGATTCTGGGTGTTTCGCGCAATGCAGCCGAAGATGAAATAAAAAAAGCATACAGGAAACTGGCCATTAAATATCATCCTGACAAAAATCCGGATGATAAACAAGCCGAAGAAAAATTCAAGGAGGCCGCTGAGGCCTATGAAGTACTAAGCGATCCTGAAAAAAGGCAGCGTTACAACCAGTTTGGTCACGCGGGCGTAGGAAGCGCCGGAGGAGGCTTCGGAGGCGGTGGTATGAATATGGAAGACATCTTCAGCCAGTTCGGCGACATTTTTGGAGGAGCTTTCGGTGGATTTGGAGGAAGCGGTACCAGAGGCGGAAGAAGAGTGGCAAGGGGTACCAATCTTAGAGTGAAAGTAAAATTGAACCTCAAAGAGATCGCCCAGGGCGTAGAGAAAAAAATAAAAGTAAACAAACACGTTTCGTGCAAAACCTGCAGCGGTACCGGCGCCAAGAACGGCAACTACGACACCTGCAGAACCTGCCACGGCTCAGGTACCATTACCCGTGTGCAGCAAACAATTCTCGGTGCAATGCAAACTCAAACCACCTGTTCTGCCTGTCATGGCGAAGGACGCATTGTACGCGACAAGTGTAACACCTGTCACGGCGATGGTATTGTTCGCGAGGAGGAAATAATCTCAATAAATATTCCGGCAGGAGTGGCGTCAGGCATGCAGCTAAGTATGAGCGGCAAAGGCAACGCCGCACCTCGCGGCGGCATAAACGGCGACCTGCTTATTTTGATAGAGGAAGAAGAACATCCGCTGCTTAAGCGCGAAGGCAGTCACCTGATATACTACCTTAATATCGGCTTTCCCGACGCCGCCCTTGGCACATCGGTAGAAATCCCCACCATTGACGCTAAAGCCAAGATAAAGATCGAACCGGGAACGCAAAGCGGAAAAATGCTGCGGCTAAAAGGCAAAGGTCTGCCCGATGTTAATTCCTACAACCGCGGTGATCTTTTGGTGGAGATAAGTGTATACACGCCAACTCATCTGAACTCTGACGAAAGAAAGATGCTTGAACAGCTGAAGGAGGCAAAAAATTTCGAGCCGAATCCAAGCAAAAAGGAAAAGGGGTTTTTCGACAGGATGAAAGAGTATTTTGATTAAGCTTTCTGCGCCGCTTCAGTAGTTTTAACCAGTTGCCCAAGGGCCTTGTTTAAAACCAAAGTGATTTTGGTGCCTTTACCGGGCTGCGATTCCACTTCCATTTTTGCGTGGTGGCTTTGTACTATCTTAAATACTATAGACATGCCCAGGCCGGTTCCTTCCCCTACATCTTTGGTGGTGAAAAAAGGTTCAAAAATCTTCTCCTTTACTTCAGGAGTCATTCCAGTGCCGGTATCTTCAAACTCAGCGTAGATCTTTCCGTCCTTTTCATAGGTAGTTACGGAAAGCTTATTGGGCCCATCAGTTTTCTTCGACATGGCGTAAATCGAATTGGTGAGCAGATTCATAAATACCTGGTTCAGCTTTCCGGGGTAACACTCAATTAAGGGCAGCTTTGCCAGATTCAGTACTACCTCAACGTTTTTGGGAATTGAACTGCGGATCAGTACAAGCGTAGATTCAATGCCCTCGTTGATGTCGGCTTCTTTCAGATCACTTTCATCAAGACGGGAAAAATTCTTTAGTCCGGATACAATTTCGGCTGTACGTTTGGCCCCGTCCTCAATACCATGCAGGAGTGTATTTATCTCTTCTTTGAGATATACCAGATCAATCTTTTTCTTAAAATCTTCAATTTCCTTTAACCTGGCTTCAACTCCTTCGCCCGCTTCTACCCCTTCATACTTATCAACCACTTCAAACACTTCGCTTATGTCTACTTTAAGAGGTTTAAGGTTAGCACTTACAAAATTGATTGGGTTATTGATCTCATGAGCGATCCCGGCCGTGAGCTGACCTAGCGATGCCATTTTTTCTGCATTAACCAGCTGGGTCTGAGCCTCCTTCAGATCAGTGAGGGTTCTGTTTAACTCACCATTTGTTTCTTCCAGCTCAAGTGTACGTTCGTGAACCTTTTTTTCAAGGATCACATTCTGTTCTTTGATCAGCTGCTGGTTTTGCTGAGAAACCAGCAGGGCTTCAGCCTGCGACTGTTCCTTTTCCTTTTTAAGAACGTTAATGCGGTCGGCAAGAGCGAGAGACAGCAGAACCACCTCAGCAGCTGCTCCAAAAGGCATCATATAGAAAGTAACATCATTGCTCGGCAGCAGGCCAAGGTTGGTTAACGCATACACCGTAACCCCAAGCAGGAACAGCGACCATGCCAGGAGAAAAAAACGCGCCGGGCGGTAGTTGCTCCTGAACACTATCACCGCGCAGATAAGCATATAACATGACAGTATGGTAGCGTTGATGGTAATTACCAGGTAGCTGAGCGGGAACAATCCGCCCACTGCAAGCAGGAAAGCAACCCCGTATATTCCGTTGAACCACTTGAACCCCTTATCCAGCCTGGGGCAGTAGTAGGCGGTGTTAAGAAACAAACGCATAAAATAGGCGGCTGCCATGCCTACAAGAGGTGAAAAAATAAAGGGACTCCATTGTGCCAGCCAGGGGCTTCCGGGCCACAGATACTGAAAAGTATAGCCTTGTATACTTATCTGCGTTAAGATTACCGTAGCCAGATAAATAATATAGATCAGGTAGGTGCGGTCGCGTACTGTTATATAAAGAAAAGCATTGTAAAGGAACATCACCACCATGATGCCTGCAAAAAGACCAAAAACAAAGTCCCGCGTTTTGTTATTCTCAAAAACCGCTTCCTGAGAACCAAGCAAAATGGGAACCTTAAGGTTGTCGCGGGAATGAATACGCAGGTAAAAACTTGCTTCTCTGCCCTGCGGAGCAACTACGCGAAAGATATAGTTAGGATCAAAGAATTCACGAGCTTTAAAGTGAAAAGCTTCCCCTCCTTTCAGGATCGTATAATCGCCTGAAGACAGCGGGTGAAAAAAATCTATTTCATCAAGACCAGGTTGTGAAACCTGCAAAAGATATTCCGGTCGCGCCGAGAGATTTTTTAAAGTAATCCGGAGCCAGAAAGTAGAGTTACTGATACCAAAATTAGGTACATCGTTCTCAATCTTCCTGAAATCCTCTGACCTGATAACTTCCCTTAAAGAAAGGGAGCTGCTTTTATCTTCTAAATAGGCTATTCCGCTCGTAATAACGGTGCTGGAATTGAACCCTTCGTGAATGACGTGCTGCGCAAAGGCATAAACACCGGCAAAAACTGATAAAAGGAAAAAAATCAGGCGATTCATTCGCTTTGGTTTTGTTTGATAATCAACTGGTAATCGATCTCAACCTCCACGCCGTTGGGACCTTTTTCCAGGCAAACCTGATTCGGTTCTTTTCTCAGAGAAAGCATTTTTTCACGATCGAAATCTTCAGCAGTTGACAGATCTTTCGCGTTAAGGATACCCAGCACCCTAGCCACATAATTTTCATTTGGGTACACGAACTCGCCACCGGCGCCCAGTGAAGTATCTACCACAAAACCCACCTTGCGGAACATTTTTAGTGTGTAGTCAGCGCAAATTCCCATCAGAGTGTGGCAGTTGATCTGGTTTAGAGTGGAGATACCAGCTCTTACAAGCATAATGCTAAGGCCCATGCCCGCAACTTCTTTGGCGTTCCATAATGCACAAAGCTCACCCACTCCTTCATTGAGATACTGTTTAACTATCTGATGAATATTCGGGTCCATTTTTCCGATCGCCTTCTCAACTGGCAGCGGGTTAATTCCGTCTGCGATCTGTGTTCTCACACCGCCTACCACAGTGCCGTCTTCCTTTTCCGCTATCACACAATAAACGGTGTCCCACTGCATCCAATCTTTGTTATTGGTGGTGATGTTGGTAATTCCATAGTTAACGAGCACCTGCACATGACCTTCCAGATACTTTTCACAAAGCTCAGGATTTTCAGTGGCTTTAAATGCCCGAAATCTTAATTTCATAGATCAGTTTACCTTTATGTACACCTCCTCAGCAGTTTTCCTCAGATCATGCCCTGTGGCCATTACACCAGCCGTGAGCCTGAAAAGGAGCACTACATTGGTGGCTTCCATTCCGCTAAATATAAGTGAAAGTTGTTCGTTTAATTCGATTAAATGAGTTTTTTTTCCCGGATCTGATGTGTGTTCGAGGTATTGCATGGCCAGGGGAGAAGAGACAGGGTGGAATCCCACCCCCAGGCCGGTGGATTCCAGCCACAAACGTTGCATCAGCATCCCCGCCTTAATAACACCCTGCGTGTCCTGAACATCAACCTGCAGCAGGCCGATCGCCGAACTGCTTTCTATTAGTTCTTTGGTGTACTTGGCAAACGCTGTTCCCAGCTGCCACTGGCCCAGCAACCTGCTCACCGCAGGGTCCTTCACCACTTCCATTGCCAGCTCAACTGCAGGCGGCCAGTGCATTTTTTCTTTGCTTACACCTGCCTGAGCGCCGGGTGAAGCCCGAAGGATCCGGCTGAAATATTCGGAGTGAAGGGTTTCATCGGTCAACATGAATTTCTCTGCTTCGCCACAGAAGAATGCAATCTTTTTGATGGTCTCAGGCGCTTCAATCAGCTGCAGTGATACGCCATCTTCTCTGTGCGAAAGCAAGCTGCTTCTTTGCGGCTCAGTGAGCCTATCGCCATTGCCTTTTAAACGTGTAGTGGCCCTGGCAGTTATTGTGTCTCCTATATTATTTTTGGATGATGAGGCTGCTCTGCTCATACTCAGTCTGGCGGCGATACGATGTGCCGCGCCAAAGGGACAGATCTGAACCCTTGCCAAAAACCCCAGCTCATCAGCTTTAAGACGTGCGTTTTCAATGGCCGCCCCAAGCGACATAAATAAATTATGGTCCAGCGGATCACTCGCAAAGTCGTTCGTTTTTGCAGCGTTTATCAACACCAGATCGTTGCCATTCTGAATCCACAGCCAGGGTTGGGCGTTTCCGAATGAAGGCGCCAGCCTCGCCGCATCAACGATCTGCCGCAACTCTTTATCATATGTCTCTTTTTGGGGATCTACATTCAGGCCCTGAACAATTTTTGCAAGGTCTTCGTCGTTGATCACGTAGGGCTTAAATTCCCCGGCAGCACAAGTCTCAGAATTCTTGTTGCCTATCAGCTGTTCTACATCTACGTAATACCTGCCGGAATCTGTAAAATGATTAAGCAGAATTCGCCGGCTGACATCCGCTGTAATACCTCCTCCCATGGTAACAGCTGAAGCCAGTTGCGGCCAGGTATTGATGGTATGCTGCATTTCAAGCATAGAAGCCCTTAACCTGCTGCTGGTTTTTTCGAAACCAAGCACATCAAGCATGTAGGGAATCTTTTCTTCGTTGGTTTTGAGCGATTTAAGAGTGGGAATGTCAAGATTTTTTACGATTCCATGAAGAATGGGCCGCTGCGGTTCCAGGTCAAACCGTTCAACATCAACCATACAGCGATCACTGGCTTCCATGATCACCGGAACTTGCAGTTCGCGCGCCTTATGCCTGCACAGTATCTTGATATCAAAACCATCTGATTCTTCAACCAGCAGGTCGAGTTTGCCTCCCTCACCAAAGAATTCATCCATGTTTTGTTCGGTCAAACCCTGTGTAAAACACTTGACATGGATATAGGGATCGATTTCGGCAATCTCGCGGGCCACCGAATACACCTTTGGCAAACCAAGGTTATGAACACCTGTGCGGATACGGTTGAGGTTGGTTAGCTCCAGCAGGTCAAAATCGGCGAGCCTGATCTCCCCGCAAACCCTTTCCATGGCCAAGGTAACCGATACCGATTGCCCCACTGAGAGGCCTACAACGCCGATCTTTTTGGTTGCCAGCTGATCACGCTCTGCCGGGGTGATCTTATACTGGTTGCGGCTGGTACGTACAGTCACAAACTCTTCGTGGTCGAGAATATGCACCAGGCGGCGCGACCAGGGGTAATAGGCCCACACCCCGTAGGCCTTGGGATCTGAGCCTATCCGTTTCCTGGCTTCATCTTCCAGCTCACTGTTGCTGAAACGTACAGAGGGATTAAGGGCCTTTAACAGTTCCTTTACCTGATCAAAAAGTACATCCACCAGATAGAGACCGGGTACCTGAAGCACCTTCTCAAAATCTTTAACCTGTTCCTGCTGCCTAAGCCTGAACAGGGTGGGTTTGAAGAGGCTGAAAGAGGCCGATGCCTGAATGCGCAGTGCTTCAATCTGTTGAGATATTTTATCCATAGAGGGGGCGTATAGAGGGGGCGTAAGGAGAGATTTGGTGCAGTGTGTTTTGTGTAAATAGCCCGCGGGCTGAATTTGGTAAAAATAAAATTATTATTCATACATTCGGACACAGCAATAAATTAACTAACTTAGAAAACCCGGTCACCGCACCAACACTGAACCGGCGATTAAACACACATGAGCCAGGAATCAAATATCAACGTACTTTACGTTGACGACGAGGAAAATAATCTGCAGGCCTTTAAAGCGTCATTCAGAAGAGTGTTCAATGTATTTACTGCCATCTCAGCTGACGAGGGGAAAAAGATACTTGCCCAAAACGAAATTCATGTTCTTATTACCGACCAGCGTATGCCCGGCACCTTAGGCACCGAGCTGCTGGCGCAGGCTGTGAAGGATTATCCTGACCAGATCAGAATTCTTCTTACGGGTTTTTCTGATATCGAAGCCATTAAAGATGCCATCAACAGGGGCCAGATCTACCATTACCTGCAAAAACCCTGGAACGACAATGAGCTGAGAGATACCATTGAAAAAGCTTACAAGGTTTATCATCTCAAGAAAAAGCAGAAAGAGCTGAGTGAGCAGTTACTTGCCACCAACGAACAGCTTGAGTTTATGCTCAGGCAGAAACTTCTTTCATAACTCTCAGATCAGTTTTCTGAGCGTTGATTTAAAAAAGATCAGTTTAAAATTTTTCACGGGGATCGTTTCTCTCGACTTTCTGTGTCTTTCAATGATCCGCAGCATCTTTTGCCGTGCCGGTAATTTTTTGATCTCCTCATAAGTGAACCAGCGCGCCTGAATAGAGTGTTTGTCCTCATAGGTCTTCACCCTGCTATCGGCCACTGTACCGGTATAAAACAAGTGCAGTTTACTGGTAAATAATCCTGAGTAGAATTTTATATAGAAGATCCCTTCCAGTCTCACTGTGCAGCCCGCCTCTTCTTCGGTTTCGCGGATCACCGCTTCGGCCGGATCCTCATGTTTTTTTACATTACCGCCAGGCAGGAACCATTTCCCGCGCCACTTGTATCCGGCTTCCTGTATAAGCAGGTATCTCTCATCTTTTTCGATAAGCACAAAACTCTTGATTATCATTTGTTGGTGAATCAGTTTTAGAATGTGGAATTGCTACAATAAATATACACGCTTAAAATGGGTATTTTTTTCCCCGGTTAATTGCATATAAGGGTAGCAGAGATAAGAGGAACCGGTTTTGCAGTACAATAGGTAAAAACTTCACATGGAAACCATAGACAATAGTTACGTGCATCCCGAAGAGGCATCAAATCTTGATTTCTGGGCAAAAAAATGGGGTACTTCTGTTAAAGAACTTCGAAACGCCATCCTTGAAACCGGATCGCTTGAGACCGGCAGATTAAAGGACTACCTGCACCGCGACAAATGGCTGAATCATCCGGTATCCAACACAGCCAAGCTATTAAAGGCTGGCATTAATCTCATTTTCTAGCTTTATGCAAAAAGGAAACAAGAAAAAAAAGGTCAGAAAAAAACAAAGTCAGAACAGGCCGGGTCAGGAATCGAAGATGCGGCCGGAACCTGTTTACGATTATCCTAACCAGCCAGGCTCGGGAAAACTCAAAAATAAAGTGGCCGTAATTACCGGTGGCGACAGTGGCATTGGAAGAGCAGTGGCAGTTCTCTTCGCTAAAGAAGGAGCCGATGTGGCTGTGCTTTACCTCAATGAACACAAGGACGCTAAAAAAACGAGGAAAGAAGTTGAGGACACATACGGTCGAAAATGTATGCTGATAGCTGGTGATATAGCAGAGGAGAAATTCTGCAAAAAGGCAATCGGGCAGGTGCAGAAAAAATTCGGCAGAATAGACATCCTGGTGAATAATGCCGCAATGCACTATGAGGACCAGGACATAAAAGATGTGAGCTCCCGTGAACTGGAAAAAACATTCGGCACAAATATTTTCTCAATGTTTTATCTCTCCAAGGCAGCCATCGACCTTATCCCCAAAGGCGGAGCTATCATCAACACCACTTCGGTAACGGCTTACCGGGGCAGTCCGCAGCTTATCAACTATGCAAGCACCAAAGGCGCCATAGTTTCTTTCACCAGAAGTCTGGCATCCAGTCTTGTTGAAAAGGAGATTCGTGTTAATGCTGTAGCGCCCGGCCCCATCTGGACCCCTCTGATACCCGCAAGTTTCGACGGAGAAAAAGCGGCCAAACACGGTAGTGATGTCCCCATGAAAAGGGCCGGTGAGCCTGTAGAGGTTGCGCCAAGTTACCTGTTCCTGGCCAGCCGCGATTCGGCGTACATGACAGGTCAGGTTTTACACCCAAACGGAGGAGAAATAGTTAATGGCTGATGTTTTTACTTGCAGAGGATATCCGATTAAACAAAAAACAACTAAGGTCAATCGTCAATGATCCTGAAAAGAGCGCTGCAGCGTTTAATCTTGTATATGTTACGGATGACCAGAAAGGCATTACCCGCGTAAAAAAAGGAAAAACATTTGTGTACTTCGACGGAAAAAAAAGGGTCACCAGTTCACAGCAGCTGCAACGCATAAAAAGTCTTGTTATTCCTCCGGCATGGGAAAACGTATGGATCTGCAGGCTGGAAAATGGTCACCTGCAGGCTACAGGTACCGATGCAAAAAAAAGAAAACAATACAAATATCATCTGCAGTGGAACGCGCTGCGCAACAACACCAAGTTTTACAGGTTGTACCATTTCGGGCAGGCTATACCCGCCATTCGCGCCAGCATAGAGAGTGATCTGGCTTTAAAAGGATTACCACTGAGAAAGGTGCTGGCTGCGGTGATCTGTATAATGGAGCGAACAAGCATCCGCGTTGGCAATGAGCTGTATGAAAAACTATATGGCTCATTTGGCCTCACCACGCTAAAAGACAAACACGTGAAGGTAAATGGCTCTGAACTCTGTTTTAAGTTCAGGGGCAAAAAAGGGGTAATGCACAAAATTACTTTGAAGAGCCGGAAGCTGGCCAGGATAGTGAAACAATGCCGGGACATTCCCGGAAAGGAGCTTTTTCAGTACCAGGATGAGGAGGGCCGCTTTCAACGTATTGACTCGGGTCTGGTAAACGATTACATCAGGGAAATAAGCGGAGATGATTTTACCGCCAAAGACTTCAGAACCTGGGCAGGCACTGTGCAGGCGCTCATGGCTTTAAAAAAGTATGGCGACTGCAGCTCGAAAAAGGATATCAGAAACTGCATTCTGAACGCGCTTGATACTGTGGCCGCCCATCTGGGCAACACCCGTTCTGTCTGCAAAAAGTATTACATCCATCCCCTGGTACTTTCGCTTTTTGAAAAAGGCAAACTAAAAAAATATCTGCGTGATTTCAGGGAAGACTGTGAACCTTTCGATCTGGCCTGTGAGGAGAAGATCCTGCTGAACATTCTTCAGAAAGAGTGCGGAGGGGCCAGAAATTAATGCGGAAAATTTTACCCGCTAAGGGGTAAAAACGCTGGTCTGGTACATGCAGGAAGAGGCAAGGCTTCTTTTCAATGGCTTGATGGCACGCTTTTTTGTACTTCACAGCATAAACTTAAAAAACAATAAAATGAACACTATTAAACATTTAACACTGCGCACACTTATTATCTGTCTGGGCATAACAATGGCAACTTCCTGTACGAATGATTCGCCAAGCCAGGATTCTAAAGAACATGCTGAAGAAATGAACGAGGAAAAATTCGGCAAGGAAGGTGAAAAAGACGCCGACCGTGTAATTGAGTTGTATGGCGCAAACCTGTATGAATTAAAAGTATCTGAAGAGGCAGTTAACAAAGCAAGCACTGCAGATGTTAAACAGCTGGCCTCAATGATGGTGAAGGCACATGGTAAAATGACCGCCGACCTGCAGCAACTGGCTACACGCAAGGGCATAACTTTGCCCGGTGAACTTACCAACGATCAACTGCGTGACATGGATAATCTTAAAGACAAGACCGGGCTGGATTATGACAAAGAGTATCTAGATCAGATGAAAAATAAGCATGAAGATTCGATCGACAAACTTGAAAAGACTTCAGAGAAATCTGAAGATGCTGAGATCAAACAGTGGGCAAGTCAGTCGGTACCTGAGGTTCGTTCGCACCTTGACATGATTGAGGCTACCAAATCAACCGTGAAGGATAAGAAAAAAGACACCCGCACTATGGATAACAAGTCAAACAAAACAGGCTCTGACAGGAGCTAGTTCATAAAAATTATCAGGAAGCTGCCTCCGGAAAAAGAGGCAGCTTTTTTTTTATAGTTCTGCACCTAACAACAATATATCGTCGGTCTGATCCAGATTTCGCTGCCAGCGATGCAGCCAGTGAGTAAGTACGATAGATTGTTCTTCAAGCCCAAAAGAGAGTGACCTTTCCAGAATTTTCAGCAGGTTCCTTGTCATCATCCGCTTTCCCCTTGCACCACCGAACTGATCGGCATAACCATCGGTAAACATATAAATTACGTCGCCCGGCTTGTAAGACACAGAATGGTTAGTGAAGTGCAGATCACTTTCTGCATGAAGCCCTCCTATACCGAACTTGTTACCTTTAATAAGCTCAAGGTGCCTTGCTTTTCTGAAATACACAAGGTGCCGGTTTGCACCCGCGAACTGTAGCTCAGCCGAATTTTTGTTAAGCGTGCAGATTGCGATATCCATGCCATCGCAGCGCTGATTGGAAGTATCCTGTTTAAGTGCCTTGCGCACGCCCAGGTTCAGATGATACAATATGTTGGAAGGTTTTGTTTCGCCATTAACGTTAACAATCTCATGTAATATCCCCGAACCTATCATACTCATTAACGCTCCCGGCACACCATGGCCGGTACAGTCAGCTACCACCACCACCAGCAAACCATCTTTTTCTCCAAACCAGTAAAAATCACCGCTAACGATATCTTTTGGCCTGAAAATTATAAAGGAGCGGTCAAAGTACTTTGCCAGGATCTGTTTATCAGGCAACATGGCCTCCTGTATCAGCTTGGCATACTTAAGACTGTCGGTAAGGCTTTTATTGTATTGTTCAATTTTGTTATACGCCAGCTGTAATTTTGTGTGAAGTGATTCAACTTCGCGTTTCTCTCGCTGCGCATGGGTTCGGCTGCAAATATTGTTGATGACTGTGGGAAGCCGCATCATACTATCCTTAAGAATATAATCGTCGGCCCCTGCCTTCATACATTCAACAGCGAACTCTTCTGAAGCCGCGCCGGTAACCAGTACAAAAGGCACATCAGGTATTGATTTCCTTGCTACGTTCAGGGCCTCAAGTGAACTGAATTTCGGCACCGACTGATCAGAGAGAATAATATCAGGATTATAATTATGGATCTCTGAAAGAAAATGTTCGCGTGTCTGCACCCAGTGCAGTTCATGCCTAACATTTGCGCGGGTAAGCGTGTGCATAACCATCTCCGCGCCATCAAGACTCTCTTCCAGTAACAGGATCCTCAGCACCTTATTTTTCATAATAACAGCGCCGTTCAATTTTAGGGTTAAGCCGCCACCATTTTAAATCAGTTACCTGCACGGCCGGTGAACCTCACAAAGCCATTTTAGTGATGGTATTATTTCTGTAAAAATAAACCATTCGCAAGTAACTACCCTCATTAATACAAATTATTAAAGGCGTAAAAAGTCCTATTCGTCATTAAATACAGGTGATAAAGCTAAAAATCATCATTTACAAAAATTGAAGATGAAAAAAGCCCGCTTATTCATCGGGCTTTTTTGTTCTAACTATTTGGTTTTTTACCACCGTCTTCTTCCCTGGCCTCCTCTTTCCTGGCGGCCTCCTCCCCTTCTGCGGCGGCTGTTATCCTCACCGAAACGGCTATCTCTTTCGTTTGGCCGCTCATAATCACTGGGTCCTCTGTAATCATCGCGCTCATCCTGCGAGCGGGATCTGTAATTTTCACGTCTGTCGTCATCGTAGGTGCGGCGTGAACGGCCCCCATCGTCTCGGCCGGGAAACTGGTTGTAATCCCGGTTCATCTGGTTTGAGCCGCTGTTGTAACCGTCGGTTCCATACTGATAGCCACGGCTGAATGAGCGCTCCCTGGCATTTTCGCCCTCAAAGTCGCGATCTCTCATGCGATTGCCGCTTGAAAAAGGCCCATCGAACTCTGAGCCATAGTTATCATAATTCCTGTTTCCGTACTGACCGTCTCCGCCAAATTCCCTGTCGTCGTAATGTGGATTTTCATAATCGGAATACTGGCCGCTGTTGTTTCTTTGCCAGTGCTGGTGATCCTCGTCACGGTATTGCTGGGTGCCGTAATACGAGCTGTCACTGCCATAGGCGTCGTAACCCTGGTTTCTGTTGCTGTAACGATCGCCTTCAGAACCTCTTCCATAACGTTCGTAATCGTTAAAACGATCTCGCTGCTCATCTCTGTTCCTGTAATAATTGCGCTCGTTGCGATCGTCTTCCCTTCGCCATCCGTAGCTGTCTTGTGCTGTACCAGGCGAAGTCCGGCGTCTTTCATTTTCGCCGCGCCTGCTCTCGCGCTCATTGTTGCCCCACTGACTTGCAGGGGCCCAGTTGCGGCTACTGCCCTGGCCTCCACGACGTCTGCCTCCATCGCCACCCATCTGATTATTGCGCGGATCGTAACTTCCTCTTGTGAACTGCGCGCCCTGATCGTTATTCAGTGTATCCCAATCGCGCGAATACTCTTCATCCTCCCATTCCAATGAACGACCCTGACTGCCCTGATTCCTGCGGCTGCGCTGTTCTCCGTCGGTACGCCTGCGTCCCGTGAAATCGTCATCCTTTCTTCTTCCGTCTGTGTCTCCGCTTTCTCCTGAATACTTTGTTTCGTTTACGCCTTTCTTAACATCGGCCCCGTCGGATTTATTACCTGAAACCTTGTTGTCAGCACTGGAGTGATCACTTCCCTGGTTAGAGAATGAAGTTCTGCTTTTTTCCTGCTCGCTCTTATCTGCGCTGCCTTCTGCTTTGGATTTTTCTGCTGAGCCTGATTGAGAAGGATCAGGTTTTGCACCGTTTGAGTGTTCATCGTTGCCGGATGTTGAGTCTTTTTTGTTTCTGATGCTTGCCATAATAAAATGTTTTAGTGGTTTTGTAAGCTGACTGTACTGAATCTGACAAAAACATGCCAGAGGGAAATTGGGACAGATTAATGCCCATAAAAACAATTTAGCAACAACAAAAACGGGGAAATAGTGTGGAGATTATAATCCACACAATATCAGGCGGCGTTACTTTTATTGATGAGCTCCACTATCGAGTTAACATTGATTGGCTTAATCAGATAGTGGATCCGGGGGCTTTCGGCCCGGCGTTCAGAGTCGGGATTAGCGCTGATATTAATGATCCTGACCCCCTGTACGGTCTCAAAAATGTGGTGATTGTGCTCCCATCCAAGTCCATCGGGCAGGTTGTTATCCAGAATTACCCAGTCGGGTTTAAGCTGCGAGATACCCGCCAGTCCGGCCTTAAGGGTATAAAAGGACTCAACATGGAAGCCCTGGGCTTTCAGCATGCTTGATAACAAAAAACACAGATCCTGCTCATCGTCAACAATCACTATTTTGGTTTTCACAGAGGCCATAAAATTGGTGAGTATAAATATCTACAATTTAGTTTTGAATCTACAATATTCCAGAACTCCCATACAACATTGGTGCTAGCCGGGCTGGCATCCAAATAGACGGTAAAAGAATAAAAAAACTAACAATGAAAAAAATGAGAACTGACACAAAAAAGATGAAAATCAATCCAAAATTAGCTATGAACTCCAATACCAGTATGATCATGGGTGTGGCAGCTGCCGGAGTGGCGGGATTTGCGCTGGGAATGTTACTGGCCCCCAAAAAAGGAAGCGACCTTCGTGGAGGCATATTGGATTCACTAAACGACCTGAACAATAATGTGTCGGATCTGCTGGAGGAGGGACGTGAAAAACTCCGTTCGCTAACCGGTGGAACCCAATCACAGGATTTTCAGGGCAACAAACCTCATAAACAGGCAGTTTCTTAAAGAAACTGCCTGTTGTTATTTCTGCCTGCATAAGCCAGTTTACAGAACTCCGCGACTATGCTGGTGAGTTCACTGTAATTTGGCGGTTTTACAAAATATGAATCAATTCCCAGCTCTTTACAGCGCTGGCGCTCGAACTCATTGCCGGTAGTGGAAAAAATAATAGTAGGAAAACTGTGAAAATACTCTTTCAGCCGAAGTTCTGAGAGTGCCTCTCGTCCAGTTTTTTTCGGCATATTCAGGTCAACAATAAGTAATTGCGGCAGCAGTTCTATGGTGCCTCTTTCGTAGCTGCGAAAATGTTCAAGCAAGGCTAAGCCATTAGACACGAACAGTAGCTTTGTTTCCGCCGATATTTCTGCAAACGCAGTTGTCAGCAATAGCTGGTCATCATCATCGTCCTCAGCAATGAGTATGTATTCAGAGAAGCCCATGCACGAATTTATCTTAAAAAAATATTTTCTCAAAGCTAAGCGACTAGCTGGCATTAAATTTTTAATTACAGATACATGAAATGGATCTGTGCCTCTTTATTCTTTATATTAACAAGCTGCAAAAAAGAGCACGTGTGCGAATGCCGTCTGGTGCGCGACATAGGAGGATCTGCTGCCATAAGTCCGGAAAAAAAACATGTGTTCAAAGGCAGCCTGCCTTCTGCAGAGGTGTCCTGCATAGCCCTGGAGGGCAGTGGCAGCGATGAAAAGGGTCATTATATAAGAGATTGTGAGATCAGGCAATAAAAGTGGGGAGAACGGCAAAATTCCCGCCAAAACACTCAAACTACAGAAAAGCCTCATGGTGGCTTTATTGTCAGCGCTCACCTTATTGTGTGTTTATCTGGGTGTACGTCTGCACAACAACTCGGTGGCCGACCGTCGTATCAAGGACGACTACTTCCAGGTTAATCAGATCAAATACGGACTTCTGAGCGGAAACAACTGGACATACCAGGTTAACCGGATCATTGCCGAGAAGATAGACTCCTTTTCTCTGGAAAACAAAAATGAAGAGGTCTTAAAACAGCAGCTGAACGCGCTGCTTGCCCGTTTGTTCAACGAAGCAGACAAAGTACTGCACAAAGAGAGAGAAGGATTAAAAGACAAACTGAAATACGGCATCATCAACACTTTTGTTGATGTGAATGACTTCAAAAGTGAGATCCCCCGGTTTTCGAATGCTATAGTGGCAGAGCTTCGTAACAGCAAATACAAGGGCCAGCTTAAACAGATGCTTAAAGATAAGGTTAATGGCATACTTGACGCGGTTAATCAGGATACGCTTGGCGTTAAAGGCAAGATCCTCAAAAAATACCAGAGAACCTCAGTCGCCGAATTTAACATTGTGATAGCACAGAAAACCGAGTTGCTGCGACTTGAGCAAAAACAGCTGGGTTATGGAATAGTAGGAATTCTTGCGGGAGTGCTCCTTTTGTGGCTGTATATCCTCCGCATAGGCCGCTTTTTCGCCCTCACCTTTTTGTATTCGGTGCTGATGAGCCTGATAGCATTGTTTATTGGTATTAGTGTACCAATGATCGAAATAGATGCAAGGATCAGCGAACTGGATCTCTCTCTTTTATCCTCCCATATAGTATTTTATGATCAGATAATTTTCTACCAGGCCAAAAGCATCCTCGACGTGGTTCATATTCTGCTGATTAATGGCCGCGCTGATACTGTGTTTGTGGGTTTTCTTATCCTGCTTTTCAGCGTATTGTTTCCGGTAACCAAATTAGTTTGCACTACCGTTTATCTTTTTATTAAAGAACGCAGTGGAAAATTTGTCAAATTCATGGCTTTTAATTCCGGAAAATGGTCAATGGCCGATGTAATGGTAATCGCGATCTTTATGGCGTACGTAGGATTTCAAAGTATACTTGACAATCAGTTAGACGACATTTCTGCCCACACTGAAACGGTGAATGTGGTAACTACCAATCGTACAAATCTTCAAACCGGCTTTCTTGTGTTTGTGGGATTTTGTCTTTTCAACCTCTTTCTGGCTGAGATCCTGAAAAGGATAACCCGTTTAAAAGAGAACATGAAAAGCCATGAAAAGTCAATCCCCGGAATCTGAATCTCTGAACTGTACTTCCTTTTCCTGATAGAAAACGCGGACAGAGAAATTATTGGGCCGTATTCCATGCCCATGTTTAAGTGCGTAAACCCGTGTAAATTCCGCGCCAAAGTACAATAAAACAGATGAATAGTAGATCCACAGCAGTATTACAATCAGAGAGCCCGCAGCCCCATAAGCACTGGTAAATGTTCTTGATCCCAGGTATAAACCAATCAGATATTTTCCCAGAAGGAATAATACCGCTGTAAAAAGAGCGCCTGCCAGCGCGTCACGCCACACTACCACCGAATCGGGCAGATACTTGAAGATGAGTGCAAAAAAAAGAGTAATGATGCCCAGGGTAACCAGGTGCTGCACAATAAAGATGAGCACACCAGTGCCGGGAACTACACGCTCCAGCTCGTTGTTCATAAGGTCAATTGCTGCACCTGCCAGCAGCGAGAACACCAGCAGCAGCCCCACCACTATTACCATTACAAACGACCAGAGTCTGCTAACAAGATAACGCAGGATGCCTTTTTTGGGCTTTGCCTTCAAACCCCATATCCGGTTAATGGTTGACTGGATCTCAGCAAACACACCGGTAGCTCCTACAAAAAAAACAACAATACTCAACAAAGTGGCAACAAATCCGTCCTTTCTCTGGCTTGCAGAACTTAACATACCCTGAATCGCAATGGCAGCGTCGGTACCAACCACACCATGGATCTGCCCGAAGAGCCTGCCATTTACAGCGTCTGCGCCAAATATCAGTCCCCCGATTGCAAGTGCCAGGATCAGCAGCGGGGCAATGGCAAACAAGGTATAAAATGACAGCGAGGCGCAGTATTTCATTACCCCATCACCGTCAAAACTCCTGACGGTGTCGCGTAATACGCCAAAGAAGGTCGATCCTCCGACAGCTTTATTAATCCAATTTTTCAAGTTCGCGCCTTTTTCTTCTTCTTCGCCTGCTTAACAGCAATGCAATAACAGCAAGAACAAGCAACAGATGCAGCAATTTGCCAAGCGCATAAATAAACACGCTTACAAACCACACAATAAACAAAACTACCGCAATTATCTTTAATGATGTCCGCATCGTTTCAAAATATAATTATCATTGGTGAACCAGTACAAGCTGCCCAAAAGCCAGAGGACTTTTCCCATATTGTTACCATTGAGCTCTTGGTTTTGTTATTGTTAAGAGAAAATCATATGCCATGGTGCATGTAGAATAATTGGCATACTTTTGGTATTTACAAAAGGAAGTCTGAGATCAATATGGATTCTGAACGTATCGCCAACAAATACATTTACGCTTTTTTTATTCTTCTACTTGGACTCTTTCTTTTTTTAAAAGTAAGGGAGTTTTTCAGTGCTTTTCTGGGCGCCATTGTATTTTATACATTGTTCAAACGCTTTATGCTGAATCTCATCCGTAAACGCCGCCTGAAAAAAACCCTGGCGGCGGTTATCATCATTCTTATTTCGTTTGTAATTGTGGTATTACCTGTTACGGTGCTGTTTACCGTTATCTACAATAAAATATCCGCTATTGCAGCCAATCCCCAGCTGGTGGCCGAAAACCTGGCTAAATTTACCGACCGCCTTGACCATCTGCCAATAAAAATTGACAAACAAAAACTGGAAGAAGGTGCAAAGAACGTTATCGGCAGCAACATCGGGCAGGTAGCCAAAAGCTCTCTGGGCATTCTGGGCAGCGTACTGATGATGTACTTCTTTCTCTTTTTCCTGCTCATCAACACCAACAAAATGGAGGCCAGTATCGTGCACTACCTTCCTTTCCGCAGAAGCAAGATAGTATTGTTTGGCAAGGAACTCAGAGACCAGACAGTAAGCAATGCCATTGGAGTGCCGCTTGTTTGTGTTGCGCAGGGATTGTGTGCTTACATCTCTTACCGGATCGCCGGCGTTCCCGAAGCAGGTCTCTGGGGCATCCTCACCGGCTTTGCCTCTATTATACCGCTGGTGGGTACCGGCCTGATCTGGGTGCCTGTAACTGCCTATCTGTTTATTGAAGGCCAGACCTGGCAGGGCTTTTTTGTGGCCGGGTACAGTATTATCCTCATGAGTAATGTAGATAACGTTATTAGAATGGTGGTCTCAAATAAGATTGGCCAGGTGCACCCGGTAGTAACCGTTCTTGGTATTATAATTGGCCTCAAGGCATTTGGACTGCCCGGACTGGTATTTGGTCCTTTACTCATATCTTACTTTTTTATTCTGTTGAAACTGTATTATGCAGAATACAGCCGTAGCCCGGAGCTTCCTTCACAGCCCGTGCAGGAAAAAAGTGTAGTGAATTACCTGCTAAATCAGTTCAGTCTGTTTAACGACGACCCCAAAAAACCTAAGAAGCCCACCCCCTGATTTTACCTTGAGCTTTTTTTGAGGATGAGCCGCAGCGATGAATCTTTGGTCAGATAATTCCACGCCCAGTTAATAAAGATCATCAGCTTGTTGCGTACACTTAAGATCAGCATAAGGTGCAGAAACATCCAGAAGAACCACGCAAGGGTACCG
>JAEZDS010000013.1 GCA_023433205.1 Bacteroidota bacterium
AAGCATTTTCTCAAGCTTGAAAGACCCAGTCACCGTTTTATGCTGAACCAAACGGGCATGGGGAGTAAGCTGGATTCATTGTATATGCTCGATAAGGAAGCCAGGGGGCTTTATTTTGAAAAGCTCATCAGAGAAAATCCTGAACGTTTCAGTGAGATCGACAATACCATAAGGTTGCATTGGATTGAGGAAGCGGGTTTTTCATTTCCCAGCGGACATAGTTTTAACGCCTTTCTCTTTGCAATGATCATTGCATATGCCATCTGGTACACCAGAAGCAAACCGCAGTGGCGCAGGCTGTATTTTTTACCCTTTGCGTGGGCTGTCCTGGTAGCAGTTTCAAGAGTTGCCGTTGGCGCGCATACAGCCCTCGACGTAAGTGCCGGCGCTGGATTGGGTGTTGTGGTTGGCGCCCTGTTCCTGAGAATAAACATTACCCGCTACTGGTTAACAGGAAAAAAAATCAATAAATGAACATACTCTACGGCGTACCAGGTGAAGGTATGGGTCACGCTACCCGAAGCAAAGTAATTATTGATTTTTTGCTCAGTGAAAATCACAGTGTACTGGTGGTTTCAAGCGCAAGGGCTTTTCAGTTTTTAAACCAGGCTTTTCCGGGTAGAGCCCTGGAGATAAAAGGTTTTCATTTTGCTTTCAAAAATGCGCAGGTGAGCAAAACCGGAACTTTTATGCTTAACCTCAGGTCCGCTGCTGGCAACCTTGTGCATAATTTCAGGAAAAAACTATTGGTGGAAAAAACTTTTGCTCCTGATCTGGTGATCAGTGATTTTGAAAGTTTCTCCTGGTTTTTTGCGAAGGAACACCGTTTGCCGGTCATCAGTATCGACAATATGCAGGTAATGGACCGTTGCAGACTGGCGGTGAACATCAGTAAAGATGAAAGAGCCAATTATATACTTGCCAGGCGCATCGTGCAGGCAAAGGTGCCGGGCTGCGACCATTATCTGATCAGCAGTTTTTTTGATGCGGAAATAAAAAAGAAGAATACCACGCTTGTTCCGCCTATAATACGACAGCAGATCATTGACGCAAAAACAAGTAACAGGGGACATGTGTTAATGTATCAGTCTTCTGTTAATGCCGCTGCGGTGCAACAAACTCTGGTACAGCTACCTGGCGAAAAATTTATTGTTTATGGCCTGAACCGTGATGCGCAGGAAGACAATGTTACTTACAAGACATTCAGTGAAAAGGGGTTCATAAAAGACCTGGCCGAAGCTAAGGCTGTGGTTGCCAATGGAGGATTTTCTTTTCTCAGCGAGGCAGTGTACCTGAAAAAGCCGGTGTATTCATTTCCCATCCCTAACCAGTTCGAGCAGTGGATGAATGCCGCCTATATTGAGAAACTTGGGTATGGCAGGCATTTTGACAGTTTGCGGGCAGATCACCTGAAGGCTTTCCTTTATGATGTGCCGTTGTTTGAAGAACAGCTTTGCGCTTATAAGCAGGATGACAACGAGGTGCTGTTCGGCAAGCTGAACGAGCTTGTAAGAAGGGTAAGCAGCGGCGATCTCAGGTAATTTTTTTGATGGCAAGGTCTATAGTTTTTTAGCTGGTTAATCCCAGCTGACAATGGCTACATTATTTGCCAGGTTTTGTAAGCGGGTTGCAGGAAACCTTTTTCACCTTATCTTTAATATAACCTATTAAAAACCAGGAGCCATGGAAACAATCAACAAATGGAACATGTGGGCAAACGCACACTCCAATTATTTTACAGTTGCTTTGCGCATACTGTTTGGCGCATTTATTTTCTTTAAAGGCCTTTTTTTTCTGGAGCAGACAGATTATCTCTATCACCTTGTGAGTAGTGTAAGCGGTCAGGGTATTTATTTTATGATGGTTCATTATGTGGCCGTTGCTCATCTTTGCGGAGGTTTTCTTATTACGCTTGGCTTGCTTACACGCTGGTGCGCGCTTGTTCAGCTGCATGTCTTAGCCGGTGCCGTGCTGATCAATTTTATGGGCGTAATGAACCTGAGCAATCTTGTGCAGGCATCGCTTGGGCTTTTGCTGTGCAGCTTTTTTGTTTATTATGGTTCTGGCCGCCATTCGGTTGACCATAGTTTGAAGTTGCATGTGTGAGATCTGATTGGTGTTCGTTATTTGCGGGGTAGATCAGTATCTATTACGCGATCTCCTGCGAATCTCATGTGTTCGTTAAGGTGAACATAGCCTAATTGGGCGAGATGGTCAGTGTTTGTGCTTTTAGTCCGTAAGCGCTATAAATAAGAAATGCATATACCAGGAATTTACCCGAACAACTTAATGCGTTTTTGTTCTTTGAATTTGACAATGTAGTGAAGTAAGGTACGATTGTATTCAATTTAGTGAAATTGCCTGGGTATCTCTTTGATCACATTTGGAAGCATTCTTTAAAGTTGTGATTTCGCTTTAAAGTTGTGATTTCGGCAAAAATCTGACGTAAGTCAGGTGGTACTGTGTTCTCTGTTTGATTTTTTAGCGGTCCTGGTGTCCTATTTGTCCTTTTGGTTTAATTTAAAAAAACTATACCTTTCATTAACCCAAAAGGACATAAATGACCGCAACGACATTTTATTGATAGAGAATGGAGCAAGAGAATCAGAATAGTCGTAAGGGTTTTATTCCGCCGCATGGCGGCTATAAAAATCTCATTACTTTCCGTCAGGCCGAATACATTTATGATGCTACAATTAAATTTACTGGCCTTTATTTTCGGCGATATGACAGAACGGTCGATCAGATGATTCAGGCGGCGCGATCTGGCAAACAGAATATTGTTGAAGGAAGTATGGCGTCGGCTGCTTCAAAGGAGATCGAAATTAAGCTTACCAGTATAGCAAGGGCAAGTCTCGAGGAACTCAAAAATGATTACATAGATTTCCTGAGACTAAGAGGTGTTGCTGTTTGGGAGAAAAACCACCGTTTTGCCGCACGGTTCGCCGAATTGCTGCGTATACCTAATCCTACTTATCAAACATTTCGACCGGCGCTGGAACACTCCGATGCGGCCATTAGTGCTAATGCGATAGTTTGTCTTATTAAAGCAACATCTTATCTTTTGAAACGACAGTTGGAAATCTTAGAGCAAGAGTTTTTGCACAAAGGTGGCATCCGCGAAAATATGATGAAAGCCAGGCAGGAATACAAAAGAAAGTTGGGAAACCAGCGCGGCTAGGACAGATTGAGTTTTAATTTACCAACGCTGGTATTGGACTGGCAAAAAATTTGAGATGGCATTCAGGATCAACAAGCGCTACCGCTGTATGACTTTCTGGATCGCGCCTTAACCTAGACCGTCAAACGATCTACTATACCTCATGCAGGTTTACCCGCCGATTCATGCGGGAATGCCATTGAGTTTGGCAGTTCGGGTCAGCCGGAGTAATACCAGAATACGAACCCGACCACAGCTATTACAAAGATTGCTGTTACTGCAAGCGCCTTTACAATGGGATTATATGTGGATGATGGTTTCATTTATTTTTTTTAGAACAGTGGTGAATGCCTTACTAATTTCCGACTCGTTAATGGTCGCTTTTAAATAAGACGTCCTGTTTGTGGTTTACCCCCAAAGGGCTTTAAATTTTAACGTTTTGGGGCCTGAAAGAGGCACAGTAAGGAGTGAAATCCAAATCATGGTTACACCACTATTCAGGTCTAGCCTCCTGACTCCCAAGAATGGTTACACCACACCTTTGGTCCTGCTTCCAAATGCTGTTAAACCACAATACAAGTCTTGCCTCCTGACTCCGAAGCATGGTTACACCACACCTTTAGTCCTGCTTCCAAATGCTGTTAAACCACAATACCAGTCTTGGCTCCTGGCTCCGAAGCATGATTACACCACAACACTCGTCCTGCTTCCCGAATTGAGTTAAACCATATTGCTCCTCCTGCTTACCCTATCACTCTGTTACCACCCTTGCCCATTTTGGGTATTTTACGCTGTAACTATAACCTACCATTTTCTTTTCACCGGCCTCTAATACAAGCGCCCATGTCAGCTCGCCGGTTCTTTCATCTCTTTTTGCATTACCGGTTTCAATGAGCTCAACAGCAATTGATTTTCGCTCAGCCAGCGGATACTGATCGCGCATTACCACTTTTACCGGCGTGCGCTTATTGTTGCGTATTGTAATGTGCCAGTTCATGTTCTCACATATTGAAGATGAGGAACTCTTTTTATCGTTGATCTGTTTCCTGCCGCTGCGTGAAACGATCACATCCCTGTCGCGCCCAAGATTTATCTTCAGCGTATCGTCGGTGAGCTGTGTATTTATGTAAGTGTGTCCGGTATAGGTGCCCTGGAAAAATATATTGGCCTTGCCTGAGAGCAGATTAAGTTTGTGCCATTCGGGGATCTGCGCAAAAAGAAAAACATCGGTCTCGAGTTTTGGTACGGCCTGGTACTCGTAACCTGCTTCAACTTTAACATCACGAATTCGTATGCTGTGATCGGCGCCATCTGAAGGAACGGAGTAGGGCAAGTCAATGGAATATTCCATACCCGTTAAGGCAAATTTAGCGGGATCGTCGGCCAGGTATATGATTTCAGGGATGACAACTTCCTCGGCTAAATTGGACCCTGCCCGGCCGCCTCTCATAAATGGCCGGTACACACCTGCTGAGGTTGCAGCAACACTGTTAACGTCCTTTGTAGCTAGATTCTGGTAATCCTCCCTGGTGATGGTGGCGCCCGCTTTCATATCGGGAGCTATTAATGGCACCTCATAACGGTCAACCTGCAGCTGTTCAATCACCAGCCGCTTTGAATAAAGCCGGATCTTCTGATAGGAGGTTTTTGCCTCGCTGATCACCACGTTGTGGATCTGCGCAGGCTCGTATCCCACATAGGTAGCTTTTACGGTATATCTGCCGGGATAAACGGGGTTGATCATAAACTCACCCGCGGCATTTGAGGTTGCAGCCGCCACCTGCTCTCTGTCGTGATACAAAATTATATTGGCATTGGGAATTACTTCACCATTGCTGCCTTCTACAAGTAATCCTTTAAGTACGCCAGGTTGCTGCTCCTTGTTGGGTTTGTCCTGCACCGCCGGTCTGTCCAGGTACCAGGGACGCAAAGTCTGCAACACTGCGCGCTGAGAGGGATTGTAGGTGGAGAGTTTGATGTGTATGTTTTTCCAGTCCTCGCCGGTTGACTGATAAACGTCTGCATTGTAAGATACCACAAGGGGCGCTGTAATTTCATCTACTCTGAAATCGTAAAGCGGCCGCCATCCTGCTGAAGAAACATAGTAGGAGAATTTTAATGCGGTAAGACCTTCTTTCAGTCCTTCAATCTCTACAAGCAGCCGGCTTGAAGGACTTGTTCTGGCGGCGGCAATTTTGTTGATCCTGGCATAAGTTTCCTGGATGCTGTCCTGAAGCGACTTCTCTTCCTTTACAAGCAGGAGCTGCGATTTACGGATCTGGTTAAGTCTTTGCCTGTAAAAGTCTGCCGCCTCTCTTATATTGTTCACATCAAGTTCTTTCTTTTCTGTTGCCGGCACACTGTGGTCGAGCAGAAGTTTTTCTTCCACCTGATAGATCTGTTTTTCATTAAAGATCTCTTTGATACGGTGCTGATACTGCTGTATCAGGCGTTCCAGTTTTTTTTCTGTTTCACTTTTTTGCGCCGAGCTTTGTTCATGAACGCTTTGTTTCACCGATAAGAGCCGGCCTCCGGTAATTGCCGCCACCTGCACCGACTGGGCATCGGCCTGGTGAGAGATGTTTTCGATGAGAAACAACTGTCGTCCCTTTTTTAGCCGTACCTCCCCCTGACGCGTTACCTGCGCTCCGCTGAGATATACAGTTACATCAGTGATTTTTGTGTTCAGGCGGGTAGTGTCCATTCCGCTAAGTGTTTGCAGGCTTGCAAAGGCGAGGATAAATGGCAGCGTTTTCATAATTGTCTGGTTTTAGGTTAAACTGTTTTTTCTGGAAGACAAAGAACTCTGCATTTATTACGCAGCCGCCGCCGGGATGTTTCGTTAAAGTGGTGGTTGTTTATAAGTGGAGCGGGACTGAAAACAAATGGTGTGATTTTAGGTGTTAACTGTAGAGAGGAGTTGCGGGTTTTGTGCTTCCAGTAGAAATTGTTTTCAGAAATTTCTTGTTATTTTTGGGCCCACTCATGAAACTACTGCTGTACTTGCTCTTTCTGTTACCTGCGTTTATTGCCTGCGATCCCTCCAACAGTTTCAAGGATGAAAAAAAGACGATCTATTTTCCCGGTACCAGACAAATAAAGCAGACCGTTGAATACAAGAATGGCATGAAGAACGGTTATCTTACAGAGTACTTTAAAGATGGACAATTAAAGGCCCGGCAGTTCTATGTAAATGACACGCTCGATGACACAACCAGGGTTTATCATACAAATGGGAAGCTAAAGGCGCTGCGCCTTTACAAAAATAAAAAGCGTCACGGCTGCTGGCAGGATTATAATTCAAAAGGATTTTTATACTCAGAAACCTGTTTTCGAGATGATGTGCTAGATAGCCTGAGTACACGGTATAATGTGAGAACCCATAAAATACAGGAGAGGGTTCGGTTCAGGAACGGCACAAAACATGGTGTGGAAGAACATTTTTATCCCAGCGGTAAAAAGAAAAGCCGGCAGGAGTATTATATGGGTGATGTGTGTATCGGCACTGAAGAGTGGTACGAGAATGGTAAGAAGATCCCAAATGATTTTACTATCAGTATTGTCGAAAACAAATCATCGCTGCTTGAGAATAAACTCACCTATGTGGTACGCCTGCAGGATCCCCGGGAAGATGATATGGTTTACAGGGTCTTAAACGAAGGCCTGGGCAATAGAGTAGGTGACAGGACCAGGTTACGGAAAGAAAACAGCGCTTTTCTGGTTGAATTTTTTCTGAGCCCTGGGGGTTTTGTGCTTGAGAGTGTAAAAATTGCCGCCTACCGGAAAACGGCAATGGGGAATACTGTAATAAAGACCAGAAGTTTTAACGCTGCTTCAAACAACTTTTAAAATTATCAGTGGAGCTGGCGTAGCCTGTTTTGCAGTCCGAAACTCCCGGGTGCGTATTTAATGCCGGTTTGCAGCAGCTCCTTTGTTTTTGTTTTATTTCCTCTTCTGAAATACGCCGCTGCTGCTACCGAATACGCCTTTTCCACATAATGTTCAGAGGGCCTGAGACCGCTGTTCGACTCGCAAAGCTTTTCGAATTTCCCTATCTCTGCGTCGCCGGTGCCAATGTTGTTTAAGGTGTAGGCCTGATAAGCCATCTCCAGCAATACATTTGCACGGATAGTATTGAATTTTTCATCGGTGTTGATAAAATCAAAGGTCGTTGAGTAGGAGTCCATTTCCCGGATAAGCGCGGCAGCAGTGCTGTTTGAGATGATCTGAAACAAAAATATCCTGATCATTGAGCGCAGTTCGGCATGGCGGGGGTTGATGGTGTATGCAGCGGCCAGGTGATTTAAGATCACCTCATTGTCAGCAGACTCCTGAGAGATGATCCGTGCCATTTCATAATTGTAGATAAAGGCAAGTTCTTTTTTCAGCGATGTGTCGGCTATGGCAGACACAACCACTTCAAATGATCTGCCGTAGTTTTGAAAATCAGAGTTTCTGATAAGCTGTTGTTCGGTAAGCCTCAAAAATTCCTGCCGCAGCGTTTCATTGCTTGTTTCTTTATTGTCGCTGTTGTTAAAGCGACATAACAGACTCAGGTTGTCCAGGTCCTTCGGCGAACTGTAGCTGTTGTTTGAGATCACCTCGTATAAGGCATTGCGGAGCATATACCGTGCCCGTGGTGTTGGTGATATGTAGTAGTATTTCCGCGCTTCGTTTAAAGCGCTGGCGCCCTCGTGCGCTTCACTGTAATAGACTGAATAGTTGCCGTACTGTATGCCGGCCAGCGCACGAAGATCTATCCCCTGCTGTGCAAAATAATATTTATTAAACAGCTCTGAGGCGCTGTTGGCCGCCAGTTCGTTGTCACTGATAAGTTTTGACTCAGCCAGGTACTTTACAAATCTTTTTATATACTCATCGTTAAATGCCTTGTAGCCGTTTCGGGCGCTGGTGGTCTCGATCATGATCTTGTGCGAGGAGGGGTAGGCGAAAAGAAAAACATGTTGAGGCGCTTCTATGATCTGGTAGGGAATATCCATTTCCCCGAATACCATAGCGTAGAGAGCCGACCCCGATACGCAATTGTATTCACCTTTGGTGAAAATATCTGCAAAACTGTTGTTAAACCTGTAAACCTTAAAAAACCGGTCGTGAATATATTTATAGATGTATTTAACGGTTTTGGGCTGAGACATTTTTGCTGTCTTCTGTTTTAGATGAGCCACACATTCACCGATCTTCTGCCGGGCGGCCCCGGAGCTGAATACAGCGGTATTGCTGTAGCTGGCGAGAAAAAGATCGATATAGTCGTTCCCGTTGGCGTTAAGAGCGGCAAAGGCTTTTTTTTCTGCGTCGTGGCTGAGATGCAGATCCGAAAATCGGATCAGGGAGTCGGAGGCAGGTGCTGCAGATGCCAGTGTGCCGAGTACGAGGAGGGTGATTAAGAGGCGGTTTTTCACGGATTTAAATTAGCAAAAATTTCCGAGGACTAAACAGTTTATACCTGTATTCTGGCTTTTTGATTTGTTTTTAGGATACGTATCTTTCAAATTCAAAACATGTTTAGTGTTACTGATCATTATTTGCTGTTAGTATTATGATTAAAGTCCTGAGATTGACGGGGGGGCTGGTTCCCACCCTGTTTTTGTTATTGTCTGCTGCCTGCAGCGCACCATCAAAAAGAGATATACTGTTAAGTATTTCCAGGCAGGTAAGCGTACTGAAAAATGACAGTGCTGAGGTTGCCGGCGATCTGGTGTTGAATCCCGATCTGGTAGAGGCATTGTACCGGAAAGAGAATTCGCCTGTGCTGGCCAGGTGGGGCGACAAACAAAAGGTAGATCAGTTAATCAGCGAAATTGAGAACGTAGAACTGGAGGGGCTGCGGCCTGAAGATTATCACCTGGTTGTTTTGAAGGAATTGCGTGAGAAAGTGTTTTACAGTGATAATTATGAGGCAGAAGATGTGGCGAAAATGGAAGTTCTGCTGACCGATGCCCTGGTGTTAATGGCATCACATCTGCAGGCAGGTAAAACTGATCCTGCAACTGTTGATCCGCAGTGGCAAGCAGTGCGGCGCGAAAGCGCAGCAGATCTTTTACCTGCAATTGACAGCGCCCTTTCAGGAGGAGATATTTCAGGTTTTCTCGGAGCTTATCTGCCGGCACATCGTGAATACCTTAACCTCAGGAAAGGGCTGAGCCGCTACAGGAAGATCAGGGACAGTGGCGGCTGGCCGCAGTTTCCGGCCGGCAATGAAGTTCTGCAGCTAAAGGTAAAACATCCCGATGTTGCGTTCCTGCGGCGGCGATTAATGATCTCGCAGGGAGGAGCTGAAAATTACGGTGCAGATTCATTGACCTTTGATCAGCATCTCCATGAGCAGGTGAAGATCTTTCAGAAACGGAATGGCCTTGATACAAGCGGAGTGGTAACTGAGGCAACCATAGCCACCCTGAATATTCCGGTGGAAGAGAGGATCGCGACCATTGAGGCAAACCTTGAACGCTGGCGCTGGCTGAAGGATGATCTGGGAAAAAAGCACATTAAAGTTAACATCGCTGATTTTCTGATGGGAGTTGTGGAGAATAACACCACGGTGCTTCGTGCCGATGCCATTGTGGGAAAGCCTTACCGTAAAACTCCGGTCTTCAGCGCTACAATGACCTATCTGGTGCTGTCTCCCAGCTGGACGGTCCCTCCCACTATCCTCAAAAATGATGTTTTGCCGGCAGTGCGTAAGAACAGAGCGTATCTCAAACAAAAAGGCATGCTTGTGCTGAAGAACGATGGCAGTGTGGTTGATCCTTCGGCAATTGACTGGAAAGGCACCTCCGGGAAATTTCCCTATCAGATAAAACAGAAACCCGGCAAGGACAATGCGCTGGGCGTGGTAAAATTTATGTTTCCAAACAAGTACAATGTTTATATTCACGATACGCCGCAGCGCAATCTGTTCGCCCATACCGACCGATCTTTTAGTTCGGGCTGCATTCGGATCAGTGAACCTTTAACGCTGGCCGAGTATCTTCTGCAGGACAAAAAGGAATGGACCAGAGAGAGAATGGAAAAGGTGATCGCTTCAGGGAAAGAAACCACTGTAACACTGAACGAACCTGTGCAGGTTCATGTGATATACCTTACAGCGTGGGCAGATGATAACGGTACCGTTCATTTCAGAAAGGATGTTTACGGACGCGATGAGGCACTATTAAGGGCACTTAAAGAAGCTCCTCCAGGCGCAGCGGTAAAAGGTATTGCCAGCAAGAACTGATTTAGCAGGCTGATCTGAAATTTTCCGGTGAAAAAAGGGTGATAAATGATCATGCGGGTGCTCTATTAATATATGGAAGTACAATTAGAACAAAAAGCAGCTTTGGAAGACCTGACGCTGTTGTACCGGGAGGTTTTTCCTTCAGTGGCCAGCGTTGTAAAAAAATACGGTGGGGTGGTGGAAGACGCAAAAGATGTTTTTCATGATGCGCTTCTGATCTGGATGGAGAGAACGGCAGAGGAAAGATCACAAGTACAGAACCACACAGCCTACCTGGTGACCATTGCAAGGAACGAATGGTTTAGAAGGGTAGAAAAAGCCGGGAAACTGCGTACGGCTGAACCACTTGTGCCGGAAGAGGAACTGGAAGTGTCGAACGAACTGTACAACTACCTGGTAAAGACCGGGAGAAAGTGCCTCGATCTGCTGCAGGCCTTTTATTATGAAAAATTGTCTGCCACAGCTATTGCCGGCAGATTTGGTTTTTCCGGCGCACACTCGGCTTCAGCACAAAAGTACAAGTGTCTTGATAAATTGCGCCGGCAGGTAAAAGCAGACAACAAAAGAAAGGAGGATTTTTATGAAAGCTGACATTGAAACGATAGAGCTTTACCTCCTTCAAAAGCTGAGTAAAGAAGATGCGGCAGCTGTGAGGCAGCGAAAAAAAACAGATGTTTTATTCAGAACTGACCTTCTGGCACAGACGAAGGTGCAGCTGGTTGCCCTTATGTACGGGCGCAGAACACGGATGATGAAGATCCTCGCTGCCGGTGAGAGTGCTTTTTCCGATCAAAATTTTAAAAAGCAGATAGCAGCCATCTTCAAATGAAACAGTCAATGTTAAAGGATATGATCGACGACAAGCTGTTGTCGGACCGCACAGTTTTTCTGTGGGGTCAGGTAGACGACAAGAGCGCGAAACATGTAATGAAACGTTTACTCTTTCTCGAACTTCGTGATCCTGGAAAGGAGATCAGGCTTATCATTAATAGTCCTGGTGGTTTTGTTACGGCAGGTTTCGCCATTTACGATACCGTAAAAAGTATTTCCAGTCCTGTGTCAACAGTATGCGCGGGCTTCGCCGCATCTATGGCCTCTATACTGCTTTCAGCCGGTGAAAAAGGCAAACGTTTTGTGATGCGGCATGGGCGGGTAATGATCCACCAGCCTTCTGGCGGCACACGCGGCAACTCCTCCGACATTGAAATTCAGGCCGCGGAAATTCAGAAAACGAAGGAGCTGGGCGCAAGAATTTTGTCTGAAAATTGCAGCCAGCCCTATGAAAAGATCATAAAGGATTTTAACCGCGACTATTTTATGGATGCGGAGGAAGCGGTGAAATATGGGATTGCGGACAAAATTATTGTCAAACTTTGACACGTGGCCTGATTTTTTTTACAAAGAGTGACTTCATGATTCAATACACCGGCTTTGACTTATGTGCCGGCGCGCTTTAGCTTGTTACAAAAACTCAGCGCGGAATGGATCAAGTAATAAAGCACTACTCTCTTACCGCCTTCACTACACTGGTGCTGCCATCCAGTAGTTGCAGCTGCACAAAATAGATGCCACTGCCTGTTTGCGACAGATCAACTGCTGATCCTTCAAAACCAAGGATTAGTTCGCCCTTAATACCATAAACGGTCCCCTGCTTTACCGGACTGGCTGTGCTAAAATAAAGGTGGCCGCTTGTTGGCACCGGATATGATGTGGCTTTACCGGCAGAATTTTCGGCTACACCAGCAGTGCTGAAGCAGGTGTAATGGTGGTCAGTTACGATGATCTTCACCCAGGGATCGGCAGGTGAATTGTACGCGTAAATATTTGTAACAGTGTTATTTCCTTTGCCGTCGTAGAGGTATTCATGCTTCCAGGCATTTTCCCAGCTGCTGATAAGTTTTTGTTCTGTTACCGAAGTAAGCCTTCCCTGATCCCATGTGCGCACATAACGGTTAAAACCGTCCCATTGCTGTCCGTCCCAGTAATCAATAGTGACGGTATCAACGGCACCGGCCGGCGAGTAGGTGTAGCGGTGGAAGTTTACCCAGGCATTGTTCCAGGTGTACACTACAAAAGTATCAACGTGCGTGCCGGTGTAAACAACGCGCGAGCGGGAACTGTTTTTCCATGCCGAGCTTGCAGTGTTCCAGGTTTGTATTTCCTGATCGGTGAAGTCTCCGTTGCTGTTATAGGTAGTGGTTTTTATGGAGGAGTTTGCCCAGGCATTGTTTACCCATCCCATAAACAGTTCAGAGGTTGGTTTACCGGCGGCATTGCGTGTTATCTGAAGCCGGTTCAGCAGTGACCAGGTGCCGTTGTAGCTGCTTCTGGTGATCTCTGTAACCAGACCGGCAGCATCGTAGCTGTAGGTTGCGGCGGCATTTAAGGTGTATTGCGCGCCGGTGTTGTACGAAACTGTATCGTGAACCACAAGTTTCTGCTGGTTCCTGGTCATGCGTGTCATCATTGTAGACGTGGTAACGCTTATTCCTCCGGCATGGGTTTTCTGCACAACACTGTCGTTGGCATCATACAGGTAGCTGTGGATCTCGCGCTGGTTGGTTTGTGTGTCATTGCGGTCTGTTTTCAGCAGTCGTCTGCTGTTATCATATGTGTAGTCAATGCGCTGGTTAAGAACACCATTACCAAACACTTTGGAACTGTCAATAAAGCAGTTGGGCGCAACGGCCATGCTTGTTGTAAAATTTGAAACAGCAAATCCCTGGGCAGACAAAGAACCGGAAAGCAGCAGAAAAGGAAGGAGAAATTTTTTCATGATTGTTGGTTTTGGGCAGCCCGCAGAAATGCAGCTGAGAATGGCAGGTTTTTGAGTGCGACGGTAATTTTTTACAAAGGTAACAATATCTGCAGAAGCGGTTGCAGGTGCTGTACTGTGGCAAATTTTGTGTATATGTTCGGTTGAGAGCTGTTTGTCAGGAAAAAAACCTGATAAAGGCCGATAGCTGCGCTTTTCTTTTGTTGGGTTCAATGCAGGGTAGAACCATTATTGTTTTTGAGAGCAGAGCAGGCTTTGGTTGAGGCAAATTATTGTGTTTATAAAAAGGTACGCAGCCATGCCAAAGCCTCATCTTCTGCTTTAAAAACCCTTGTAGGTTTTTGGGGCGTGTACATGGCCAGCAAAGTTTCAGCCATTAACTGGTGGTGAAATGAACGGATGAGGTAGGCGGTGGCTTTGGTATAGCTCATGGCTTCTTCACTTGCAAGCAGTTTTAGCGCAAAAAAGCTTATTCTGGTATTTTTGTCTGGTAAAACCAGCACCGGATATTGTTTATTGTCTGCAATATGCCTGATACTGGCTATGATACGCCTTACCTGCTCTTCTTCCAGATTGCCTGCAGGCACCTTCACTTCAATGTGCGATCCAAAAAGCACAATGTCGGCATGAAGATCACGACTTCGCCGCACATATCCCGTACGATCGTCCATATTATAAAGATGAGAACAAATTCGCCCGTTGCCGGTTATTTTTCGGTGGCCGGTCATTCTTGTTATCTGAACTGGCAGATTCCAGGCATAAGAGCAGCAACAAGGGAAGACAATGTGCCTGGCTTTGAGACCCCGGTGAACTTACTCAACTCAATAAAGTAAACTATCATCACTCTCTGTTAAACGGTATTTCAGGATTGGCGAGGGCTGAGCGTTGAAAATGTGGGCAGCAGGGATAGAGAGGTTGACGCCAGATACAAATTACCTGATCATTAAACCAAAAATTACACTATTTTTAAGGAAAAGGAACGCGACATCATAGTGAAGGTCGTTTTGTTACTTTAGCTGTAGCTGAATAGTATAGTTTTCGAATATGAAGAAAAAGTTGATCACCGGAATCCTGTTAATAGCAGGTGGTTTGCTGCCAGCACAAAATTTCGCACCATTCAACAAAGATGTCACCAAACGTTTTTATAACAGCAGTAATCCTTCCGACGATGACTATTTTTTCTTCGCGGAAGACACATCCAGCCCTTCGCCAGGCATCATTGTATTTCATCAGTATTTTGCATCAAATCAGCCATTTATATCCACTCAACCTCCCTTCTGCTCCTTTTGGGGTGGTACGCGGGCTATAGCAGATACCACGTGGTTGGGGGAAAAAATCACTTATGACGACAATAGTCAGCACCTGACCTTGATAAACCGGAATGGCGACACCCTGGATTTTGATTTCGCTCTGGCAGCTGGTGACTCCTCTGTGTTTTATCAAAATTTTAGTGATAAGTATTATATCCGAGCAGGTCAGGTTCAGCAGGAGTTGGTTTACACAGTGAATGATGCGGTAAAAACCTTTACCATACTGCACCTTGATTCTATGGGCGGAGCTGTACAATCTCCACTTCATGGTACCACCATAAAACTTGGTGATCAAACCGGACTCATCAGTTTTATCGATGTATTTAATTTCCCTGCTGTTGAAAAAAATCTAAGTCTGAAAGGCCAGTTAAATCCTTTGATCGGCAGCTATTATATACGATTTGAAGATATATATCCTTTTCAGCCGGGTGATAGTATGCAATTCGGAGCCAGTACAACGATGGCTGACTTTGTGAGAAATTACAGGGTAGAAACAAGGAGCGAGACCGCTGACTCAGTGATAATCACATTCAAAAAGTTTTCAGTTGCACCTTCCGGTCCTGTGAATATCAGTGTACTCGAACCACAAGTTCCCGATGCTTATCCGGCCACACTCCGGTTTCCAAAAAACAGTGATTTTTTTGGGTCCCCCCACAACAGTTTAAAACCAGGAAAACAAATTGTTTCTTATTATTATTATGAAACCCGGTCAGTAGTGTCCACAAGTTTGTCGTACTGCGGAATCAGTCCTTTGTACATAGTGGCAGCCCAAGCCTGGGAGTATTGCGATAGTTGTAACTGCTATGGTGATTTCGATTCATATCAGCAGAAATTTCCAAGTTGGTCGTTTGCAAGTGGTGCTGGGGTTATATCTGCTGTAGACAAAACAAACAGGCCGTGGGTATACGACAACTCTATTTATCTACGGTATTCCAGCATCGGCGGGGTTGTTTGCGGCTCGTATCTGGCTGTGGGCACAACTGAAAATAAAATTGAAGCCATCAAACTGTTTCCCAACCCGGTTAACAATGTGCTTGAACTGAGCGCCTCGGTCGACCATATTACTATTCTTAGCAATGAAGGCAGCACAATTCGAAGTGTTGCAAACCCAGGGAAAAGAATCGATCTGAGTGATCTTATACCAGGACTCTATTTTGCTGAACTTAAAAAAGAGGGGCGATCGGTTTATTACAAGCTGGTAAAGCTGTGACTGAATTCCGGTGCACTGTCGTTGTACCTACAGTTTCGAGAACCTGGTGATTTTTACGGCACCGGAATCAAATCTTACACTAATGTTGTAAATACCGGCGGGTAATTCCTCTGCTGATATTTTAGTGCTCTCGCCAGTTAAAAGTACCGTTTTCACAACTTCGCCAAGTGTATTGCTGATCTGTAAAAGTATTGCACCTGATCGTTGAATTTGCAGTGTTAGCGTTGATTCAACGTGGTTGGGATATACCAGAATTTCATTCTGGCCGGTGGCAGTTGTGAGTCCTGTTAAGGTGTAGCCTGGCTCGCACAAAGGGCTGGTACTTATCAAAGGGGCAAAATAGGCTGCGAGGTTGTTCTCCCTCAACGTTGTATTGTCGTAGGCGTGACAGGGATTATTCACCTGGTCGGCGCAACTGCCCGGACCGAACAAAAAATTGTAGGGAAAGCTGGTGGTAGTGAACTCGTTGTGGATGGCATACCCGTAACCGTTGGTGTTATTCCAGGCACTAAAACCCCGGCTTCCGTATAGTTTTGCCGTGTTGGCTATGGCCATACAATTATAACCGTTAGTCATACACCACGACAGACCTGCATAAACCTTGCCGCTGTCGATCGGCACCACTATATCGCAGGGCTGGTGAAAAGAATATATAGCAGGTTTAGTGTTGCCTGCCTTACTGTGCCGGAGCAGATCGCTGAACATAGCCCCGTAAATATTGGCAATGCCCTTGATTGTGTAATTTGTGGCAGAGGATTCAATGGTGCCATCAATACCTCCAAGGTCTGGCCGGGGAATATCTGCAGCAGTAAATGATCTTCCCGCATTATGAGCACAAATTGCTGTGCTGTTGTGAGGCTTGGGAGCAGGCGCGATGGCGTACGTTTGCGGCATTCTCTCAACAATTGTATCAAGCAGGCCTACGCCCAGTGCAATAAGTGAACCGGCACTCTCACCAGCAACAAAAATATTATCAGGATCTATGCGGTATTGTGCATGGCGGTTTACCAGATACCGTACCGCGCCTTTGGCATCCTGAACCCCCCTGTACCAGGCCCTGATCCATTCGGCACTGTCTGAGGCAAACACACAGGAATAATTGGGGAAATTGCAAGTCCATGCCGCATCATCAGATACAAATCCCAGCCGGTACTCTATGCTTGCAGTAACATATCCGCGCCTGGCAAATTGTTTGCACATCCTGGTGATACTGGCATCCTTTCTGTCGCCCGCCAAAAAGGCGCCTCCGTGGATCCACACCATCAGTGGTTTTTTTGAGAGCTGCGCAGGGTCATCACAGCGGGGCAGGTAAAGATCCATTTTAAGCGTGTCTTCTGTGCCGTTAAAATCAATTGCGGTGCCATAAACAATGTTAAGCAAACTGTCGTAGCTGTATTTTTTGTCGAGCCACTGCTGAGCATTAAGCGTGGAGAAAATGAGCAATAGTAGAAGTGTACGGATAGCTATCATGGTTTGTAGAATTTTTGAAGGGGCACAGTGTATAGTTAAGACAGGCGCAATTTAATAAATAGAAAGCTTGTTCGCGGTTGCAGCGGATTAATGGGATGTTAAGAAACGTACTGGCGATAAAAAAAGAACCTGCTTCAATCTTCAAGCGGTCTCTCTGGTCCTCTTTCTGCGTTGACTCTTTTCCCGTTGTAGGGATATCCGCAGGATTTACCACCATCGACTTAACGCCAAGTTTCTGGAGCTCATGATGGATCCAGAAGCCGCAGAACCCTGCTTCATAGGCAGAAAGATAATTTGCAGACGGAAAATTCTTCTGTAAATAGTTTACAAGAACTTCCGGAGAGGGGGGTTGACTAAAGGTTTTGTGATGAATATCATCAACCATCACACTTACTTTCCAGTCTTTTAAATGCACATCAAAACCCACATAAACGTTTTGATTGCTGAAATCTAATTTGTTGCTTTGCATTGGCATAGGTTGTTTGTCTGTTAATACTGACGCAAAATTAATTGCGGTGCAGCTTTCACCTATGCCTCTTTTTTTCACGCCACAAACATAGGACCTATGTGGTTAGTCAAAGGCTATGATTCTATGTGGTTAGTCAAAGACTATGCGGTTAGTCAAAGGCTTTTCACCCCGCCAACTAAATTCTTTCGGGATCACGCCTCGCCTGCAGAAAAAATCATCATAAAATTTTAGTAAAACAATTTAATAATCACCACCCTAGAGCCCCAGCAGTTTTTTCAAATAATCTCTGTTCTCTACTTTTTTCACCGTTAATACCTGCGCGATCCCCTGCCGCAAAGGCGCCGGTTCAAAGCCGTCGAACACAGCACTGTTACAAATGTAGGTGTGATTGGCACGGTCAATGATCAAAACACGAGACATGTTGTTTTTTACATAACCGATACTTACGGTTTTGTTGGCCATCACTGTTGTGAACCGGTACACTGTATTTGCTGCTCTATCCATTATAAAAACGATTTGTGGTGTGAGTGTATCTCCCTCCTCGCTCGTGAATCCGGCAAAAATGGGTTCCCCATTTACCCTGAATAAAGCATCCAGATTATAAACGCCAAGCACGGGCAGGCAAAGTGATCTTATCATCCCTCCCACCTGGTCATTATACGATTGCTCAATTTGCCTGTTCTGACCGGCGAGAATGTCAGACCCGGCCTGCACCTTTTGTTCCTCTTTTCGCGGTGCAAATCTTTGCTGCATCTCACTATGGTGGGTGTCAAAATACATTAGCCAGCGCTCGAAACGGAGACTTCGTTCAAACGCCGACATCAGGCTTCTGTTCTGCAACCAGAAACAGTAGAGTGGTGTATTCACAATGGCCAGGTACAGAGCCTGGTGCCTTAACCTGTGTTCATGCAAAGGTTTCAGCTGCTCTTCTAATTCTTCAGCTTTGGTGTCAAGAATTTCTTTCCGGGTCCACAGTTCTTCAAGCTCGCCCAGATACTGCTCTTTTTTCTCGTAATGATCATCAAACATTGTTTTTACAAATGCCTCTCTTTCTCCCCGGGGAATGGTAATATTCAGCTTTAACTGAACTTTATCAAGGTGTATTTTCCCCTTCTCGTTTTCGAAACTGATGTTATACTGATCTCCGTCAGGTGTTATGTCGCAGAGTGTCCAGGTGTTCCTGCCAAGCATGGAGACCAGCTTCTTATCTTTGTCGCCCAGTTTGTATTTCCAGCTGATGGCATAACTGATCTTTTTTAATTCGTTGTTACGTGTGGTAAGGCATTTGATCCAGAACTGTATTTTTGATTTGCTGCTTTCGGTAATGTAAACTTTATACTTATGGGTGGTCACTTTAATTTTTCTGTCATTATTTATACTCACCTTCCTGATACTGTCGCTGATCTGGCCCAGTGAATCTGACAATGCCATGGCACGAAAAACACCGGCGGTATCCATCGTTAGCAGTTGCCGGTAAAGTGACTCATTGCCCGCTAGCACATTGCGGCCATACTCCGCAATAAATTCAGATCGTGAGCTCACAAAGCGGTCACAAATGCGCCTGCTGTTCCTTTCATAACTTCCGCTCCACTGTGAGTAGTCGGTATTTGCCTTGCCACAATCTCTGTCTTCATTGCGTTCAGACCAGGTTCTGTTCAAAGTGTCAAAACGATAAAAATTAATGCCCGGAATATCCTGGGTTTGTTTAAAGTTCATGCGCAGCACCTGGCCTGGTTTCAGGCTTACTGGTTCTCCATTTTGCGAAGCAAGAATTTTAAACATTCCCGCAGAGTTAAACTGCTGCGCTTCACCCTCATGTTCAATACTCATGGGAATTCCGCTTAACATAAAGTCAATGGGATCGCGGTACTCTTCATAAACAATATCCACTTTGCCTTTAACGGTTCTTCCCGCGGCATCCACAAACACATCTGGTGGAATAAAGATCTCGGTGCCTGAGGCCGTGGTAAAAATTTCTTCTTTGTCGGTGTATATGCTTTTTCGCTGAGTTAACAGACGTAGCCCCGCTATATTGTCGATGTGCAGTGGTTTTTTACTGATGCTGATCTCCACGCGCCGGTTGCGCGCGCGATTTGCGTCTGTGCTGTTGTTGGCAACCGGTGCTGTTGCGCCTTTGCCTGAGGCAGTGACAGCTTCTGCGGGAAAACCTTTACCGGTTATATAACTTTTGGTTTTTTCCGCTCTTTTGAGCGACATCAGGTAATTCACCTCCGGGCTGCCTACACTGTCGGCATGGCCCACGATAGTGATGCGGTAATTTTTCATCTCATTTCCCAAAAACCTTAAAACAGAATCGATCTTCTGCCGGTTTTCGGGCGTAAGCAGGGCGGTACCCGAT
>JAEZDS010000073.1 GCA_023433205.1 Bacteroidota bacterium
CTCAGACCCTGAACTTTGTTTCTCATGATTATCTGCCTGAAATGTTCATGCCAAATGTATGTAAAACTCACTAATCTCTTTTTGATGGCCCGTAAGCCTGAAAAAAACCGCCCTCAACGAAATTACAGCTTAAAGGCTCTCTCTCTTACTACCTTTGAATCAGCAGTCCGGTGAAGTAGATTTGTGAAAAGGCGGGCTGCTGACTTTGTCTGGGAAGGCAACGGTTTGTCAGGTTGGCGCAACGGACATCCGGGAACATGGACATTTTCCAACCTTCTCTCCATGACGACAACGAACAGGTAGGCGAGCCCGTTATCCGTTAACCGTTATCAGAAAAACCTTCCCGGACAAAGTTTTATCATTACAGCATTGTTTTTATTGTCGTAATTCACCACACTTAATTTCTGAATTAGTACTTTAGGGGGCGTATTATTTATGAAAAGATTTTTCTCAACCAGGGTTAACCCTTACTTTCTTGATGTTGCGTTGTTATGTGTGCGTGTTTTAGTGGGGTTGACCATGCTCACCCATGGCACTCCAAAGTTGCTGCGTTTAGGTAACGATGGCCCCTTGAGTTTTGGTGATCCGCTAAACATCGGACCTGAAGCCAGCTTAATTCTTACAATATTTGCCGAGTTTGTTTGTTCAATTTTTATTATTGCGGGCCTGGGAACCCGTCTTGCCGTTGTGCCGCTTATGCTTACCATGCTTGTTGCGGCCTTTGTGGTTCATAAAGCCGACGGCTTCGGCAAGCAGGAGTTAGCGGTTTTGTACCTTGTGATCTATTTTTTTCTGTTTATCGCCGGAAGTGGTCGCTACAGTGTGGACCGCATCCTTGAGAAAAGCTGGAACAGGAAAACTGAACCTGAGAACGGGATCTGATTTAAGATATCCTGCGCAGGTGAAGATCTTTTGGCCGGCTGATCACCATCGGAAATTTTTCGATCTTTAACGAACTGCTGTCAAGGCCAAATGCTTTGGCCTCACTTAAACTAAGTTCCTTGAGCATAAAGTAAAGGTTCAGCACCACCTTTTCGAACATTGGCAGATCGTTTTCGTAAGAAAGGAATTTTTCAATGACCACAAACTTAAAATCACCAATCACTTTGTTTCTGCTCAATGATTCGTACCGGCTTCTTATATCAACTTCTTTGTTTTTTACAAGATCTTCTACTACGTGCCTGAACATAAGATTGATCCGGGGGGCGATCCTGAATCCGAGCCTGAAATCTATACGGATAATATCATTCTGTGCAATGTGTGTTACCTTGTAGTCCATGCGGTATGGCTCATTCATTACGTCAACATGTACAAACCAGTAAACATCGGCCCGTTTTGGTCTTTTCTGGAGTATACTGTAAATGATCTTGGCTTCTATTTCATCGGTATTGTTTGCGCTGGTCATATAAACAAGGTGCGTGGCATACTTTGGCATTGACTCATCATGGCTGAGTTCTATAAGCATTTGTTTATGATCGGCAAACTTCACCATGTCTACATAACGGTGCCTGATCTTCTTGGCCAGATGCCACACGGTCATTATGGAGATCATTACAATAGCAATGATAAGGGTGATCCATCCACCATGCATAAATTTACTCAGGTTGGCACTGAGAAAGGCAAGTTCGATGGTTAGGTAGAAAGCTACAATGAAGTAAATCAGGATCTTGGGATAGCGCTTCATGTGCATATAAAAGTTCAGAAGCGTAGTTGTCATAAGCATTGCCAGTATGATAGCCAGACCGTAAGCATGCTCCATATTGGCCGATTTCTTGAAATAAAGTACAACGAGGATACATCCGCCGAGCAAAAGCCAGTTAAGTGTGGGAATGTAAAGTTGTCCGCGCATTACCGAAGGATATTTTACCTTGAGTTTAGGCCACACACTAAGGCGCATGGCTTCATTTATCATGGTATACGCCCCGCTGATCACAGCCTGGGAAGCAATAATGGCCGCCATCGTGGCAATTACTATTCCAAAGGGCATGAAACCCTGCGGCATAATGGCGTAAAAAGGATTGCTGGCTTTAAAGTCGCTGAGTATTGCTCCTTCGTGTGCAATGAGCCAGGCGCCCTGACCAAAATAGTTCATCAGAAGCATCGCTTTTACGAAGATCCATGAAATACGTACGTTTTTTTTACCGCAGTGGCCCAGGTCAGAGTAAAGTGCCTCGGCGCCGGTGGTACAGAGGAAAACGGCGCCCAGTATGAGTATTCCCTGCGGGTGATTGGTAAGCAGCTCGTATGTATAATATGGATTAAACGCCGATAGAATGTCCCAGTGTCCTTTGATCTGGTTAATACCCAGAATTCCAAGCATCAGAAACCACACTACCATCATAGGGCCAAACGATCTGCCTACTACGTCGGTGCCGAATTGCTGAATAAAAAACAGCAGAAACAGAATGCCGATAACAAGCGGAACCGTGTTGAGATGAGGATTAAAATATTGCAGTCCTTCAACAGCCGCAGAAACTGAGATTGGAGGCGTTATAACACTATCTGCAAGAAGCGCGCTGCCGCCGATGATGGCGGGCACAATCAGCCATTTGAATTTGCTGCGACGAACCAGGGTGAAAAGTGAGAAGATTCCTCCCTCCCCGTTATTG
>JAEZDS010000094.1 GCA_023433205.1 Bacteroidota bacterium
GGTACGTACGGTGGTGTGAGAGGACAGGTAGCCAAATAATGGCTACCTTCCTACTCGATTTCATTTTGAATTGATTTGAAATGATGTAGAATAATTAAAAAAGCCTTGTAAAATCTGCATTTTACAAGGCTTTAGTGTTGTTTGATCTTTCGATCTGTGATCCCGCTGGGATTCGAACCCAGGACCCCTACATTAAAAGTGTAATGCTCTACCGGCTGAGCTACGGAATCGTTTTTATCCACACTTACGTGGAATTTACACTCTTTTCCCAGGAACCGCCCGCGCGATGGTTGAGCTTGTCGAAACCAAAGTGCGGACATTTCGTGTGCGGGCCGACCCACATGTATAAATACCTGTAAATCGGGCTGCAAATATAACAGAGATTTATTCCCTCACAAAATAAATTTGGCAAAAAATTTGCCAATATTAATTGAGCGGCTTCTCTGCATTTTCTAATTTAGGCCGTGATCTCTCATGTACCTGTTATCCAACTGCTGCAAAGCTTCTGCGGTTTACACTTTGGCGCTTCAAAAGCCGAGGCCCTCGAACAATTCGGCGAACCCGAAGAAACCCAGGATCTCGAAGACGATATCTTAAACAACAGCTCTGTGGTGTTCCACTACTGGAATGCCGGCTACTCGCTCTTCTTCGACAATAACCGCAATGAACAGTTTACCAGCGTTGAGCTTGACAACAAACAAACCCTGCTCTTCGATACCAGAATATTCGAACTCCGTGAAAAAGAACTGGTGGCGCTGCTGCTCAATAACGGCCACACCCTGAGCGACACCGAAGTACATCAGTGGGGCGAAAAACGGCTTAGCTTCGACAGTGCCGGACTGGATTGTTATTTCGAGAACAACCGGCTGGTGTCGGTGAATTTCGGCGTGATGGAAACATTTAACAGCTTTATGATCTTTCCAAACTGATCACTTCTAATTTTGTAACTTTAGCCTTTAATATCAGAAAAAATGCCAGGAACAGAACTGTTTGGCGCCGAAGAGCGCAAGGAAGTAAATGATGTGATGCAAACCGGCGTCCTTTTTCGTTACGGGCACGATGCACAGCGCAATAACCACTGGAAAGCGCTGGAATTCGAAAAAGAAGTAAAAAAGATCACCGGCGCTAAATACGCGCACGCCATGAGCAGCGGATCAACCGCTATTGCCACTGCACTTGCTGCAAGCGGGATTGGCGCGGGCGACGAAGTAATTGTGCCCCCTTTTACTTTTATAGCCTCGGTTGAAGCCGTGCTTTTTATCGGCGCAATCCCGGTTTTTGCTGAGATCGACGAAACGCTCTGCCTCAGCGCCGGGGGCATAGAAAAAGCCATCACGAAAAAAACAAAAGGCGTTTGCCTTGTTCATATGTGTGGCGGCAACGCCGAAATGGACAGCATCATGAACGTTATAAAAAAGCACAACCTTATTCTGGTAGAGGATGCTGGTCAGGCCTTCGCTGCATCTTATAAAGGCACCTACACCGGACTTTTCGGTAAAGCAGGAAGTTATTCGTTCGATTTTTTCAAGATAGCAACAGCCGGAGAAGGTGGCGTACTGGTCACCAACGACGAAGAGACCTACAAAAAAGCCGATGTGTACAGCGATCATGGTCACGATCACATTGGCAGTAACCGTGGGATGGAAAACCACCCTTACCTGGGTTTTAATTACCGCATCTCTGAACTACACGCTGCAGTGGGACTTGCACAAACCCGAAAGGTGCCGCAGATCCTTGAGATCAACCGGCGCCATAAAAAAATGCTGACCGAGCGCTTGTCAGTAAACAAACACATCAGCTTCGCACGGCTGGGCGATCCCGAGGGCGATTCAGCAACCTTTCTAAACCTGTTGATGCCCGATGCCGAAACTGCGCAGCGCACTGTAGCTGCATTGAACGAGTCAGGAACGAGTGGCTTCAATTACTGGTTTACCAACATGTACCATTTTATTAATCAGTGGGACCATCTTAAACAATTGAAGTCGGTATCACCTCTGCCTGCCAGCCTGTTCGGGACAACACAGGATTATACAAAGCTTCAGCTGCCAGAATCACAGAAGGTTGTTGGCAGACTGATCTCTTTTGTAATAAAATGCACCTGGAGCAAGGAAGATATCGAAAAATTGTCTGCTCAGCTGCTTGCTGCGGTTGACAAGGCCACCAAAGTGGTGAACTCGTAATTTTGGTGCTGAAAGAACAGATCGGTGCTGCTATAAAGCAGTTGCGCAAAGATCTGTCGGCTTACAATGTAGATGTGCAGCATAAAGATCTGGAGCTGACCTTTTCTTGTGGTTTAAACAAATTTTCGCTGGCGTTTTACTTTGAGAAAGATCCTCCACTAAACGCTGTAAATGTTTTGCCGCTTGATTTTCTGCTGGCTGGTTCAGAAAAAGTTGCTGCACTGGCAGTAACTAAATTACAGCTTAACAAAAGAGTTTTTGCCCGTAATTGTGAAGTGCTGGCCGTAAAAAAAGCTGAAGCAGTACAATTTCTGGATAAATTTCACTTTTTACACAGCACCGGCAGCGCTTATAATCTGGGACTGTTTCGTAACTCAGAGCTACTGGCCATCGCCTCATTCAGCAAGGGCCGGAAAATGCGTCGTCTCAAAGAACATGAAAGATCATTTGAACTGATAAGATTTTGCTCACGACCCGGCTACACAATAACGGGAGGACTCAGCAGGCTTGTGAAAACTTTTTGCGTATTAAAAAATGCCGCCGAGGTGATGACGTACGTTGATAAACAGTTTAGTGACGGCGTATCTTTTAAGAAAGCCGGCTTTAAAAAAATTGAGGAAAGTGAAGTCCGGCCTTTCCTTGTAAATCGGGAAAATTTTCAGCGTAAATTATGGGACGGCGAAGAGTTTAATAATGAAAAGTTTTATCTCACCTTTAATAAAGGCAATATCAAAATGATCTATGAGTATAAAAAGTGAAAGACCTAATTGCGTTGTTGTTTTGGGTCCCACCGCTTCAGGTAAAACCACCCTGGCTTGTGAGTTGGCTTTGCAGCTGAATGGAGAGATCATCAGTGCCGACAGCAGGCAGGTGTATAAGAGGCTTGATATTGGAACAGGAAAAGACCTTAGCGCCTATAACGTGAAGGGAACCCAGATCCCCTATCACCTTATTGATGTGGCTGAACCAGGTGAGCAGTTTTTTCTGCACGAGTTCACTGCCGCGCTCAAACATAGTTTTGAAGGCATAAGAGACAGGAATCACTTACCTGTGATCTGCGGCGGCACCGGACTTTATCTTGATGCCCTGAGGAAAGATTATTCTCTCACTCAGATCCCGGAAGACCATGAATTGCGGGAGCATCTGAGCTCACTTGATAAAGATGAACTTCTGGTTAAACTGTCGAGGTATCCCGAAAAACACATTGCTCAGGTGGATAAAACTTCTGTAAAGAGAGTGATAAGAGGTATTGAGATAGCTGAATATCTCTCAAGAAACAGGATGCCAGATGTTGCACCGCTTCCGTACCGGCCGTTTTACCTTGGTATAAAGCCCGATGAAAGGACCCTGTACAGCAACATTCAAAAACGTCTGAACCAGCGTTTTGATCAGGGCATGATAGCCGAGGTGGAAGAATTACTACAAAGGGGCATTTCTCACGAACGACTACAGGCTTTAGGACTTGAATACCGGTTTATCAGTAAATACCTGCTGAATGAATTAACCGGGAATGAGATGAAGGATAAGCTGCTCATCGCTATCAGACAATATGCCAAAAGGCAGATGACCTGGTTCAGAAAAATGGAAAAGGAGGGTGTAAGAATTGAGTGGTTGTCAACGTCCGTTGTTGATGAAAAGCTGATCAAGGAATTGGAACGGTTTTTCTCTTAGTTAGTTAACTTTTTTAAAGTGGCAGGATATCAAACAACATAGTGTCAGTAGGATCATAGACACAACATAGGTTTGTAAATAAATTCTCTATGTTCACCTGCTGTTCCTTATGTTCCCCCCGACAGATGTCGGGGTTGTTAAGTATAGTGTTACTAATCCGCATCGGCCTTTTCAAGTATCTCCATTTCAACCTTAGCCAACCCTTCTTCAATAAAGTCTAGCTCTTTAGCCGCTCTTTTTGAGAGGTCGATCATCCTTTCTGAGTCCTGAGGAAGTCTGTCGTTGATTTTTACAACCACTTCTTTTTGATTCGAAAGGTTGGTGATCTTTACCATGGTACCGAATGCAAGCGTCTTATGCGCCGCAGTTAATTTGTTTTGGCTAAAAATTTCACCGTTACCTGTTTCACGGCCTTCAAAAAAGTCGGCATAATAACTGGCAGTACCTGTTACAGCTATCCTTTCTTTTTCCGGCTCACTGCAAGCCACAAAAATAAAAACCAGAAAAGCCAGTCGTAGTTTCATGATTCTAGTTTACTGTAAAAGAAAAACCCAGTCCCCACCAGGGTAGTGAATACATCAGGCCAAAATTGCGAAACAGCAGCACCGAAGCCTTATTATCGCCGATAGAAAATTGATACTCACCTCGTAATCTGAAAGAAAGATTTGCATCGCCTTTCACAGACTTTTTTTCTTCCTGCACAAATTCAATACTTTCCGCCACCTCCGCGCTTGTGCTCGAGCTGAAGGTTGTGAGCGCATAACCATAACTTGAACGCCTGGCAATAATTGGCTGGTTTAACACCAGGGCAGATGTAAGGTAAAAATTTTCAGCAATACGATTTCTCACCCCGGCCTGAACATCCAGATAAAAGTAGCTTTCTGTGTGCTCAAGTTCCGTTTCCCTCGTTAAGTGTGTAAAACCCGGCCTGCTGGTTGGGCTTTGCTCAAGAAAAGAATAATGGTATTCCGCCGCTGACCTTGCCACCGAAAGCGCAAAAGCACCTTTAAACTTATCGCCTTTACCGGCCAGCGCTTCTCCACCTAAAAAAAAACCTGCTTTTATTTTTGATGAATCTGAGGGCGAACGGGTGATAACGGAATAATCGTCAACCACTTCTGTTTTCTGGGTAATATTTGAAAAGGCCCTGTTTATTAGAAATCCACCGTTCACTCTGAAAGTAATACTATGGCTCTCTGACTCCTGGGCAAAGCACTGCATGCCGCACAGCAACAGCGGTAATACAAAGCCGTTAAAAGCCAGCCGTTCAGCCCATCGGCAGAAATTTCCCACAGATAAAACTATTCAAAACGGATGCCAGTCAGCTGTGAAGACATTTTGTTCAAATAATTTGTTGGACTCCACTCTTTTCTTATTTTTATATCGTACTGAGTAAACAAAAGACGTTCTTGTTCTCTTAACTGCATTTTTTGCAGGGTTATTTTGCCTTAACTTTTATAACTTGTCTTATGAAAACGCAATTCATTGCAATTTCTGTGTTGTTGTGCGTGGTGATAGCGCTGTTTGGATTTTTTTGGCCAAAAGTTCTATGGTTGTACGCCGGCGTAATTCCTATCATAGCCGTTGGTGTGGCTGATATTCTGCAGACACGGCAAACATTAAAGAGGAATTTTCCGGTTGTTGGGCGTATGCGCTGGTGGGCTGAATGGATGCGGCCGAAGGTGTATCAGTATTTTGTTGAATCAGATACCAGCGGCGCGCCATTTAACCGTTTAAGCAGAAATGTGATATACCAGCGGGCAAAAAAAACCCGCGACAGTACTCCTTTCGGTACTCAGCTTAACGTTTATGAAACAGGTTACGAATGGCTTAATCATTCCATTAACCCTTTGCCGCTTGAAGAAGGAGAGCATGATCCGCGCGTGCTGGTTGGCGGTCCTGACTGCCTGCAGCCATACAACGCAAGTATATTCAATATTTCTGCCATGAGTTTTGGTTCGCTTAGCAAAAACGCGGTGATGGCACTGAACGGTGGCGCAAAGATCGGCGGGTTTGCGCACAACACCGGCGAAGGCGGTTTAAGCCCTTACCATCTTGAAATGGGCGGAGATGTTGTCTGGCAGATCGGTACAGGTTATTTTGGCTGTCGTTATCCTGATGGCACTTTTAACTACGAAGCTTTCCGTGAACGCGCGCTGCTGCCCAATGTAAAAATGATCGAAATAAAACTCTCGCAGGGCGCAAAACCAGGGCACGGGGGCATATTGCCTGCGGCAAAGGTAACCGACGAGATCGCGAAAATCAGGCTGGTAGAAAAGGGAAAGGACGTCCTTTCTCCAAGTTTTCATCGCGCATTTAGTACACCCATGGAGATGATGGCCTTTATAAAAACATTGCGTGAGCTGAGCGGCGGTAAACCTGTTGGTTTTAAATTGTGTATCGGGCAAAAAAGTCAGTTTATCGCCATTTGTAAAGCTATGCTTAAAACCGGCGTGCTGCCTGATTTTATAACGGTTGACGGGGGCGAAGGCGGTACCGGCGCTGCACCTCTGGAATTCAGTAATTCGGTGGGAATGCCCTTGCGCGAAGGATTGGTTTTTGTTCATGATGCGCTGCGCGGTTTCGGCATCAAAAAACACATCAGGGTCATTGCTTCGGGAAAAGTTCACACTGGTTTTGATCTGGTTAAGAACCTGGCCCTTGGCGCCGACATGTGTAACGGTGCAAGGGCAATGCTGCTGGCCGTGGGCTGTATCCAGGCCCTCGAATGTAATACCAACCACTGTCCTACCGGTGTGGCTACACAGGATCCGGCACTTTATAAAGGACTTGATGTAAAAGATAAAAAAGTGCGCGTAGCCAACTATCACCACGAAACAGTGAAGGCAGCCGTTGAACTGATGTCGGCAGCAGGGATCAGAGATTCTTCACAGCTGCACCGATCACTTATTTACCGGAGAGTAAGTGCAGGCAGCATCAAAACTTACGCTGAACTGTATCCTTATCTGCTAAAGGGTTCTTTGCTTGAAGCGCCTTTTCCGGAAGGCTGGGAGCTGGATGTAATGCACAGCTCGGAGCAAACATTTGAGAGTGCGCTGAAACACGCTTAGTGTGCCGGTAATTGAAGTGGTGTAAGTTTCTGTCTGTGATGGGCCAGTCGCTTTTTCAGAAGTGAAGTGCGGGAATTTTCAGACAAAATTTGCAGACGCCCCGAGATGGGCATGCCGCTATCATCAACAACATCAGTAATATTCAAGGCTGCGTTGGCAATTCAACAAAGAAAAACGCTGATTCAGAATTGAATGATCGCTATTGCCACATCATCAACCTGGTCAAGCTCCTGTTTCCAGTCGAGGAATTTGGCACGCAACAGGTTTACCTGGTCTGCCGGTGGCTTGTCAGCAATGGTCAGCAGAAATTTCTTCAGCATCTTTGATTTGAATTTTTTAGCTTCCGGACCTCCAAACTGGTCAGCATAACCATCAGTAAAAAGATAAAGTGTGGTGCCGGGCACCATTTCAATTTCGTGATTGGTAAATTACTTTGCACCCTCGTAAAAAGCAACGGGCTGCTTGTCGGCTTTGATCTCCTGCAGCTCGTTATTCTTGATGATCCATATTCCGTTGTTTGCGCCTGACCATTGTATGGTTTCTTTCAGAAGGTCGATTACAAGCAGAGAACAATCCATGCCATCTTTAATATTCTGTTCGCTGGCGTTCAGGTTTTCAATGATCACATCACGTGATTTATTCAGGATCTCGGCCGGCTGCCTCAACTTGTAATTGCGGATCGATTTTTCCAGTGCCTCATAACAAACCACCGACATCAGCGCGCCGGGCACTCCATGCCCTGTACAATCGCTGATGGCGAAAAAGATCCTGTTCTTGAATTTTTCAAAAAAATAAAAATCCCCGCCTATAATATCTTTGGGCATGTACAGCACATCTGCGTTCATGGCTTCCCTGATCTCAGCTATCTGAGGTAATATCGCCGACTGCAGTCGTTTTGCATAGTTTATAGAGTCGAGGATCTCTTCGTTCTTTAGTTCTACGAGCTGTTTCTGACTTTCAATGGTTTGTTTCTGCCTGCGGATGATAAAGAACCGGTTCATTACAAACAAGGCCACCGCTGTAAGGATCACCATAATGGTTACAAGCAGGATTCTCGTATTCCTGGCTTTGAGCAGACGGCCTTCCGCGGCCGCAAGTTCAAGATTGCTGAGATATTCTTTTTGCTGGAAGGCGATACTGTCGGCCAGATGCCGGCGTTTATAATCATATTCAAGCTGCTGCCTTTGTGCCGCCTGGTTTTTGCTGAGTTGTTCGTTGCTGTCGCGGTAGGCAATGTGTTTACGCATGTAAAAGGCGAAATCCTTTAGCTCCCCCCGCGACTCATAAAGGTTTGATAGCAGTAAACTCACGTACTCGAGGTTGTTGAACATCCTGTGTTCTTCACTCAAAACAAATGCTTTTTTAAGATGTTCGGTGGCGAGCTTGAGTTTGCCTGTTTTCTGATATTCTTCAGCAATGTGGATAATAAGCGTTACCTCGTCTCCGGGAGATCGCACCTGTGGCTTCATGGCAAGAAGCTGTTTCAGCGCTTCTTCGTTCTGACCCACGGAAGATTTGAACATTGCGCGGGTGAGATGGTATTTAAAAATTGTGGCGGCTGAGGTCTTTTCTGAAACATGCACTTCTGCCTTGTCGAGATAATATTCGGCGCTGTCTGGCATCTCCAGCATCCTGTAAGCGGTGCTGAGGTTGCTGTTGGCAATAACCTGCATGTCGGAATCTCCTTTCACAGCGTAATTCCGGGCTTTTATAAAAAACTCCTTCGACCTTACCAGGTCTCCTGTGCGTCGGTAGATCATTCCACAGTTGGTGTAAAGGTTCGCCGCTGAGCTGTAGTCATTGGTTTCTTCAACCAGTTTAAGACAACGCAAAAAATATTCAAGCGCCGTGTTAAGCAGTTCGTTGTTGAGGTAAGCAACCCCAATGTTGTTGAGCGCAAGCAGCATTCCCTCCCTGTAACCGATCTCTTCGCTTAATCGCAGACTTTTTTCCTGGTGCCTGATGCTTTCTTTTATTTTCCCGGTGCCGAGATACGTGATCCCAAGCCGGCGCTGTGCAACACTTTCCCTTAACCGGTCGTTGTGAAATGCCGACAGTTTTATGGCTTCTTCAGCATAATAGATCGAGGAGTCTGGCTTTTCATAACTGTACACCGGCCATGCCAGCTCATTATAGATGTCAATTCTAGTGCTGTCCGCAGGATCTTCCTGCAGAAGCCTCAGTAACTTCTGTTTTTCTAAACCTTCCTGCGCGTTATAAAAACAAGGCAAAAGCAGGAATACGAGGGTACACCTCTTAAACATCCGATAAAAGTAAAAGTTAAAGGTTGTGTTGAGCAGATTATTCTTTGATCACCCTTTTCACGGCCTTAAAAGCCCCGTTTCTAAGCTCAAACAGGTAAATTCCCCCCTCAAGGCCCTCCAGCCTGAGCTGGCCGCTGATGCTTGTGGCAGCATCAAAACTTTCATACAGCATTATCCTTCCACTGATATCGTAGAGCCGCATTTCAAAGGGCTGGTTCAGATCGCGGCTCTCAAAGGCAAATGCCAGTTCGTTCTTAACCGGATTTGGCCACACCTTAAAGCTGATGCTGTCGTCACGTTCGTCGGGAGCCCCCACTGTGCTGTCTGTGGTGATTGTAAATGGATTATTACTCACATCAAAAAATATGTTGCCTTCACATTCCACAAGTATCCTGCATTTGGTTTTGGTTGTTTCCACAGCTGGCAGTTTTACAGGCTCTGACCCATCATTGGCCGTGTTGGCCACAAGTAACTGATAAGTGTCTCCATCATCAAGTGAACAAAGTATATTAACCAGCGCACAATTCACCGGCGCCTCATTGCTGCCATTTACCTGCCAGCGGATTGTGCGGGTTGAGCGCTGCCCCCACACAATGGCAGGCGCATCGGGAACAGTAACGGAGAATGGTCCGGCTGCTGACATTCGCACCCTGGTGCTGTCGTGACAAACGGCGCCTCCGCCGGTATTATTGTCGCGTACCGTTAACCTGAACTTAAGGGTTTGTTCCTTTGAACTGAGAAATTCTCCCGGCGTACCTGTGTAATTACCGTTCTTTAAAACCTCGGCTGAGGGGAAAATTCTCCGGCCATTGGCGGCCGGCGCATAAGAGCGGAAATAAGGAGCCACATCCGCGTTCCAGTTGGCTGCCGCTGCGCCTCTGTCCATTTCCTCCCAGCTGTAACTGATCTGATCTCCATCTGGATCAATGCCCAGTCCCTCAAGAAAGAACGGTGTACCCCTTGGAATAATAAATTCATCCGGCAGTTTTGCTATCACCGGCGCCTGGTTATTTACCGTAATGGTTGAAGCGCATAATTGTGCGTTGCCTGCTCTTGTGAACTGAATGATCTGGTCGTAGCTGGCACCATGGAAATAGGGCAGGCTGTTATTGCCCAGATTATTGTTGTTGCAGATGCCGGCATAACCCATAATGGTGATGCCGCTGCCAGGCTCAACGGCGCTTATCGCTACCCTGTTCCCTGAACAATTCCCGGTAATGGCGTTAAAAGTGTGGCTTGCCCCAAACTGGTGACCTATCTCATGCGCCACGTAATCAACATCGAAAGCATCACCTGAAGGATTGCTGTTACCGCTGACTCCCAGGGCCTTAAAACCCGGACTGCAGACAGAGCCTACATAGCCCAGACCTCCTCCGCTGGTACTGAAAGTGTGGCCAAGGTCGTAATTTAAATCTCCTATGATCGAGTCTATTACCTTCTGACTCTCGCCCAGTAAAGCAGCAGTATTAAAATTCTGGGTAAAAGGATCGGCTGCAGCGGTTGTAAATATCACCGCCGTTGTGGTGGGAACAAGCTGCAGGCTGATGGACAATTCCCTTTCATAGATCCCGTTAACGCGGTTCACGGTCACAACAATTTTAGAAAGTGTTTGTGCCAGACTGGGATTTGCAGTGCCAGTAACTGCAGAAGCATATTGATGAGTGCAGGCAACAGCCAGCCTGTATCTGTACAATGTACCTTCAATGCAGGGCGCAAAAGCTGTAGATGCAGCTGCTTTCTTTTTTGTACTAATAACGCTGAAGGGCTCGCAGAAAACTGCAGCGGGCTCTGTAAGGTCTGAACGGTAATAGCAGATCATCTCTGAGCTGTTGTTTTTCGCGACCGGGTCAATAAAATAGTCACCCTGCGGACTGACCACCATCGCGTAAAATCCGGTTTCATTTATGTCGAGCTTGCCTCCCGCTAAATGGTCATCGATACCTTTCAGGTTATAACTGCGGATCTGCGGAAAGGCCGCTGAGAGCTCCGGAGCCATTGGTTCTGCCGCTGTGATGCTGAACTTCTGAAATCTTCCGTCCGGCAGTGGCAGTTCAATGATATGAATAGCCTTCTCACGGAGCGCTGAAAGCTCTGCAGAAAGCACAGTTTCCTGCAATACCTGCCGGTTCACCTTGTATATACGGTGTTCTGCGTTCTGTTTTAAAATGCCTGGTCTGGCACCGGTGGTTAAAGCACCTTCCCACAGGGGCGACTGCCCCGTGAGGACGAGGGACAAAAAACTTGTGAGCAAAAGGCAGAAAAGTGTTTTCACGGCTTATTCAAAAATAAGGAATCTATGATAACCATTGCTGATCACAAACCTGAAATAATTGCAGAGAACTGCTGATCAGTGCCTGCGGTCAAGCCCCCACATCATCTTATTGCGCAACGTGCTGAAAAAATGCTGTCCTTCGAGGTTGATAAGGTTAAGGCGGAAATGCGCCTTTTTTATTCTGATCTCTGTGTCAAGCGAAACTCGGGCACTCCGCGAATCAAGTGAGATATTAAATTCAGTGCTCCTGCCGCTTACTTTAAAACTGATCTCTTTGTTGTTGCTTATCACAATCGGACGGACGGTGAGATTGTGCGGGGCTATCGGAGTAATGATAAAATTATCGGAATCGGGCATCATAATGGGTCCTCCGCAGCTTAACGAGTATGCTGTGGAACCTGTTGGCGTGGCAACTATCAAACCATCGGCGAAGTACGAGTTCAGAAAAATGCCGTCAACGTAAGTGTCAACGTGGATCATTGAGCTGCTGTCCATTTTATGGATACTGAATTCATTCAGGGCGTAGTTAACATCGTTAAATACCTTGCTGCAGCCTGTAAGCTCTATGAGTTCTCTTTTATCGAGGGTGAATTTTTCCTTAAGCAACAGCTGCAGAGCCTTGATGAGATCGTTTTTATTTACCGTTGCCAGAAATCCGAGTCTTCCCGTATTAACGCCAAGAATGGGAATGCCCGATTTCCTTACCAGGTTAAGGGTCTCAAGCATGGTGCCGTCTCCGCCCAGGCAAATTACATAAAAGGCTTTTGCAATTAACTCTTCCGCGCTTACAAATGTTTCTATTTCGGTAGTAAAACCAAATTCGGACTTCAGGTAGTCGTAATAAGGTTCGTGAATGATCACTTCAACACCTTCACTTTGGAGATAGTCATAGATCTGCTCTACATATTCAGGATTGTTGTCTTTTACAGAACGGGCATATACAGCAATCACCATAATTCAAAGATACAATTAAATATTTTTGACCACGATCTGCTTCCCCTGCAGGGAAGTAAAACAGCCTACCGGTTCACCGTGATCTCCAAGGCCGTTAGCTGCCAGATGATCCTGAACTTCACTTAATCCATCTGGTTTTACCGCAATCAGCAGACCTCCGTTGGTTTGAGGATCAGGCAGCACTGAAAAGGCTTCCATTACATTCACTTCTTCTGTGAATTCAACCTGATGCTGGTAAGCGTTCCAGTTGCGGTAAGTAGCGTCGGGAATAGTATTTTGTTTCAGGTATATGTCAAGGTTTTTCATTTTTGGCACTTTGTTATAATAAAGCTCGGCAGTGAGTTTGCTGCCCGCAGCCATTTCAATAAGATGACCCAGCAGCCCGAAGCCTGTAACATCAGTCATGGCGCTTACTGTTTTAAGTGAGCCCAGAGCTTCTCCGGTTTTGTTAAGTCTGGTGAGCTGACTTAGCAATGCAGGGTAGTGCTCATCCTGCAGCAGGCCTCTTTTTTTTGCGGTGGAAAATATTCCGGTACCAATGGGTTTGGTTAACAGCAGCAGGTCTCCTTCTGCGGCTCCGCTGTTCCTTTTGATGTTGGAGATAGTTACCAGTCCGTTCACGGCAAGTCCGAAGAGGGGCTCTTTGCTGTCAATGGTATGTCCTCCTGCCAGTGTTATTCCTGCTTCGGTGCAGATGGTTCGTCCGCCTTCAGTCACCTGCGCTGCCAGTTCGGGAGGAAGCTGTTCAACGGGCCAGCCCAATATTGCCAGCGCAAGCAGGGGGCGCCCTCCCATGGCGTAAACATCGCTGATGGCATTGGCGGCCGCTATTCTTCCAAAGTCAAAGGCATCATCCACTATGGGGGTGAAAAAATCGGTGGTTGCTATTAAAGCACTGCCATTGCCAAGATCATAGGCAGCCGCATCGTCGTTGTTTTCGTTACCTACCAGCAGCGCTTTGTCTTTATGATGAGTGTTTGATCTGCCCTTCAGCATCTGCTGCAATACCTGCGGTGCAACCTTGCAGCCGCATCCGGCGCCATGCGAGAATCTGGTGAGTTGGTAAATTTTTTCAGACATAGTTTTGAGCAAGTACTTTTTTTAGATTTTCACCGGCATCGGTGGTTGATGAACTAATGGTTTCAACGGTCCTTTGTGGATTTTCATTGCCTTTTAAAGACTTAAGGTACAGCTTGTCGTAATATAACAACAATACCCTGAAACATGTTTCAGGATCATCTTCTACCAGGGCGTTGATGGCGTTTTTGGTTTCAAGGCCTCCCAGTTTCTTTTTGATCCTGATAATGGCATTGATCATCTTGTCTTTATCATAACTCCCGTAACCTTCTAAAATGTGTTTTAACCGGGCTTCAAAGGGAACGTCAAGAAAGAGCAGGGGAGCAGCGCGCATCTGGTTAAAAAAGTGCAGCGGTAAATTTATCTGGCCTATGCGCTGGCTCTCGGCTTCCACCCAGATTGGCGAGTCAGAGCTGGAAAGCTCCTGTAATTCCTCTGCGAGCAGGTTTTCAAAATGCTCCTGTGAGGGCTGGGGGATCTGCAGAATATTTCCGAAGGCCGATCCCTTGTGTCCGGCAAGACCCTCAAGATCGATAACCCTGTGGCCCTCTTTACGCATGGCATGCAAAAGCCCCGTTTTATTACCCCCCGTGCAGCCACCCAGCACCTTTAACTTATAATTGCGGCTCAGCAAATCAAGAACATGATGACGGTAGGATTTATATCCTCCCGCCAAAAGATGTACTTTGTATCCATAAAGGTCTAACAGCCAGGCTACCGCCCCGCTGCGCATCCCTCCGCGCCAGCAATGCAGCCTCACCTGCCGGTTCTCGTTCAGGGGGGGTAGCTGCTCCACAGCCTCAACCAGGGAAAGTAATTTAGGGCCGAATGCCTTTAGCCCGATCTTTATAGCTGTTTCACGACTCTGTTGTTTGTAGGCTGTTCCTATCTCCTTCCGTTCCTCATCATTAAAAAGAGGCAGTGAAATGGCTCCCGGAATGTGGGCATGAGCGAATTCAGAGGGGCTCCGGACATCAAGAATGGGTATTTTGGAGGATAATTCGAAAAAACTTCGTATATTGAGTTTGCTGATTGACATAGATTTCACCCAAAAGTAACTTTCTTCTAAAATTTAAGTAACAACAGAATGTGAACTGTTAATAAAAAGCTAATAGCCTTAGATGAACTTCTGATTTGCGTATTCATCAATCGCTATTTTCGAAATAAGTTCTCATCAACACCCGTAAATTTTGTTTCATTTAAAACCATCACACAATGGATTTGAAAAAAGTAGACATCACCCTTTCCTGGCTCTTTGAAAAATACCTTGAAAACCCTAACAACAGCTGGGATATTTCTTCTGCACACCCTGAAGAATCAAATACCGGTATTGAGTACCTGCATAGCCTGGGAACCTACCTGGTAAAAAAAGGACTGGTAAAGAATCCCGGATATCATGAATCAGGGTTCACCTGCATCATCACAACCCTCGGTATCAGCCAGGTTAGCGACGGACTAAATGATGTGAAGTATCGCATCCTGCAGGCCTCTATCGAGGAAAAGAAAAAATCAATGATGGACATTCTTCAGGCGAAACCTTCACACTTTCAGAAGATCCGCGATTATGCCTCTTATCTGAAAAGACTGGGCATTATAGAATGTATTTTCTTCTCTCATGACGTGTACGCAGAGCCCACCTATTTTGGCCGCGAATGGTACGAGGCCAACCGTCCGCGTCTGGTAAATTAGTAGACACACAGATTTTTGCTCACACAGAAAAGGGCCGCGGTTGATCTGCGGCTTTTTTTTGAGCTCGTACTTCGTCTGCCAAAGATGCACTACCTTTATTTTTTGTATGCGTTTTGCTGGTCCTTGTTTTTTATTGCTCTGTTGCTGCCTGGGGGCTTTCCACTGCACAAAGGATGTGGGCAGAAGAACGCCGGAGGTTTCGGAGCACAATTTCCCGCCTGCTGTTGCCGGAATATTTTTGAACAAGTGCGCTACCAGCGGCTGCCACAATAATACAAGTTACCTGGCTGCTGGCAGACTGAATCTTTCTTCCTGGGAAAAACTTTTTGAGGGTAAAAGCAGCGGTGCGGTGGTTATTCCCTTCAGACCCGATCACAGTACACTCATGTACAGCATAAATAGTTTTGACGAGTTCGGCACGCTGAGGTTGCAGCCACAGATGCCTTTGAATGCGCCCGCGCTCAGCAGGGAAGAAACCCGCACAATTTACGAGTGGATCAGGGCTGGCGCTGCCGCCGCCGACGGGCATGTAGCGTTTGAGCCTTTAACAGGCCGTAAAATGATCTATGTGGCCAATCAGGGTTGTGATCTGGTAACTGTTTTTGACGGAAGTTCAATGCTGGCCATGCGCTATGTTGATGTGGGGGAGACCAGAAACCTGGAAGCGCCTAACATGATCTCTGTGGCACCCGACAACCGGCACTGGTATGTGAGTCTGCTGGCTGGTGGCTTTTTCCAGAAATTCAGCACAACAGACAATACCCTGGAAGGAAGAGTTAATCTGGGTTTTGGCGCGTGGAGCAGTTTTGTGATCTCTTCTGATTCAAAAAAAGCGTTTGTTGCCGACCACAGCGCCAACGGAAAAATAGCTGTGGTTGATCTTGAGGAGATGAGCGCGGTGGTATATCCCGGATTCAGCTATCCCCATGGCCTTGCACTGAGTAGCAACAACCGGTTTTTGTATGCTGGCGCTCAGCATGGCAATTATATTTACAGGATCAATGCTGATGATCCGTCACTATTTACAAAAGTTGTGATTGACGAAAGTAACAGCCCTTATGATGAAGCAGAGACCAGGCCCTATGACATTGTTTTTACACCAGATGGGGCAAAATATTTTGTAAGCTGCGAGGGCACCAATGAACTGAGGGTGTTTGAGGCCGCAGCTGATACTCTGATAGCGGTGCTGCCGGTGGGAAAGTTTCCGCAGAAGATGGCGCTGTCAGCCTCAACACCTTATTTGTTCGTTAGTTGTTTGCACGAACCAGGTGAACAGTCACAGCAGCAAAGTATGATCAGCGTGGTGAACTATCAGAACAATGCGGTTGTGAAGTCTGTTTACGCCGGATTTCAGTCGCATGGGCTCGCAGTTGACGACCAATACGGAAGAGTTTATGTAACAAACCGGAATATCTCTTCGGAGGGACCACCTCCTCATCATAGCGGTTTTTGTGACGGCAGAAATGGGTACGTAACCGCAATTGATCTCAAAACGCTTGAGCTGGTACCAAATTTTAGCGCTGAGGTCTCTGTTGATCCCTTTAGTGCTGCGGCTACGCACTAACGTCAGTGAATCAGTATCAGCTTTTTTACGCTTGTTCCTGTTTCAGAGGTGATGCTGATAAAGTAAGTGCCTGATGGCTGTTCTGAAAGATCAAGACTATATCCCTCTGCGTTTTTTGTGAGTTCTGCTTCTGAAGTGATCTCTTTGCCTATCAGGTTAAGTACACGCACATTTGTGTAAGTGGCGCCCTTGGTTCTTATCAGCACTTTGCCTGAAGTTGGGTTGGGAAAGATCTCGGCATCCGCAAGTGTTGTTTTATGCAAACCAACAGGCACATGCTCAATTGCGATGTCATCAATATAGATGTTGTTGCCAAAGCCGCTGGTGAACTTAAACATGAACATTATTTCTTTGCCGATAAATGGATCAAGGTTCACATGCTCTCTGCGCCATTGGTAGACCTCAGGATAAAAAACAGTTGTAGAGGGCGAGGTGGTGGCCAGATCCTGTCCTGCTTTGTTATAGACCGAGGTCCAGGTGTCTCCGCAATCTTCTGATATCAGAACTTCCAGCCTGTCGGAAGTTGCGCTGCTGTACTGCGCGTGCGCAATTTCAAAGTCAAGGGTTGTGCCGGTGCCAGATTGTATGAGATCAATTCGCGGAGAGATAAAATAGTCTGCCTGTCCGCTGATATTTTCCTGTCCGGTCGAATTGTCCATTTTTAAACTGCCATTTGAAGAAGCATAGCTGCCATGCTGGGCGTCGCGGCTGATGTGGCAGTACCTGTTAAAACCAACATTGTTCCAGCCGGCCGGAGGAAAGTCGTTTGATTCAAATCCCTCATAAAAGGGCAAAGAAGCCGCCTGTGCTTTGCTGCGGAAAGAGCCTTCCCTGAGATCGTTTGCTGTGTTTTCGTCCTGCACGCCATTGGGCAAAGAACAGGTTACGGCCAGCTTCTGCTCTCCGTCGCTGATAACTGAAAGAGGCAAAACAACAGTTGTGCCTGCTCCGGGGGCCAGTGCGCCTGTCCAGTTATGGGTTTTTAAACCTGCACCGTTGATGGTGTAGTTTATCTGCAGTGAAGTAAGTACGGCCGAACCCGTATTTCTTATTTCAACCTCGGGTTGCAGCGCGTTGGTGCAGATATTAAAACCGGTGTGGTAAAAGTCGGTCTCAAAATTGTAAAGTGAAGGATCAATGATCCTGGCCACGGCGGCATCGTTTGTTGCCGTTGGGGCATCAATGCGCACAAGGGTATTCTGTGTTTTGTTCACAAACCAAATCTTCCCGTCGTTGCCGATCTTTACACCCATAATTCCCGGCTGATTGGTGCTGATTGTACCCATTAGAGTTGGTGAGGCAGCGGCGGTATTGTAGATCCTGATCTCACCGGTACTGTGATCGCTTACAATAAGGCGGTTGTCACGGATATCGATCCCGCAGGGCTGGGTGGCCCAGGTGTCAATAATTTCTTTGGTCGCTCCGGTTACCGCTTTGTAGCTTGCCAGGTATTCGTTGGGAGCAAAAAGATTTCCTGTTTCAGCGCCTGTGTTGGTATTCATCCTGAAGATCTGTTTTGTACCTGCGTTCACCACATACAGCCAGCCCGTTGTTTTGTCCAGAACCATGTGGCCTGGTATTCCGGCCGTCCTGCTGATGTTTACATCAGTGTAGCGCCAGATCTTGCCCTCGGAGTGATCGTCATATCCAGGACTGTGATCTGCCACAAAATCGTATTTACAGATGTTGCCGTTTTGACCGTCGGCAACCCAGTAGGCCTTTCCGGCGTGGTGCGCAATACCCATGGCAAACGGACTCTGGTGCAGCATATCGGTATGACTTCCCAGTGGATAGCCAACGGCCCATCCATTCTGAAATACCCGGGCATAGATGGCGGTATCAGACACCCAGAGGGCAGGCCCCATAAAATTTGAATTCTGGATTTCGTTGCTGCAGGCCCAGTCGCCGTTTTCAGCAAAAGCTATGGCACTTGGATAACCCATAAAATGGTCGGAGTGCGTGTCTTTGCGGTATTCCTGGCTTTGGTTTGTTTCTCCGGCGTTATAATAAATAACGGTTGATCCGCCCTGGTTGCCGGCCTGATTGATCACCCATACTTCCATGGTGCCTGGTTTAAAGTCAAGATCACGGGGCTGATCAAGTCCATGGGCAGCTGTGCCAATTGTAGTATTTACCAGCGGGCCGCTGAGGTACTTGTCAATAAGCTGCTGCGCATTTATCTGAATGAAAAAAGATGGCGCCGTAAGGCAAAACAATAATGGAAGTAGCTTTTTTTGCATGATCATTAGTTTGAATTAAGATAAAGGTACAAAAATGAGTTTAAGAGTTAGTGTAAACCCAATTTCTGCCCTTTTGTGATGCTTGTAGGCTTCCCTATTCTCTCTAAAATTTCATATCTTTGCCAGCTTTAAAATTCTACCTGGCCTCGTAGTTCAATGGATAGAACGAAAGTTTCCTAAACTTTAGATACAGGTTCGATTCCTGTCGAGGCTACGAAATCACAAAAAGCCATGCCGATGCATGGCTTTTTTGTTGAGTGGCCTCGACAACGGCTCGCGCAGCGAGACGATTTCTTGCGCAGCAAGAAAGGAATAGAAGTTTACTTATTTCTAATTCGCCGCAGCTTAAAGTTTTTTGGGTTTCGCAATATCTCGCTATTTTTCCGGCTTAATAGTAAGAAGCGCTTCCTTTTATAGGGATTTTTAAAGAACTGTACCGCCGAACAACTTTACTATCCCTAAATTCGTAGTGCGCGATCACTAGGAATACACAGAAATTTTCTGAATACCGGCTTTCGGGAGATTCAGCACTCACAAAATCTCTCTACAACATTCCCGATCAACTTTTCGCTCGCCTTGATGATCTCCGGACGCGTGCGACCGACCGCGCTGATAAAACCATATCAAACGAGCTGCGCGGGCTTATCGCGCAATACCCGTGGGTACCCATTTTACGGAATTTGCTCTATAGTGCTTTAAAGATCCGTGGAAAACACAAAATGGCAAGTACCTTAAACGACGAGGTGCTGGCCCTGTTTCCCGACTACCTGTTTGCCAAATTGAATAAGGCTCTGGAATGTATTTATTTCAGGCAATTTGAAGCAGTGCCGGCGCTGCTCGGTGAAGAAATGGAACTTGGCTTATTGTATCCCGACAGAAGTGAATTTCATTTTAAAGAATTTTTGTCCTATTATGATGTGGCTGTCAGGTATTTTGTGGCCATCGGAGAACGTGAACTTGCCATTAACCGCCTCAACCTCATGAAACAATTTGGGGAAGAGGCACCTGAAATAATAGAGGTTGAGCAGGTGATCGCCGATGCTTTTGAATACCACAACGACGACGATTGCACGTTTGAAGATGAGGACGATTTCCCTGATTTTGAACACCAAGAGGTAACAGTACTTTATGTGTACGGAACGGAAATTGAGCCCGTTTTTCTTCACACCTTGTTACAGTTTCCGGCAGAATCATTTACACGCGATCTTGTTTTAATGCTTCATGATGCCAAAACGCGGTACGAAAACGCGAGGGAAGAAAACGATAACAGATAAATCTCGTATCCTCTGCACGCGCTCACACTGCTCGGAGAACTTGGGCGTCGAGACACCCTTCCTTCCAATTGCGGAATTCCTGAGCAACGAATTTGAGTTTATTGACTTCTGGCTTGGCGATCATCTCACCGAAACGCTGTGGCAAACGTTTTTTAAAATAGGAAAAGCTGATCCCTTTACCCTGTATCCTCTGATGACGCACGGAAAGATGAATGACTCCGCCATATCTGCTGTCTCCCATGGACTCGCGCAGATCGCCCTGCACCACCCGGAACAAAAAAATGCGGTGATAGCCGTTTACGAAAAAACGTTCAACCATTATCTGGCCGGGAATAATGCCGCTTCAAGTAAAACCCGTGAACTTTTGGGATTGTTTGTATGCGATGCCATTGACGCCGGACTTAAAGAACTTATCCCAACCACCCGCCTGCTGTACAAAGAAGACATGGCAGACATTAGCATGGCCGGCACACTGGCCGAAGTGGAAAAAGCATTTGAAGATCCCGCCTCAATCTGGAAATGGAAGGTGGAATCTGCAGAAGAGATCTATGCAAGGGTTGAAAAAGAGTGGGGTTCCACCAGTTCTTCCTCTTACGATTCCCTGCCAAAAGAATACTATGATGTAGATCCTGAGATGAGAACTGTAGGAAGAAATGATCCCTGCCCCTGTGGGAGCGGGAAAAAGTATAAGAAATGTTGCATGGAAGATTAAGAATTCCGTATTCTTCACAAGGCTAGCGAGCGGCTGTGCATCAGCGTTGCACCTCTGGGGGGCGCCAGCACCCTGGCAAGATCCTCGCGTTGCTTATTGAGGCTTATTCAGTAGCGCACATCGCCGAATTTAACTGGCAAGGGAAGTTGATACAAATTGTTCTACAAATTCTCTGGCACAATATTTTATGGTTAATCAAAGCGATCATAGCTCGCTTTTTTTGACTGTACATGCTGCAACGCCCAAATACATTAATGTTAACATTCATGCTAGTTGTGTCCATCGGGCATTTTCGGGCACAGGATTCGTTGCTTTGGTCAAAGCCTGTCGCTAACGGAGTGCATACAAGTAACCACAAATTCAGCGCTATTGATAACATTGGGAACATGTATTTCACTGGTTCGTTTTCAGTTCCTAAAGATTTTGAACTGGGTGCGGGCACAAAAACACTGGCTCCAGCAGGGGGCCCTACACTTTTTTTATACAAACTTTCCCCTGATGGGGTATTTCTCTGGATCAGAAAATTGGGAATCGGTCTGTACAGCATTCTTGTTACCGATCATCATAATAACATCATAGTCTGCAGCGGGGAAGATATTTTTAAACTGAACCCCGAAGGAAAATTTATCTGGATTAAAAAGATTGAAGGTGGCGATGCAAGAGCGCGCGATGTGCGTGTTGATAAGGATAACAATATTTTGATTGCCGGCACTTTCATAGAAGACACGGATTTTGATCCTGGTATAGGGCAGTATATACTGCGTGGTCCGGGTTATGGCCCCTATTCTACAACCTGGTACGCTGGTTTCGTTTTGAAACTTTCAGAACAGGGAAATTTTCACTGGGCAGAAAAAATAGAGATCAACAAAAAATCTACTTTGGTGCGAATGGCATTAAATGAGGATGAAATTTTTCTTACTTACAAGAACGCGGAATCTGAATCCGAATTGGTAAAACTGGACAAAGCAGGTGAAAAAATCTGGTTACAAAATTTCGGGCCAGAATTTAACCTTCACGTAATTGAATCTGACCAGGGAGGTAATCTTCTCTGTGCCGGCACTTTTACTGGTAATATCGACGCTGATCCGGGTGAAGAGATTAAGCAGTTCAGTACCTCAATGGGCACCATGACCTTAAGTAACGGGATGGTCGTTAACGACTATGATCTCTTGCTCATCAAACTAAAAACCACGGGTCAGTTCAACTGGGCCAGGCAAATTGGAGGGAAAGCCGGTGAGGTGGTAAAAGATCTTTATGTGGGGCCGGATGCTTTGATCTATGTAACCGGAAGTGCGAGCGGTGCAACGGACTTTGATCCGTCAGAAGGATATTACAGTTTAAAAAGCAAGAGAAAAGATTTCGGTTATTATGCCATTTACGATACTTTAGGCAATTTTGTTTGTGCAAATGAGGCGCTGGCGACTAGCCATCCTACTCTTCAAACCACGGTTCATGGCATACATGTTGACGAATCCAATAATATTTATACGGTAGCGTCTCAGTGGCAGTACGGTGTATACATGATCACTAAAGTTAGAGAATGCAGGCTAACCGTGGAAAAAGAAGAAATAGGTCCGCCTACAGACGGCAGGTTTACCGTATTCCCGAACCCTTCGGAGGGAAAATTTCAGATAAATGCCGTTATTCCCTGTTATTACCGCCTGCTTGACATGACCGGAAAAATTCTGCTTAAAGGCGATTTGCAGGAAGGCAAGAACACCGTTCACACTGGCAGCTATTCTGGCCTGTGTATTCTGGAACTGCAGAACCAGGATCTTGTGCAGAGGTTTAAGGTCGTGATAAGATGATGGGGTATAAAACCTCCGGGGCGAGCAACGGAAAAGGTATGATGAGCGCCGACGAAAGATCCTGGCGAAACAAGGCATCAGGATGGTTGAGATCTCGTATTCGGACTTTCAATACAACATGCAGAAGCGGATTGTGAGGGATGAAGCGAAGGGTCTGGAGACTGTGAGAAAAAAACTGGCCAAGAACGCCTAAAGCAGTAAATCAGTTCAGTTATTCAGGCAGTTTGGGATTCACAAACAGGTTGGGATCTACAACCGGCATAAAATTTTTGGTGAGCAGTGTGCCTCTTGTTTTTTCGAGCACAATGCCCCGTAACGTGGAATAGGATAAACCGATAAGTACTGGAAAAATCTTCGCGTGTTCCGGATTCTTAAATCCATATTTTTGATCGGGCCCTGATGGGGCGATCAGGTTGCGGAGATCTTTTATTTCAAAGCCGAACATAACTTCTATTTGCATCAGTTCCTCCTGCGTTTCTTTGATCACCGCGGTTGTATCCATAACGATGATCAATTCTTCTTTTTCAAGATGGAACTGCACAGTGGGATTGATGTTGTAGTCAACAACCTGTTTGGCATCCGGATCGAAAGGTTTAGTAGGAGCATTCAGCAGGAGCCGCCTTTCCCTTATGGTTGAAAGGGAATATCGTAGTAGCGCAGATTTTGACTTGCCTGCCATGGGTTACGCCGTTTGTTTATAAAAAGGCTCCAGAGCGTCTCCTCCGTCGGTGTAAGCATAAAATGCCACACTGCCCTGGTTGCTGGGTACGCTTGTTGTTTCGGTCAACACCTGTGTCGCAAGATCAGCCCGAATTATCTCCGCCAATGAATCGTACCTTATACTGGGAACTTTACCGAACGACAGCGCGAGATCAACCAGCTTGCTCACTTTGTGATCAAAATCTCCATTCAACACCTGGGTGATGTAGCCCTTGGTAAACCCAAGTCTTTTTGCCAGCTGAGTCCGGTTCAGGCCCTCGGCTTTCCTGTAATCTTCTATCAGGTTAAATAAGTCGTTCTGGATCTTTGTGATCCAATATTCGCGGCTTTTCAGCAATTCTTCTCTGTTCATTGTTCCAGTGTTTTTAAATATTGTTTCTTTAATCCCCTGAAGCTGGATATGTCTGCCTTCTGGGAATTCTTAAATCCGCATAAGACAACCAGTTTCCCGTTCGGTATTTTAATACAGTACACCCGCAAATTCTTTGTCTTAAATTCAAATTCATTTACCCTTTCTCCTTTTGGTGTGATTTCCCTGAATTTTTCCTTTGGAAGACTCACCATATCTGCAACATAATTCATCCTTGTCAGGATAGACCTTAATTCCGCTTTGTATACATCCTGCAGTTCATTCTCAAAACTCTGAAGCTGCCCTACGCCATTAATTACCAATTCCAGGAATACCTGGCGGCCCTTTATGGCTTCGATTGTACTAACTCCAAAGGTAGGCATAAGTTTAGTTATAACTAAACCGCTTAGAATTTTTTATGTTTTGGCGGTTTTTGTGCTGTAAATATATGATAATCAGTGACTAACTACACTAAGCTGCTGAAATGGCACGATTCAGTCCTTGAGCTGCAGCAGTTTCAGCGGCAGGAAGTGAAAGATTCCCATTGCTGCCATCTGTTGCGGGCTTTCTTATTTAATGATTTATTGTTCCGACCAATATTAAAACACAATCCGAAGTGAGCAAAAAAAATACGAGAGCTCCGGCGAAAGGTCCTGCGCGTTTACCCTCCGAGGTTCTTCAATATGGAAATATTCAGCCGCTTTAAATTCTCTCTGTATAAACTTCGGTATTCCTTCTTTGTTTCGTTTTCCAGGAACGAATGATCGATCAACTCATGTACTGCCTTGTGCTCTGTTCTCAAAAGGTCGAGTATTTTCTTTACCCGAGTTTCCTTGAGCCCCAGTTCCAAACCGAAATCCAGGAGATCGTCGTAAGCATAAAATCCCAGGGCCGAAAAAGAGCGGTGGTCGAACGCGTCTGGCGAAAGCCCGCCCGTTAATGCCAGCGGGGGATCATCCACATGAATACGTGTATTGACGAGGTCGTATGCAGGACTCAGGATCATGTCGCCGTGCGGTGACTCGATGAGGGAAAAATTTTTCAGGTGCGCGTCGCCATTCGAAAAAAGATAATTAAAACCCACCAGCTTAAAGAACTTTTCAAGCTCCACTTCCGGGGCGCTGGTGAACCTGGCGATGAGCTGCCCCAGTTCAAGGTAACTGTAGTCGTACTTAAAATCGTCGCCTGCGTTCTCTCTTGTTTTGCCTGCCACCGAAGCGAAGTCTTCCTGCAGGTATTTTCCTTCCGGAAACTTAAGGTCAAATCGCCTGGTGAGGTAGGCGGGCTTTCCATTCTCAAAAAAGATCATGGCATTCTCTGCTGTAGCGATGCCGTACACCTGCCTGGCGATCTGCATGGTGAGGTGCTCGTTGGCGGGCACCTGGCTCACTTTTTTAATGTCGCGGGGAATGGGTTTCAAAATGTACTGGCCCTGCTCTCCTGCTTCGGTAAGTCTCAGCTTGTTTTTGATGAGGATGAGAGAAAGTTTTTCCTGCACACCTGATATGGAGATGCGCTTGCGGTTCTCAATGAATTTTTCCTGACCCGGACCTTCCACATCGGGCGAAACGAATGGCAGCACGTGATGCACTTTTTTTCCATCGAATAAGCGCTTCAGCACAGCGCCGCTGTATGTGGAGAAACCTTCTTTTAAGGAGCCAGGACAATATTTCAGCTCCAGGTTCATGACTTCTGGTTATTGTTCAGGGGCCTCACGGTCACGGCGCCGATGGTTTCACTGCTGCCGGTGGCAAGCAGCAGGCCGAAAAAATCGTTCTCGTCTATGCGAAGCTGCCGGCACTGTACCTGCTTGTTCACACCCTCGCTCAGCATATTAAAAAAGAAAGGAAAAAATGTTTTTGAGCGGTACTCCTGTCTGGTCTTTGGCAGCGTAACGCTGATGGCTTTTTTTTCCGGGTTCTGATAATATGCATCGTCGTAACGAAAAATAAATTCGTTTTCAGTGCGTGAGAGGGTGCCCACGGGCTCATCATTTATGTACACGATCCCTGAAGACATTATTTTGTTTTAATGCTGAGCTGCACTTCCATGCCAAGCACCCGGGCCAGTTTGTTGAGCGTATTCAGGGAAGGATTTCCCTCCCCATTCTCGACCTGGATGATCGTGCGAAGACTAACCTCTGCCAGTTCAGCCAGATCTTTCTGCTGCAGACGCAAAATGCCTCGTCTTTCCCTGATCAATTCACCTATTTCCAGTGCGCTCATGTGCAATTAAGTACATATCTGATACAAGATAAGAAATTTATCCAAATAGTATATGCGTAAACGCACTATAATACACTTTATGTGGAACATAGACTCGCTAAGTTCAAAAAACGGATAAAAGTGTATTATAATACATTTTGCGCTAATATTTTTCAATATTTACCTGTCGTGTTAAAATCTGATTATCGCTTCAGTTATGAGCGGGCATTGAACAAGATCAATGTGTGCCAGACTGACATTTGGATCTTGCCCTTCCAAATGAGCTACTTCCAATTTCTAAAAAAAGAGTGGCATTCGCTTTACATACAAATGAAAAGTGACGGGACCTTACACAAGATCGTGAGTATTGTATAAAAGATCAAGAGGAATGCAGTGGCGCGGTAAAAGGACGCGCAAAATAATTGAAGATTTGACTGCTTCTCAAGATAAAGTAAAGCACCTGTTTCACTGAAAAAGTGAAAGAAGAGTATTGCGTGTTATCTAGTGATATGCATAAAGCTATCACTCTTATTCCAACAAATGAATTTTGTTAAGTTAAGAACGAAACTCCGCTTTGTCCTCACAACCCACACTTCACCAGCTTTTCGGTTTTCTGCAGTAAGCCCTGCGCATTGTATAAACTGATAAAATAAATGCCGCTGGCTTCTCTGCCAATGTCTATTTGGTTTTGTTCGTTCAGTTCTCCTGCCACAATCTCTCTGCCATGCAGGTCCCGCACGGCAAAAGATCCTTCAAGCTTGTGGGGATTATAAACAACAAATTCTCCTGTTCCGGGATTCGGTCCAACCTGGATGCTACCATAATAATTTATATTGCTGAGCTCGGCTATTCCTGTGTTCAGGTCGCGCTTTGGCCCGATAAGACTATTGATTAGCCAGTTGTGATCCTGGTCAACCCTTATCACCACAAGCGGAGCGCCAATGTTAACGGTGTAATGTTCTACGGCCTCATCGTGCATGAGAATAATGGTTGTATCGGGTTTGCCGGTTCTTTTGAACAGATATTCCACCGGGGTTATAAAAAGTGGGGTTACCGAGGGTTTGGTAGTGGTTTGCGTTACCCTCATATAAACATTGTTATTGTCGAAATCGTAACTAACATCAAATATGGGGAAACCTTCTCCATAATACCACTGGTCAAAAAATTGCGTGGGATCGATCCCTGTAAAGTTGTGGTAATAGTTTTTAAAGTCTTCGGCTGAGGCTGTGCTGTTCTTATAAGTATTCTGGAAGCCACGGAGCGCACCAAAAAAAAGCGAATCGTTGTTAGTCTCAAACCTGAGGGTGTGAATAATTGCCCCGCCTTTGTCGTAGGTAAGCGTGGAATTGAAGATCCTGCCGGTGTTGAGGGTGTCTGCGCCGCCGAAATGAACACTGCCTCCCAACAGGCCCTTTACACTGTTGTGGGCTTTGTTCAGGTGAGTGGCGAAATTCTGTGGATCGAGAAATTCGTTTGCCAGGTGTTCAGAATAAGAGGCAAATCCCTCATTGATCCATATATCTCCCCAGCTTTTGCAGGTTACATTGTTGCCCCACCACTGATGCGCAAGTTCATGTGCATTAAGCCAAAAGAGAAAAAAGAAGCCCTGGCTGGTCATGGTCTGGTGCTCCATGCCTCCTCCGATTGGCACTGTGCAGTGTCCGTACTTCTCCCGGTGAAAGGGGTACATTCCGAATACTTCAGAAAAAAATTCGATCTGATCGGCGACACGGTTCAGCTGAGGTTTTTCCCAGGTGTGCCAGGCGTTATCATTTAGCGCCGGGGCGTACACGAAATTCTGAACGAGTATTGAATCATTAAGGTACTTTGGCTTCGCGTAAAAGTTATACTCCTTGTATTTTGATACCGCAACAGAGATCAGGTAATAATCAATTGGCGTGCGGGACTTCCACTCATAACGTTTTTTCGTCCCCAGATCTGTAATATTTTCCAGGGTTCCGTTCGATCCCGCCATGTTCGCCGAATCGGTGGTAACAAAAACCCAGCTCGAGTCGATCTTGTCGGTAAGCTCCTGTTTACACGGCCACCAGTGATAGGCAACAAAGGGCTGGCTCAGGCTCCATGTTACACCCTGTCCATAATCCCACTCCTGAGCATTGCTGAAACCACTGCCAATAGCTGCGCCACCGCTGGGTGGAGTGCCTTTGTACCAGACCTGTGCCGTAAAGGTGCTGCCAGCGGGTAATGGCGAGGTTAAGCCAACTTTTACCATGCTGTCTTCTCTTATCACCGGCAGATTTTGTCCGTTAAAATAAACTGAATCAACAGTCATTACCTGGTGCAGCAGAACAACAAATGTGTCAAGAGGGGGAGTGGTAACCACCCCAATGGATTTTACATTTCCACTGATATATTTGGTGTTGTTCTCCAGCGCAAGATCCAGATGCACAAACCGCAGATCGTAGCGGTTAGAAAAGTTGGTAGCTGAGGAGGCGGATGTTTTCTGGTTATGGGCTGCGGTTGCCAGACCTGCCTTTATTTTATGGGCTGAACAATGGTGTTGCACCTGCGAAAATGTAAAAACAGGCAGCATACAAAGAAGGATCAATATTCTCATCTCTTAATAATAATTGATGCAAGATACTGGTAAAAAACAATCCCTTCCTGTATTTTGTACAAGTGGCAAATCAGGTGCCCGGCAACGAATAACCGGTAAACGTGAGGGCGAAATTGTTGCAGATTCCCTTACCTTTGCCGCCATGTTAAAAAATGATCTATTATTACGCGCGGCCCGTGGAGAGCAGGTTGAAAGGGCGCCCGTGTGGCTGATGCGTCAGGCCGGAAGAGTATTGCCAGAGTACCGGGCCACCCGCTCACGGGCTTCAGGTTTTGTTGATTTTGTTAAAAATCCCGAGCTCGCCTGCGAGGTAACCATTCAGCCCGTTGATATTTTAGGTGTTGACGCTGCCATCATTTTTAGTGACATTCTGGTGATACCCGAAGCCATGGGATTGCCTTATAAAATGATTGAAGCCAAGGGGCCCTGGTTTGAAAAAACAGTAAATAGCAGCGCAGATGTAGGGGCATTACAGGTAGCTGACCCCTCAAAACTGGATTATGTGATCCAGGCAATAAAACTCACAAAAAAAGAACTGAATGCCCGCGTGCCGCTGATCGGTTTCGCCGGTGCTCCGTGGACCATTCTTGCCTATATGACAGAAGGCAGTGGCAGCAAAACTTTCAGCAAAGCAAAAAAATTCCTTTATACACAACCTGATGTTGCGCATAAGCTTCTTGAAAAAATTACAGCCGGCACAATCAGCTACCTGAAAGCACAGGTGCAGGCAGGTGCCGACCTGGTGCAGCTCTTCGATTCATGGGCCGGAGTGCTCAGCCAGGAAATGTACAGGGAGTTCGCCCTTAAATATATCGCGCAGATCTGCGACGCACTTTCTCCGCTGGTGCCGGTTACTGTTTTTGCCAAAGACGCGCATTACCTTGTTCCCGACCTGGCGCAAACCAGCTGCAGTGTAATTGGTCTCGACTGGACAATAAACGCAAAAGTTGCCAGAAAAGAATCGGGCAGGAAATCGCTGCAGGGCAATGCTGATCCGTGCCTGCTTTACGCCGGCGAAGAAAAGATAAAGCAGGAAACAGAATCAATGCTCGAAACTTTCGGCAGAGAGAGGTACATCTGTAACCTGGGACATGGCTTGTATCCTGATATTGACAAGGAAAAAGTAAAGCTGTTTGTGGAGCTGGTGAAATCTTACCGCTGGAAATAATCCCGACCTGACTGACAGTGCCCGCTTTTTGAGCTGAAACTGTATATTTATGACCGCGACCCTACAGCATGAGGAGTTTATTAAACAGAATGTCTGATCAGCGTTTTCTCAGAAAACCTTCCATTCTTGTAATTGTATTCTCTGCCTGTTTTATTTTTTGGTTCGTTGATTTCTGGCGTCCATACAACGCGGCTAAAAACCACAATCAGTTTGTATGGGATGTGCTCAATTATTACAGCTATCTGCCTGCCACATTTTGTAACGATGGTTCTTATCAGTTCTTTAATGGCGGCGATTCCATCTTTATGCCTTATGCCCCCGATGGTGATCCCATGCCTAAAACCACCTACGGCATGTCGTTGCTTTATTCACCTTTTTTTGCGATAGGATATGGCTTCGCGGTGATTCAGGACAATGCTCTTACAGGTTTCTCTGAGCCATTTGCTACAGGCATTCACTGGGGTTCTATAATATACGTGCTGCTTGGCATTGTCTTCCTGAGAAAATTTCTGCTGTATTATTTTAATGAGGTCGTCACAGCCATTACACTGGTGGCCGTTTTATATGGAAGCCTTTTGTTTATGTATGGCTTCGCCCATGCTGAAATGCCTCATGGTTATCTGTTCACCATTTACAGTGCGCTGCTACTGGCCACACACCACTGGCATCTTCGACCCACTTATATCAAAACGATCCTTGTTGGTTTGCTGGTAGGGATCGCAGTGCTGATAAGACCAACTGAGATCTATTGCGTGTTGTTTTTTGTTTTCTGGAATGTGAGAACCTGGAGGGAACTTGGAACAAAGGCACGTTTTTTTCTGAGCCACTGGCGGCATATGGTTCTGTTTGCTGTTGTTTGTTTCCTGTATTGGGTGCCTCAAATGATCTTCTGGTATAACCGCACCGGTTCACCGATTTACTTTTCGTACCCGGGAGAAGGTTTTTTCTGGAACGATCCGCAGATCATCAATATACTTTTTAGTTACCGCAAAGGCTGGATAACCTATACACCTTTGGTGATCATGGCATTCGTGGGTTTCTTTTTTGTGCGCCGCGAATTTCCGGTTTCAAAATGGTTACTGTTTGGCGTAACAGCGCTTCTTATCTATGTGTTGAGTTGCTGGTGGGACTGGTTCTTTGGCGGCTCCTTTGGAGCCAGGGCCTTTTGCCAGTTCATTGCTTTTCTTGCAATACCAATTGCCTCACTGTTTGATCATTTGCTGTATTCAGAAAAAAAGTTTGTGATGCGCGGCGCGGTAACATTGCTCAGCTTCGTTTATTTATTCTCCTGTGTATGCCAGAACATCGGCCATACTTACCATTTTCTGCACAACCGCATTCACTTCGACAGCATGACAAAAGCTGTTTACTGGGATGTTTTTCGGACCTACCAGTTCAGTGACTATTTTGATTACTGGCACAGGCTTGATCCGCCCGATTACGACAAAATGAGAAGCGGGGAGGACCGTGACCTTTAAAGTACTTGTGATAATTCCCTGCTACAATGAAGCACTAAACATTGAGCAGCTTTATGAAGCATTGCGCGCTGTGAGTATCCCCGGCTGCGTTCTCACCCCTCTGTTTATTAACGATGCTTCAGGCGACAACACAGCCCTGGTGCTGCGCAGAACCGGCGCGCCTTTTCTTGAGAATGCTGTGAACCTTGGAATTGGCGCTACTGTGCAAACCGGATTTTTGTACGCTTTAGAAAATAATTATCATCTGGCTGTTCAGGTGGATGGCGATGGACAACATCCTCCCGAAGAACTACACAAGGTGCTTTCCCCTTTGGTGAAGAGCGAGTGTGATGTGGTAATTGGTTCCCGTTTTCTCACCAGTGGAGGTTTTCGCTCATCCGTTATGCGGCGCGTAGGAATTAAACTGTTTACCTGGCTCAACAAAAAACTTACCGGGGTAACGGTAAAGGATGCCACTTCAGGATTCAGGGCCTATAACCGCAAAGCAATTGAGGCCCTGGTGAAGTATTATCCCGATGAATATCCTGAGCCTGAGAGTGTGCTGTATCTTGCGCTGAAAGGGTTCAGATTAAAAGAGGTGGCTGTTGAGATGAAGGAACGTCAGGGCGGAGTTTCCTCGATCAATAATGTTGCAGCGGTTTATTATATGGCCAAGGTGGTGCTAAATATTCTATTTTTACGACTAAGAATCAAAAATGTCTGAGGTTTTATCATACCGGATCCAGGTTGTTGCGATCCTGGCTGTGGCGGTGTTTTTTTACATCATCACCCGGTTGATATTAAAAGGAAAATTACGCACCGAATATTCCTTCGTGTGGATACTGATGGGACTTGTATTTCTGTTTTTCTCAGTGTACAGGAAAGGACTGGATCTGCTTGCCCATTTTTTCGGCGTTTATTATGCGCCCTCACTCATTTTTATCTTTTTCTTTTTTATGGTGTTTGTGTTCCTCATTCACCTTTCTGTGGTAAGCTCCAAACACCACGAGCAAATAAAAAAGCTCAGCCAGGAAAACGCCCTGCTGAAAAAAAAGCTGCAATCAGGGGATACCCCTAAAACTTAAAGGCAGTCAGTATCACTCCGCAGCACCTCGCAAGCTTGTTTTACAGGGTGCGGAGGGATGATCCGAAGCACGACCAAAATGCCCTGAAAACCACTAGTTTCCTAAGCATTAATTCACTATCTTTGCGCCCTTATTTTTATTAAATGTCTTCTATCAGGAACATCGCTATTATTGCCCACGTTGACCACGGAAAAACAACCCTCGTTGACAAGATCCTCCACACCTGTAAACTGTTTCGTGAGAACCAGCAGACCGGAGAGTTAATTCTCGACAACAACGATCTGGAACGTGAAAGGGGGATCACCATCCTCGCTAAGAACGTAGCCGTGATGTATAAGGGAACCAAAATCAACATTATTGATACTCCTGGTCACGCGGACTTTGGCGGCGAAGTTGAGCGTGTAATGAACATGGCCGATGGCGTGATACTGCTTGTTGACGCCTTTGAAGGACCGATGCCGCAAACACGTTTTGTTTTGCAGAAAGCCATTGCTGCCGGTAAAAAAGCAGTGCTTGTGATCAACAAGGTTGATAAACCAAACTGCCGTCCCGATGAAGTGCACGACGCTGTTTTTGATCTTTTTTTCAACCTCGGCGCTAATGAAGATCAACTCGATTTCCCTACTGTGTATGGTTCCAGCAAACAGGGCTGGATGGGGCCTGACTGGAAAAATCCTACAACCGACATCACCTCGCTGCTTGATACCATTCTGGAAAAAATTCCTGAGGCGCCGAAACGTGAAGGTACACTGCAGCTGCAGATCACCTCACTCGACTACTCTACCTATATTGGCCGTATTGCGGTGGGACGTGTTTTCAGGGGCTCTATTAAAGAAGGCATGCCGGTGAGTGTGGTGAAACGGAACGGAACTATTCAGAAGTCGAGAATAAAGGAGTTATACCTGTTCGACGGTTTGGGTAAAGTGAAGGTTACTTCGGTTGACGCCGGCGATATTTGTGCTTTTACAGGAATTGAAGGATTCGAGATTGGCGACACCATCGCTGATTTTGAGAACCCAGAAGGTTTGCCGGTTATCAGTATTGATG
>JAEZDS010000136.1 GCA_023433205.1 Bacteroidota bacterium
TTCAGAATATCACGAGGAACGATTTGGAGAATTTGGGAAAAGAGCGTTACATTTATCATGGCTGGGAGATTTTTGTCGGCAAAACAAAATTAACCGCTCATGGCGGTTCTCTCAGCTATTTTTTTAACCCTTTTCTCAGTTTATTTTGGACAGGTGTGGTTTAAGATCATAAACCCATCTGAAACCTGAACCAATGAAAACTATCCTCCTTTCCGTTTTTGTGACACTGCTTTGTTCTGCATCATACTCACAGTCGCAGAATGCTGACGGCTTATTTGTTGACGCCGATGGCGCCCTGTTTACCGGTACAATTAAAAAAATGCAGAATGAGACCCGCGTTGAACTTGCAGTAAAGGAAGGAAAGGCAGAGGGGCCGGCGTTCTATTACTATAGTTCGGGGAAATTAATGGAGGCCGCCAATTTTTCGGCGGGCGAAAAACATGGCAAATGGATTCGCTATACCGAACAAGGCAGTATTTCGGCCGTAGCATTTTACAACCTTGGCAAAAAAACCGGCACCTGGCTGGTGTATGACGAGCAGGGCAACAAACGTTTCGAGATGACCTATAATGATGGTGTGAAGTCTGGCATCTGGACCAACTGGGATGAAAAGGGAGAGGTGGTTTCTACCAAGGATTATGGCAAGTTACATTAAGCCGTAGAAAGATATAAATTCTAATTGCGATGCTTCGATACTAATTTCTAAGCGGCTGCCTTTGATCAACTGTACACAAACTCACCAAACTCTGAACGGATGGCGACCTTTTTCCCGGTTCCGGCCTCCACGCGCCCTACCACCCGGGCTTCTACATTAAAAGCTTTACAAACGGCAAGTACCGATTGCACATCAGGCTCTGCAAGATAGATTTCCATACGGTGGCCCATATTAAAAACCTTGTACATTTCTTTGTAACTGGTTCCGCTTTGCTGCTGAATTAATTTGAACAAAGGCGGCACATCAAACATATTATCTTTTATAATATGCAGGCCATCGTTGATAAAATGCAACACCTTCGTTTGCGCTCCGCCGCTGCAATGCACAAGACCATGAATACGATTGCCCAGTGCACTGATCACTTCTTTGATCACGGGCGCGTAAGTACGTGTGGGTGAAAGCATAAGTTTAGCTGCCTCAATCTTTTGTTCGATCTTATTACCGGTGCTGTTGATATAACTAACCTCAACAGGGTCGCGCAGTCCCATTTTGCCTGTATACACTACATCACCCGGTAAGGCGGCATCAAAACTTTCGGGAAACTTTTTTGCGAGCTCTTTTCCAAAAACATCGTGCCTGGCACTGGTTAATCCATTAGATCCCATGCCACCATTGTATTCGAACTCGTAGGTTGTTCTGCCGGAACTGCTTAAACCCACAATCACATCACCAGCGCTGATACGATCGTTGCTGATCACCTTTCCACGCTCCATGCGACAGATCACAGTGCTGTCAACTATTATGGTTCGCACCAGGTCGCCAACATCGGCTGTCTCGCCGCCTGTTGAGTGAATGGAGATGCCGTGAAGGCGCAACATTTCAAGCACTTCTTCAGTACCGTTGATAATGGCGGAAATCACCTCGCCGGGGATCAGTTTTTTGTTTCTGCCAATTGTAGAAGAGAGCAGAATGTTCTGTGTCGCACCAACACAAACAAGGTCGTCAACATTCATGATCACGGCATCCTGAGCAATACCTTTCCAGACACTTAGGTCGCCTGTCTCTTTCCAGTACATATAGGCCAGTGAGGACTTTGTGCCTGCACCATCGGCATGCATAACCAGGCAATGATCTTTACTGCAACTAAGATGATCGGGCACTATTTTGCAAAAGGCTTTGGGGAACAATCCCTTGTCGAGATTGGCGATTGCAGCGTGTACATCTTCCTTTCCCGCTGAAACCCCTCTTTGCTGGTATTTGTTATCGCTCATAATAGATGGGCCAAAGATACTAATTGGATTTGCTTTTATTCTTAATTTTGACGCCTTATACCTGACAGGATCAACATATCCATTGTAAACTACACCAACACCCTACCGTTTCGCTGGGCGCTGAAACGCAGTGATCTGCTGAAGATGGTAAACATCAGCGAAGATGTGCCAAGTTTATGCGCGAAAAAATTAAAAGGTAGTGAAGTACAACTGGCTCTTGTGCCTGTGGCCCTGCTGCCCGAGCTCAACTATTACGACATAGTTTCTAAGTATTGTATAGGCGCTGATGGAATTGTTGACAGTGTAAAATTATATCACAATGTTCCGCTTGATCAGATCTGCAGGGTGCTGCTTGACTATCAGTCGCGTACTTCCGTAAACCTTGCCCGGGTGCTTTTCCGTTTCGCGTGGAAAAGAGATGTGGAGTTTATTGATGCCACGCCAGGGTTTGAAGAAAAGGTTTTCGCCAATACCGCTGCCGTAGTGATAGGCGACCGCACTTTTGCCCTTAACGGGCGCTATACCTACGAAACCGATCTGGCAGAGGCCTGGAAAAAATTCACCGGCCTGCCCTTTGTTTTCGCCGTGTGGGTAAGTACTGAAGTATTACCCGAAAAATTCCTTCAAAATTTTAATGCCGCACTGCAGACAGGCGTTTCAAATATCGCACAGGCGGTAAAAGATGACTATACCGGCTCGGTATTAAGCGCCAAAGAAGTGCAGGAATATTTAAGCGATCGTATCGATTATCACCTTGATGAGAGAAAGATCACTGCCATGAAAAGATTTCACACTTACCTCAGCCGTCTTTAAAGCCGGCACCGGCAAGCACTTTTAACGACCCGGGCAGGATCTCAAACACCAGCGTGGCATCACCCTCTTTTGGTTCGCCGTCAAAATGAATCATGTTTTTGTTTTCGTTCTTTATCAGAACTTTTTTTGCTGTGGTGGTTACAATTCCCTCGCTAAGGTGAGCCTGTTTGCCCAGCAATCTGCGTACAATTCCAGGCGCTTTTATTAAACTGAAAGGTTTGATCAGCACTATGTGCAGCAGCCCATCCTGCATACTTGCCTGAGGGGCAATATAAAAGTCGTTCCCGTACTGCCCGGCATTGGCTATGGTAATTAAAAATGCAGGTAACGTACTTTGTACACCATCTGTTTCAAGTACATAATTCTGCGGCCTGTAACGCAGCAGCTCACGCAGCACAAGTTTCACATAGGACTGAAGGCCCCGTCTCGTGCTTTGCGCAAACAGTCCGCCGATGTGCGCATCGAAACCTACACCAGCGGTACAAAAAAATGGTTGTCCGTTTACCGCTGCAGAATCAATGCTCACAACCCGCCAGGCAAGCAGCTGTTTAAGGGCCAGATCAGTTCGCATAGGCAGCCCCAATGAACGGGCGAGGCCATTTCCTGAACCAAGCGGTAAAATACCAAGTACAAGATTGGCCCGCATCACACAGGCCCCCACCCTGTTCACTGTACCATCGCCGCCCGCAGCAACCACAGTGGTGTATTTGCCAGAGAAAATGGCTTCCTCTATCACCTCAAATTTGTGCGGATCTTCCCAGGCCAGTAGCTCGTAAAAATCGTCGGGCCCAAATGTATTTGCGATCAATGCAGCGAGATCAGCTCTTCTTTTGCTGCCAGATTTAGGATTGATTACAAAAAGCCACTTTTGTTTCATAAGACCGAACCGCTGTTAAATTAAGCTGAAATATTGAAATTGCAGCTTCCGGGTGTTTTATTCATTGTTCAGGCATTGTACATTTAAAGTTTTTAGTAAAATCACAATTATGCAAAACGTACTTATAACACTCGGCATCAAAGAAATTAATAATGGCTGCACTACCGGATCAAAATGGTTCGCAAACGGAGAAAGTATTGATTCGCACAGTCCGGTTGACGGCAAATTAATTGGCAGCGTAAAAGGCGCCAACGAAGCCGACTATAAAAAAGTTGTTGAGGCGGCGAAAGACGCCTTCAAATACTGGCGCACGTTGCCCGCTCCAAAACGTGGAGAGATAGTAAGACAGTTTGGAGACAAATTGCGCATAAAAAAGAATGAACTTGGAAAACTGGTTTCTTATGAAATGGGAAAGTCTTTTCAGGAAGGACTTGGTGAAGTTCAGGAGATGATTGACATCTGTGACTTCGCAGTGGGCATTTCGAGGCAGCTGTATGGCCTGCAGATCCAGAGCGAAAGGCCCAACCATCGCATGATGGAGCAATGGCACCCGCTGGGAATAGTGGGAATTATCAGTGCATTTAATTTTCCTGTTGCAGTATGGAGCTGGAACACAACACTTGCCCTGGTTTGCGGAGATGTGTGTATATGGAAACCATCAGAAAAAACACCGCTTTGTTCCATCGCCTGTCACAACATCTGGGCCGAAGTTGCGGCAGAGAATAGTTTACCGGAGGGGATCTGCAGTCTGCTGAATGGCAATTACAAAGTTGGAGAGATGATGGTGGAAGATCATTCAGTGGCTCTGATCTCAGCCACCGGTTCAACCCGTATGGGCCGGATAGTAGGAACAAAGGTAGCTGAACGTTTTGGAAAAGTGATACTTGAGCTGGGAGGAAACAACGCTATTATCATCACCGAACATGCCGATCTTGATACGACCCTTGTCGGAGCCGTTTTTGGGGCGGTTGGTACAGCTGGTCAACGCTGCACTACCACCAGGCGGCTTATCATTCATGAAAAAATGTACAACAAAGTTACCACCGCTCTGAAGAAGGCGTATAAACAATTACGTATAGGAAATCCATTGGAAGAAGGAGTGCATGTTGGTCCGCTGATAGACAAAGACTCTGTAAAAGCATATGAGAGCGCGTTAAAACAAATATCAAAAGAAGGAGGTAAATTTCTTGTTGAGGGAGCGGTGTTAAGCGGCAAAGGATATGAGAGTGGCTGTTATGTGCAGCCTGCGATAGTAGAAGCCAACACAGACATGGAAATTGTAAAACACGAAACGTTCGCGCCAATTTTATATTTGCTGAAATACAGCACGCTCGAAGAAGCTATTGAAATCCAGAATAATGTTCCTCAGGGACTTTCAAGCGCAATTATGACGCTGAATATGCGGGAGGCTGAATTGTTTTTAAGTGCGGAAGGCAGCGACTGCGGTATTGCCAATGTAAATATTGGCACCAGCGGCGCGGAAATAGGTGGTGCTTTTGGCGGAGAGAAAGAAACCGGCGGCGGGCGTGAAAGCGGATCTGACGCCTGGAAAGCCTATATGCGCAGGCAGACAAACACCATTAACTGGGGCAACAAACTACCGCTTGCGCAGGGGATAAAGTTTGATCTGGGGTGAAGGGAAGTACAAAGTACGAGGTACGAAATACGAGGTACGGAGTACGAAGTTGTAGGGCAAACAGGTGCGATTGACGAGGCAGGAAGGAATAAGCTCCTAGCTGATACTGTCAACGGAAACTGTTGCTCCGAACACTAAAACCTTGCAGTCAAATGTAGCTTCACTACAGCATTGGTAACAGTTTCAAAATAGTGATACTTTGTTGAACTCCCCTCGTTAAGTACATACGCTTTTTTTACCGACAGGCTGGATCCGTAGTACCGATTTCCTGAGAAAGGAACACATTTCTAAAAGTTCTGATCTTCAGGCCCAGACCCAAAAAATAATCCATACCGTTGGCCCGTTCTGAAGCGGTGTGTATATTGGTCCAGGTTTCTCCGTAGTATTTGCGGGCGGCGCGCACATTCCGGTAGGCAATGTCAAGAAATCCGTAGAGCCATTCTTGCCTTTTGAAAATAGAATATTGTCCGCCAATACCCATACGCCAGTCTTTTTCATTGTTCACGTAACCTACTTTACTGTAATAGCCCGATTTGGAGGGGGAATATGAAGTAGTGTTGTCAGAGTAGCCCACCAGCAGGCGCATTCCGATCCTGTTTATTGTGTAACGAAAAAAAAGGCCGCTGATAAATTCAACAGGCCGTCTTCCAAAAGAAAACTTTGGATTCAGATCGATAGTGTTTACCGAAATAAGCGTTGAACCCAATTCAAAGCGCCTGCTGATCGAATCCTGTCCTGATGTAAGCCTAGAAAGCGTGAGAAGGACAAGAAAAAGTATTGATTTTTTCATGCCTGGATGTTTTTACGTAGAACGGTTCCAGCCGCAAACTATTGTGTGGCTTTTGCTACGAACTGCTCCAGCAGGTCCTGTTAGCTCCGCACATCTTACTCTCCGGCCTCAAGCTCCTCGAGTTTGCGTTTCATCTTTTCGTCTTCCTTCTGCTTCTCGCGCTTTTTTTCGCGCTTTTCTTCTTTCTTCTGGATACGGCGGAGTTTGCGGTAATTTACTTTCTTAAAAACGTAGTTCTGCCCCTTACCTTCACACTCTATGCTCCTGCGAAGTCGGTTCCAGCTGACTTTAAGCGGCAGACACTCCCAGTACGGCCCCATTGATTTGGCGTCGACATGAAGTTCGAGCTTGTTGCGCTTTTTGTACCAGCGTCCGGTGGTGAATTTGAATTGTTTCTGGTCAACTGTATCGGGTTCGGCGAGTTCTATTTTCCAGGAATGGTCCTCCACTACTCTGATGGTATCACCATAGTCGGTACCATAAGTCCCCACCACGCGTTTTTCCGGCACACAAGCACCTGCCAGCACAAAGACCCCTAAAAGCAGAATAATATAACGCATTTCACTTATTAAAATCAGGCGGTAGCCAAAGCAGTCTGGGTGCGACTCACAATATCATTCACTATACTCTGTAGCGAATTAAAGTCGCCGGGCTTCTGATGGAATTCCGTTGCGCCGTTCTCAAGCACACGGCTTTGAATGGTTCTGTCAAAATTCGCTGAAAACACATAAATAGGAATGTGTTTAAATTCTTCACGTTTCCTGATCTGTTTAAGAACGTGCAGCCCACCTGCAAATGGCATGTAAAGATCGGTAATGATAATGTCAGGGAGCGACTTCTTTTTGCTGGTGTAATGTTTTACCAGGTAATCAATCAGCTGCATGCCGTTATGCACCAGGTCGATCCTGAGTTCGGGTATTGACCCGTTCAGGGCCATCTTCATTTTTGTCTGATCGTTTGGATCGTCGTCGGCCAACAGTACTGTTACGACTTTTTTGCGCTGATTCATTGCTCCTCTGTTTTATATAAAATTACGACGCAGTAGGCCGGATTTCCTTTTTATTCGATAAACCTCTATTATCAGGGGCTGGGAAAGGTTTTTGTTTGCCCGAACACTGCAACCTTATTGCGCGCAATTTGCGACTGCAGTAATTATTGTCCTGAAGGACCAGCTCGCTCGAGAATAATGCGCTTTACGACATTGGCCTTCTCTGTGTCGAGCTCCACAAAATAAATACCCTCAGGGCGCCGGCTAAGATCGGCCTCAAAACTCGCCTGAAGGCTATTACCGGACTCCCAATGGAATATCATTTCGCCCACAAGGTTATAAATGTTTATGTGAAAGGGTTTTTCCTGCTCAGCAACTTTTATGGTGAATTTACCCCCACTGGGATTGGGGTAAACAGTGATGGCTTCTCCGGGCTTTTCTTTATTCATTCCTGCACTATTCTGTCCCACAGCATTATAACTGAGTAAAAAACAGCAGAAAAGCAGCGAAAAGAGGTACTTTCCGGAAGAAAAAACAATATCAGAATTGTACCTTTTCATGGCAGTTCAATGAGGGTGAAATTAAGTAACCGACTCAGGTTACTGCTGCATATTTCGACAACAACCTTTAAATGAAAGATAAAAGGTAAATAAAGCCGTTTAAAGATCTCCTGCTTTGAATCGGAGCAGTGTAGGTTCGCCGTCCGCGCCCTCGTTACTGATAAGCATGTCGCCGTTGCTTAGAAATGTGAGCCCTTCTGCCTGTTTGAACCTTGACTCATCGAGTTTTTCCAGGTGAATGATCTTACCACTTTGGTCAAAAACCATGAGTAAAAAGTCCATTGCGGCCAGCATGTACAGATGTCCGCTCTTCGGATGGATAGCTATTTCGGAAGTACGAACCTTAAGAAGGTTGGGTCGTACATTGCCCTTGGAAGTTATTTTATATGGTTCATGGAGTTTACGGG
>JAEZDS010000024.1 GCA_023433205.1 Bacteroidota bacterium
CCAGTGATATCTGTGTGATTCGTGCATTTGTGATGAAAATGCCGAAGTAGAGCTGGTCAATACGGTCTTTCAGGGCGTACAATTCCACTTCAAGTTTACGTTCTTCAGAAACAGCGCTGGCTTCAGCAAGTTGTTTCTGACTACGGCCCATACCTCCATCATACAACGGTTGATTTATCTCTGCATACAGCCTGTACTGATCTCTGCTGAGTTGGGGGATTTCCATACCGGGTATATTGATGGGAATTGCGGTTACTGTTGACTGGTAGCTGGCCTGTCCGTTGATGGTGATCTGGGGCAGATAGGCCTTGCCTGCATTCGCTACGGTGTACTCTCTGCTTTTGGTGATCAGGTCATTTTGTTTGATCAGCGGATAGTTTTTTCTGGTGAGTTCGTACAAAGCAGGAAGTGTAAGAACAGGCGTTTCCTGAGCATCGATCGGGGACGTAAAAAACAACGCCGCAAATAACATTGTAAATAATGACCGGCTTACCATGCTTCGGCTTTTTAAATGTTTTTCGTTAGGAAAAAGGGGGTTCACGTTACAAAGATGGACCAGCAAAGTGCTCTTTTGCTAAAAAGTAGGGAAACAGTGTAAAAGAGTAGGGGAATTGGCTGGCAGTTTAGGGATAGATTTTTTTAGAAACAGGAGGCAGGACGGAGGGAGCCAGGACGGTGTTTTGGCGGATTTGTATTTTTAATCTGGAGACCTTGCTCCTCTATTGACAATCCGATAAATATCAGAAGAAACATGAGAAACATAGGGATTCGCTATTTATTTGACCAGGGAGTGCTGGACTTAGAATTTTTTTTTATTTGGGCTAAGCCGAAATTCTCCTGTGTCTTTGTTTAAGGGCGGTGTCTGCGTCTGCTCTATCTGTACCTTACTCCCGCCGATACTTCGCGAAAAATGCTTCTTCGTATTTTTGACCAATAGGAATCTGTATCTCCGGCAGGGCAATTGTTTTGTTACGTACGGAGACAATACGGCTGAGCGGGACAATATAAGAGCGGTGAACTCTTATAAATTCATTCTGATTAAGTTTTGAATGTATGTTTTTCAGGTTCATTTTTGTAAGCACAGCTTTTTTATCATGGAGGTGAATTCGGAGATAATCGTCGAGTGTTTCAATATAAGCGATCTCTGCGAACATAATTTTGACGAGACTGTACTCAGAACGTACAAGTAGCCATTGCTGATCACCTTGCCCTGAACCTCGTAAAAATTCAAGAAAGTCCCGTGCTTTTGATGCAGCCTTCTGAAATCTCTCAAATGTTATGGGTTTAAGCAGATAATCAGCCGCATTCAGGTCAAAGCCCTCAACAGCATAGCTGCGATGGGCTGTTGTAAAAACCACCAGCTGATCTCTGCCATATCTGCGGTAGAAATCAATACCATTTATGTCGGGCATTTGAATGTCGAGGAACAGCAGGTCAACAGGATGTGTCTGTATGTAATCTGCTGCCAGCGAGGGATCGGTAAATGTTTTGTGCAGATCGAGAAAAGGAACTCTTGCGCAGTAGGCTTTTATTATCTCCAGCGCCAGGGGTTCGTCGTCGATAGCTACACAATTAATCACCGGTTTCAATCATTAAAGTAGTGATAAATTCGTTGTTTTTTTCACTGGTTGTCAATTCGTGTTTGCCGGGATAAAGCAGTTCCAGTCGTTTTTGCACATTACTGAGTCCCAAACCTGTGCCCTGTTGCGCTGGTTTTTTACCTGTCGTATTTTGTGTGCGGAGATTTAGTGTTTTGTCTTCAATTGTAATGGAAATCAGAATAGTGCTTTCATCGCTGGCACTCACTCCATGTTTAAAGGCATTTTCTACAATAGGGAGTAACAGAAGAGGTGCTATTTTTTTGTTTTTGGCTTCTCCTCTTATTTCATAAACCAGGTTAACTTTTTTATTAAGCCTGAGTTTTTCAAGCTCAATGTAAGCTGAGGTGTAATTTAATTCTCTTTCAAGTGGCACAAGGTCGGCGGCGGCATCATCAATTACATAACGCATAATAGCGGAAAGCCTTGAGATGGCGTCCGGCGTTTTTTCAGAGCGTGTTACAGCCAGGGCATAAAGGCTGTTGAGGGTATTAAAAAGAAAGTGTGGATTGATCTGCGCCTTCAGGTAAGCAAGTTCTGACCGCAGGTTTGCTTCCTCGCTTTTCTGAAGCCTGGTATAACTTGCCAGGGCAAAGCAGATAAACATTATAACCGCAAAACGAAGGAGGATGCTGAGTATAAAGATAAATACCGGGTATCTGAAAGGCGGACTGGGGAAGGGGTTGTACGCCCGGTCAGCAAAAGCCAAAAGACACAATAACAATACAAAAAGCAGAGAGATGGCAGCAAAGGTTTTCTTTTTACCTCCAAAATAAAGTTGCGGAATGGCGTAGTAGTAATTCCAGTAGTAGAGTATGATAAGCGAGCCATGTATAATGAGAATACCCTGCAGAACGGGCTGAAGCAAAGCCGGAACTGCCAGTGGTGACACAACCGGAACCAGAAGCAAAGGCAGAAAAAGAAACAAAAGCGCTGCAGTTATTTCGGCAATTATCCGTGTAGTTGACACCTTCACCTGCTAAAGATAGATGTTGTGTGGCAAACGGCTGTAATAATCGGAGAAAGTCCTGAAAGTGGCGGCGAGTAAAGATGCCGAATATTTATTGCGGGAGAAAACATCAATAGCAAGCACTGGTCTTCAATCCACTTATAAAAATACAGCGAATACTTACGCTTTCTTTTTATTGCTGGATGACGTTTGGGCTGAAAGATCGCCGATACAATAATTTGTTTTCCGAAAACTTCATAGTTTATCTCAAACGGAAATCGATTTTAAATTTTTGCTTCATACCGGCTACACAGATCTCGCCAGTCGTTAGCTTTTAAGGATCTCAAATTCCGTGCGCCTGTTTTTGGCGCGACCTTCTTCGGTATTGTTGTCGGCTCTTGGTTTTGAAGATCCGTAGCCCTTTGCTTTAATCCTGTTACCGGCAATTCCCATTTTTTCGAGTTGGGCCTTCACCGTGTAAGCCCTGTTAGTGCTGAGGGCTTCGTTGTCTTTTGCATTTCCAACATTATCTGTATGTCCTTTTATTTCAATTACGAAACGGGGATGTTCTTTCAGGTAATCGGCAAAACTTTCGATGATGGCCATACTTTCTGACTGCAGTTCGGCGCTGTTGGTAGTGTACATAATGTCTTCAATCACAAAACTTTCTCCCGGGCGGGCTTCCTTAACCTCAAGATCAACCTGCAGGTTTGCGTTTTCATTTTTTGGCCGGGACGCGGCTTTTACCATCTTTGAATTAAAAGCTATGTTGTCTTTTTTTACTGTAACCACCACATCCCTGTCCTGTCGTACTGCCATCATATAAGATCCGCTGCTGCTGTCAACAGTGGCTAATGAAACTTTCCTGGTTTTTACGTCTTTAATTTCCACAACCGTATTTGAAACAGGGTTTCCTTCTTCATCTTTAATATTTCCCTTGGCAAAGTAGATCTGCTGAGGGCGGGCCTCTTTATAAAGCTCAAATTTGAAGAGGTCGTAGCGGCCAATTCCCTTGCCACGCACCCGACCCTCATCGTAGCTGAAAAAATAGCCGGTCTTGGTATCCTTGCTCACAAAAAAACCTGTATCGTCGGTGTCACCGTTAATAGGTGAACCAATATTCTCGGGTTCCGCCCATTCTCCGTTCTCATCTTTCCTCACGTAAAAAATATCGTATTTCCCGAAACCAAAATGGCCGCTGCTGCTGAAATAAAGTGTTTCGCTGTCACTATGAATAAAAGGCGTTTTTTCATCGCCCGGAGTATTGATCTTGGGCCCCAGGTTAAGTGGAATACTCCATTCTCCCGTTGAAGGATCTTTTCTGGTTACCCACAGGTCAATTCCGCCATAACCTCCCGGCCTGTCGCTGGCGAAATAAAGGGTAACACCATCAGCCGCAATAGAGGGCTGACTATCCCAGTATTTGGGGTCATTTACATTGGCGCTGAGTTTTCGCATCTCGCTCCATTCATCTTCATAAAGCTCGTCGCAAACGTAAATATCGCAGTTAGGCTGTAGGCCGCCTTCCATACGCATCATGGCAAAATAAAGGTGTTTGTTGTCAATAGAAATGCTGCAGCCGCCCTGGTTATCGTTAGTTGTGTTAAAAGGCGGTGGCATTGGTTCTCCGCTGTCAAAAGCGCCGGTGTTATCCCTTCTGGCAATCATAAAAACTTCTTTCTCCGCGTCGCTCTGGTACACACGGTCCATTGACTGCACCGGTAATCTCCTAACAAAATAGCAGTTTCTGTCGTCAGGCGAGATGTAAGCCAGATACTCATCGCGTTCTGTTGAAACGCCTGGTACTACTTTGGGATCGAACATCACGCCTTTTTTCAGCGACATTTCTTTTTTCGCGGAAGCAATCATCATTCTGGCCTGATACATTTCGGCTTCCCAGTCTTTGGCAAATTTTTTACTGTCATCATCCTTAAAAGCGATAAATTTCTGAAGATAATGAATGGCCGAATCATTCAGCCGGCGCTCGTAATAATCAAAGCCTATATAATAGTAGGGTTCGCTGTGTACCTTCGGACAAACTGCGATGGCTTTCAGGAAATAGGGCAGTGTGTGCGTGAATGGTTTTGATTCGAGTTTGCTGCGGGCCGCAAGCTCCAGGCCCATAGCCAGGTTGGCCTCGGCAAATTCAGGCTCAATCTCAAGCGCTTTCATGAGATGCTGCATTCGCTCAGGTTTCTTAAATTTTTTACGGTCAATTCCTTTTTCGTAAAAAGCAATTGCCTTTTTATCGAGGTCGGGATCGCAGAGTCCGGCTTTTTCGTCCTCATCCTGAGCCACAAGGGTGAACGCTGAAAACAGAAAAAACAGTAAAAAGTGTCGCATAGCTAGCAAAGATAAAATTTACCGGGTATCGCGGCTTTATCTGCTGGCCTGGCAGATCCTCAGTTGGCTGTTAAAAAGACCAAATTCCGGGGCAGCCGAGGAGAATAATCTACAGTTACAGGCCTGAGGCCCTGATTTGTTCGATAAAACGGCTGAAGGCAGGGTTGGTTTGGCCTTACACACTGGCATAAATTTTCATTGTGTTCTGGCGGTCCTGTTTTAAAAGAGGGACGCAAAGAAAAAAAGAAGAAAGATGAAAAAACTACTTATTTATCCGGTGCTGATCATTTCGATGGCAGCCTGCAACAACAATCAAGCTGAAAGAGAAGCAGAAATTGACATGGCCACATCCGCTGCCGTTGATTCTCTCAACGACATGAATGAGCGGATCAGGCTGGAGGATTCGATGGAGAATGTAGCCAGTGCTACAGTTAGCGGGTCTCCTGGTACTGTACAGCCCCGAACTGCCGGCAAAAAACCTGGCAAAAAGGGAGGTTCTGATCCTGTTGAAGCGCCTTCTCCGGGAAATGATGGCAACACTGCCGGAACCGGCACGGTAGCTGCTGAGCCTTCAGGCAATGAAGAGCATACAGGTACAGCGGGCACAGAAACTGATGAGCCTGCAACGGAAGAGAAAAAAAAGCAGGGCATTAATAACACCGTGAAGGGTGCAGTGATAGGTGCCGGAGCCGGGGCTGTAGGCGGAGCAATCATCAATAAGAAGAATCCTGGCAAAGGGGCCATTATCGGAGGAGTTGTTGGTGCAGGCGCAGGGGCGGTTACAGGTGTGATTATTGATAAGAACAAAAAGAAGAAGGAAGCCAAAGACACTGTGAGCACTAACACTACAACCAAAGAACCAAACACAAAGGAAAAGGAAGGCGGAGTAAATCCTTAGTGCGAACTGCTTGCCTAAATTTTAATTATTCTGGATCCCATGAAGGGCTGCGTACCGGCCATTAAGCGCGAGCAGTTCTTCATGGGTTCCCTTTTCAACCACCTCTCCCTTGTCAAGATAGATGATCTGGTCTGCGTCGCGAAGGGTTGAAATACGGTGACTGATGATGATGCTTGTTTTGCCTTTCATCTGCTCGCGAAGGTTGCCCAGGATCACTTCCTCGGTTTCAACATCAACAGCGCTCAGGCAATCGTCAAGGTACATCAGGGCCGGCTTATTGATAATTGCCCTCGCTATGGAGATACGCTGTTTCTGTCCGCCGCTCAGCGTTACACCGCGTTCGCCTACAACCGTATCGAATTTGTCGGGGAAACCAATGATGTTGGTGTACACGCCCGCTTTTTTTGCTGCTTCTTCCACATCTGCTATGCCGGCAATACCACCCGGACTACCGAAAGAGATGTTGTTGGCGATGGTGTCGCTGAACAGAAAAACTTCCTGAGGAACCACGCCGCAGTTTTTACGATAGAGGGGAAGGTTGTGTTCGCGGATATTTTTTCCGTCAATGAGAATTTCCCCGCTGTTAACATCGTATTGCCTGGTTAACACAGTTATAATACTGCTTTTGCCGCTTCCTACCTGGCCTGTTATTCCAAGAGAAGTGCCCCGGGGCACAGAGAATGAAATATTTTTCAGGGCCTGCACATTATTTTCAGGATAAGTGAAACTCACATTCCTGAATTCGATGGCGCCGGCAATATCATAAAGCGAATGATTGTTGTTTTTTATAACCGGCTTGCGGTCGAGAAACTCGTTAATGCGCTCCTGAGAGGCCGCCGCACGTTGCACCAGCGAAGTAACCCATCCCAGTGAGGCAAATGGCCAGGTGAGCCTGAAAACGTACAAGATAAATTCAGTGATGTTGCCAGGTTCGATCTGGTTC
>JAEZDS010000043.1 GCA_023433205.1 Bacteroidota bacterium
GAGGCGCTGCGCTTGACGCTGCTCCTACGCTGAAGCTTCGGCGCAAGCGTAGAGGACACTGAGAGTGTTTTCGCGCTGGCGCGCGGAGAGCGCTGAGGGGAACCAGGAGCCAGGACGACAGGACACTAGAATGAGTAGTGGTTTAACCCTCTCTTTTAACCGCAAAGTGCGCTGAGGCGCTGCGCTTGACGCTGCTCCTACGCTGAAGCTTCGGCGCAAGCGTAGAGGACGCTGAGAGTGTTTTCGCGCTGACGCGCGGAGGGCGCTGAGGGGAACCAGGAGCCAGGACGACAGGACACAAGACGGAGTAGTGGTTTAACCGACAATTTTATCGCGGAGGGCGCTGAGAGAGAACCAGGACAGTGTCCGGTGGAACCGGTTGGGGGACACAGGAGCCAGGACATTAAGAACTAAGACGGAGTAATGGATTAACCTCTTGGGATGAAGGAACCAGCCCTTACCAACTACTCGTTCGTGTCTCCATGGTCACACTGCTCACTGCAATCTGCTGCTGCCAACTTCTCCGTGTTCCTCCTGCCTCCGTGGTAAAACGCTGCCAACTGCCAACTTTTCTCAGTATCTTTACCCCCGTGCTCACCGTACAACACAGCGAACATTTCAGAATAGAAAAGCCCTCAATTGTAACCATCGGAACCTTTGACGGGGTCCACCTGGGGCATCAGAAAATTCTGGCGCAGTTAAAAAAGCTGAAAGAAAAAACCGGACTAAAGACCGTTGTCCTCACCTTTGATCCGCACCCCCGCAGGGTTTTGTTTCCCGAACAGCAAGACCTTAAACTGCTGACTTCCGTGGACGAAAAACTGGAGCTACTAAAAAAATACGGTGTTGATGTAACTGTCGTTTATCCTTTCAGTAAAAAATTCTCACAGCTAAGCTCAGAGGCTTACATCCAGGACATACTTATAAAAAGCCTTCAGGTAAAACACCTGGTGATTGGTTACGACCATAAATTTGGCAATAAAAGAACCGGTGATATCAATGTATTGCGCAAATACGCGCCGCAGTTCAGATTTGAGGTGGAAGAGATCAGCGCAAAGGACATTGATCACATTGCCATCAGCAGCAGCAAGATCAGAAAAGCCCTTGAAGAAGGCAACCTTAATCTGGCCACTGAATTTTTGGGACATCATTATTTTCTGAGAGCAACGGTAGTAAAAGGCAAACAACTTGGCAGAGAACTTGGGTATCCAACCGCCAATCTTAAAATAGAAGATGAGTACAAACTCATTCCTGCCCCTGGAATATATTTTGTGGAAGTTGTGATTGAAGGATTGTTATTGTACGGCATGCTCAGTATAGGTACAAACCCCACAACTGATTCAGACAATATTATAAAAGTTGAGGTGAACATCTTTGATTTTGACGCAGATATTTATGGCAAAGAACTCCGCATAAATTTTTTACAGAGACTGAGAGATGAAAAAAAATTCAGAAATTTAGAGGAGCTCAAAAAAGCACTAGACGAGGACAAAACACAATGCATGGGATTAATAGCTTCAGCATCATGAAAAAACTACTGTTTCCTTTTATCATCTGTCTGTTTGTTATTGCCGGAAAATCGCAGGGAATGCTTGATTCGATGCAGCTTGCGACCTGGCAGGAATACACCGATCTGAGCGAAGCGCTGAAAGACCCTGATAACGTTGTTAAACTTACACTCCGCAAAAAAAAATACAAGAGTTTTCCCATGCAGATCCTGCAACTGGAAAATCTGCAGTACCTCGACCTCAGCCGGAATAAAATAACCGAACTACCCGATTCAATTGTAAAACTCAAATACCTGCAATATTTGATTGTAAGCCGCACCGGACTTGAGAGATTGCCGGCGAATATAGGCGAAATGAAAAACCTGGTTCATCTTAATGTAAACCAGAACGAAATTGAAATGCTGCCTTACAGCTTTGGCGATCTCGAAAAACTTGAGGTGGCCGACCTCTGGAGCAATAACCTTGACCATTTTCCTGAAAGCCTGAGCAAACTAAAAAACCTGAAATGGATGGATCTTCGCAATATCCTTATCCCAAAAAACCACCAGGACAGAATACAAGGCATGATGCCCGATGCGGTGATACATTTTAGTCCGCCCTGTAATTGTGCATGGTAGTTGCGTCAGGAATGCAACACTATCAGTTGAGATCCTTTTGTCAGCACCATTCAAAATGGAACTCTTTTCTTGCCTGCTGCAGTTTAATTGCCTCTCCGGCCCTGAAGTAAACACCCCTCTCTTAATAAGTCGGCCCCTGAAGCCGTAATCTGCCTGCTAATTATTGCAAATTTTAGAGTGAAAACCAATATCACTCGGTAATGAAAAAACAATTGGGCCTTTTGAGCCTGGCGCTGCTGTTGAGCGCTGCAGGAATTAGTCAGTCACGAAGCACCCTTGAAGACGAGGGCTACGACTACCTCAACAACGCCGAATATGCCAAGGCCTATGCGGTATTCGACAAACTTCACAGCCGTTACCCCAAGGAAATAGATTACCAGTTCAAGCTGGGTATTTGTGCCCTTAACTATACTGAAAAAAAGGAGCGTGCCATAGAGATCTTTCAGGAGATGAAAGTGAAGTACAATACCGCTGAAACTGAAACCTATCTTGGCAAAGCCTATCACCGCAATTACCGTTTTGATGAAGCCATTGTAATTCTGCAGCCATTACTTGAAAAACTCAGCATCAGCAAAAAGAAAGAAGACAAGGACCTGATTCCGGATATTGAACTAACGCTCAATAACTGCCACAACGGAAAGGTGCTGATGCAGGAAAAGGTTTTCGCTGACATCCAGAATATCGGTCCTCCTATTAATACAACAGAACTTGAGGGTGTTCCGGTGATCACTGCCGACGAAGCCACCATGATCTATACTTACGTTGGAAGAAAAAGTCTTGGAGGAAAACTTAACGCGGAGATGAAGTACGACCCTAAGGGCATGTACCTTTCAGACATTTATATTACCTCTAAAGATGCCACCGGAAACTGGTTACCTGGCAAACCGGTTGAGGCGCTTAACACCAAAGGAAACGACGCGGCCATCGCCATCAGTCCTGACGGCAGCACCCTTTTTACTTTCCTCAGTAACAACGAAAACGAAGGCGATATTATGGTAAGCCGTTTAACGGGTGATGAGTTCAGTGTGCCTGAGCCTCTTAATTCCAACATTAACACACCTGAATACTGGGAGGGTTCCTGTTCGATCTCTGCCGATGGAAAGCTGCTTTATTTTTCCAGCGAACGTCCCGATGGTCTCGGTGGCCGCGACATTTACGTGAGCGAACTGGTGAACGGTGACTGGGGTCCCGCGGTAAACCTTGGGCCTGCCATCAACACAAAATACGACGACGATGCGCCGTTTATTCATCCTGATGGTGTGACGCTTTTTTTCAGTTCAAAAGGACACAGCAGTATTGGTGGTTATGACATTATGTTCTCAACAAAAGATCAGTATGGTGAGTGGGGCACTCCACAAAACATGGGTATCCCGCTTAACACCACAGAAGATGACAGTTATTACGTGCTTAACTCAAAAGGCGACAAGGGATACTTTAGCAGTACCCGCACAGGAAGCGGAGGATACGGCAGTCAGGATATTTACGTGGTGACACCAGGTATGAAAGGAGAAAAACCTGTACTTGCCATGCTAAAAGGAACGATTTATGGTGACGACAAACCGGTTGAAGGAATAGTAGAGGTGAGTAAAAAAGATGGTATTGTAGTGGCCAATTACAACAGCAACAACAACACAGGAAAGTACCTCGCAACTTTGCGACCGGGTGAAGAATACAGAATAAAAGTGAGCGCGCCTGGTTTCGCGCCGGTGCAGGAAGATCTTGATCTGGTAAACCTTGATACCTACCTTGAGCAGAACAAAGATTTTTTCCTCTACAGCCAGTCTTTTGCCGGAACACCAAAACAAACAGAAGAGAAAAAGCCTGAGGAAGAAATCGCCGCAGTAACTCCCAAAGAAGAAGAGCCTGTAGCAGAAGAACCTCCTGCGGAAAAGATTGTATCAACGCCGGTTGCGGAGCCTGAAGAAGAGGAGGAAGAGATTGCGGCACTTACACCAAAAGAAGAACCGGAACCACAGCAGCAATCTTATACCAGTACTGAAAGCCCAGCTGAGCCAGCTACAAACAGTGTAGCGAAAACAACGCGTAAAGCTGAGCCCTGTTCAGACAATCTGCCAGATCTCTCAGCAATTAAGGGCAAGTCGCTGAACGACCCGGCCATTTATAAACAGCTACTGGATGGCGCTGGAAATTATTGCGCCGACAGACTGGTATTTACTGTGCAGGTAGGAGCATTTAAAAATCCCGAAAATTTTAAATATAAAAAACTCACCAGCATGGGCGAGGTGCTGTCGAAAGCGTACCCTGACGGTGTTACAAGGTTCACACAAAATGAATACACAACCTTAAACCTTGCCGAAAAACAAAGACAGCGTGTGATAACAAAGGGTGTAAAAGACGCGTGGATAGTGGCTTTTGTGGACGGACAGCGTTATACGCTGGAGGATTTTATCATGCTTGATTTTATGGGTGGGCCCCTCAATTAAGTGGGGAGCTTCGATCTTTAAACACATAGGGTACAATAGGCACAGTAGCACACATAGGGAAAATCTTTGCGATGTTAAATAGGATCAACTCCCACACTGTTGTTTATTAAACAGCTATGTGAATTTCTATGGTTTCTATGATTCCCCGATATGTATCGGGGTGGTTAATTATGCACTGCTAACAATACATCCTTACCTCTTCCGCAGATATTTCTTTAGAACCAAGGATCACCAGCCGTTCAATTACATTCCTGAACTCCCTGATATTTCCGGGCCAGCTGCGATCCTGTAAACATTTGAGCGCCTCTTTAGATATCTAAACACATAGGGCACAGTAGCACACATAGGGAAAATCTTTGCGATGTTAAATAGGATCAACTCCCACACTATTGCTTATTAAACAACTATGTGAATTTCTATGGTTTCTATGATTCCCCGATATGTATCGGGGTGGTTAATTATGCACTGCTAACAATACATCCGCACCTCATCCTCAGATATTTCCTTACTACCAAGGATCACCAGCCGTTCAATTACATTCCTGAACTCCCTGATATTTCCCGGCCAGCTGTGTTCTGTTAAACATTTCAGTGCATCGTTTGAAAGCGTCTTTCTGGCTACACCCATTTCTGTACAGATGCTGTCGAGAAAATAATCAGCGAGCGCGGGAATATCTTCTTTCCTTTCATCAAGCGAAGGCACATGAATAAGTATTACCGCAAGACGGTGGTAAAGGTCGCGTCTGAAATTTCCTTTTTCAATTTCCTCTTCCAGATTTTTATTGGTGGCAGCTATAACCCGCACGTTCACCTTAATTTCCTTATCACCCCCTACCCTGGTGATCTTGTTCTCCTGTAATGCCCGCAAAACCTTTGCCTGCGCGCTCTGACTCATGTCGCCCACCTCATCAAGAAAAATCGTTCCTCCTTCGGCGAGTTCAAACTTGCCCTTTCGCTGGGCAATGGCGCTTGTAAAAGAGCCTTTCTCATGACCGAACAGTTCGCTCTCAATAAGTTCTGATGGAATGGCAGCGCAATTCACCTCAATAAGAGGCCCCGAAGCGCGGTTGCTTTTTTCGTGCAGCCATTTTGCAACCAGTTCCTTGCCGCTGCCATTACTTCCCGTGATCAGCACCTTGGCATCGGTTGGCGCCACTTTTTCGATCATATTTTTGATCTCTTCTATGGCCTTTGAATTACCGATCATGTCGGCACCCTTACTTATTTTTTTGCGGAGGGTTTTTGTCTCGGTTACCAGCTCGGTTTTTTCGAGGGCGTTGCGTATGGCCACAAGCAAACGGTTCAGGTCAATCGGTTTTGCCAGGTAATCATAAGCACCTTTTTTAACGGCGTCAACCGCTGTTTCAATAGTACCGTGGCCGCTCATCATTATAACCGCCGAATTAATGCCGGCTTCAACAAGTTTCTGCAGCAATTCAGTGCCGTCGACTTTAGGCATCTTAATATCACTCAGTACAATGTCGTACTGGTTCTTGAGGGCCAGATTTAAGCCGGCCTGCCCATCTTCAGCTTCTTCCACCTGGTGTTTTTCAAACTCAAGTATTTCCCGTATTGAACGTCTGATCGATTTTTCGTCGTCGATCACAAGGATCTTTGCCATAGTTTTTATGAAGTATAATTCTTAACAAATTCAACCATTGCACCCTCTTTAAGCGACCATACCGACATCCGCATGGTTTTAAGCCGCAGATTTGAAAGTACAAAATCAACAAGCAGACAGCAGATCACTATCATGTCTAGACGCATGGGGACAAGTCCTTTGATCTGTTTTCGTTCGGCAAGCGTTGAACTCACAATTTTGCCGCAGATCTTAGCGTACAATTCGAGGTTGATGGTGAAAGAAGTTCTATCGTGACTGAAAGGTTCACCTCCCAGCTCACCATGGATCATTTCTACAAAAGACTCGAAAGCGCCTGATGAACCAACCAGTTCGGTTGGAGGGAACTTTTCCACTGCTTCAAAAAGCGGTTGTAGTTCTGCCTGCAGGTGATCGTTTATTGAGTGGATCTCTTCTTTTGAGATTGGGTCGCCGGGCTGAAACTTAGCCAGGAGCCGTGCAGCACCTATGGTAAAACTTTTTTTCCAGAAGATCTTTTCGGCGTTGGCAAGAATAAATTCGGTGCTGCCACCTCCAATGTCCATTATAAGTGAGATTTCTTTGCCCAGTTTTACGGCCTCCCTCACTGCATTGTAAACTAGCGCGGCCTCACGCTCTCCGTCTATCACTTCAATGTTGATCTGCAGGTCGCGTTTTACCTCAGCAGTAAATTCAGCGCCATTGCGCCCATCCCGTATGGCTGAGGTAGCGAAGGCCAGCACCTTATCAACCTTTTCTTCGTTTATTTTTGTCTTAAAATTTCGTAACGCCTGAATGCCGCGCTCATAGGGTTCCTTATCAATATAACCATTAGTGATGGTACGCTCACCAAGTTTCACAGGAATTCTGGTATTGTATATCAGCTCAAAATCATCAGGGCTTTTTACCTGAACAATTATGAGGTTAAAGGTATTCGTCCCGCAATCGATCACTGCCAGTTTCATAGATCTAAATACAGGCTGTTTGATTATACCGGGTTTGCTCACTCACGGAAGGCAGCCATCCGCTAAATATAGATGTTTTTGCAGGAATTTGTGAGGGGCTGAAGCTCAGGATTCTGTATATTTATAACTCAAATTTCCCCGCCACAGCATGAAGCAAAGTTTACTGGTTTTTATTCTTATTTTCTCTCTGAAAGGCAGCGCACAGTTGGTTTATAACAACTACCTCGACGGCCATGTGTATATAAAATTTTCCAGGGAAGCTGCCAGTTCATTTTTGCGCGAGCCAGTACGTGCGGTGAAACTAACTTCTGTAAGAGGGCTTGCGCCGCTGGCAGAAAAATATGAGATCAAAGGAATTCGCCGGCCCTACTTCGCAGCTAGTGACGATGAGACTCTTCCCTATATTTTAAGGCTACAATTCGGTGAGAAAACGCTGGTGGATGATCTTATCACCGCGCTTGAAAAGCTCCCGGGCGTTGAATACGCTGAAAAGGTGCCGCTGGCAGAGACCCACGCCACCCCCAATGATTATTCAATATCATCGGCCTCCGTACATCTTAACCAGATCAACGCGCAGAATGCGTGGAATGTTTTTAATGGCAATTCAAATATTACCGTTGCAATAGTTGACAACGCGGTAATGTGGAGCCATGTTGATCTGATTGCGAATACTTACACTAACACGGGTGAAATAGCAGGTAACAATATTGATGACGATGGCAACGGCTACGTTGATGATGTAAACGGTTTTGATGTGGCTGACTGGGATAACAATGCTCAGCCAACGAATGTTTTAATGAGCCACGGCACTATGTGCGCAGGTATTGCAGGCGCGAGAACCGATAATAATACCGGCGTTGCCTCCATTGGCTGGAACATCAAGATCATCCCTGTGAAATGTGAACCAGACAACAGCAGCAGCAATACCACTGTTTCATACGGTTATGAAGGAATTGTTTACACGGCCAGGGCAAAAG